>DATKCT010000054.1:0-10603 GCA_035513055.1 Verrucomicrobiales bacterium | reverse complement strand
GCCGCCGCCGGGACCCGGCCCGGATTCGGGCGGGCTCGTTGAACTGCGCGAGCGCGTTCCGGAAATCGCCGAACTTTTCCGGTGGATCCACCGCTGCATGGCGGACAGCCGAGCCTATACCTATGCGACCTTCCGGCAATTGGGATAAGCAACGGCCGAGTGGCGAGTGGGTTAGACCGCCGCCGGTCGCAAGGTGTGCCCGGGAAAAACCCGCTCCGGATCGCACTTCCGGTGCCGTCCTAGCACAGACCATAACACGTCCCGGTAGTTCGTAGTTACCCGCAGGTCGCCGGGCCCCTCCAATTGATCGTCCTCGAGACCTGGCCAATCCACAATGACATTCCCGCCTCCCGGCGTCCCTCCCCCCAGCACAAACATCACGCCGGCGCGCCCGTGGTCCGTCCCGAATGCGGAATTCTCCCGCAAGCGCCGGCCGAATTCCGACATCACCACCACTGAAGTCGTGGCAATCCGCTCGCCGAGATCCCGCCGGAATGCGGCCAGCCCCGAAGCCAGATGTTCCATGAGCGGTTCGATCAGCGTCTCCTGAGTGAGATGCGAATCCCAGCCGTGCAAATCCACCGTGATGGCCTCGACCCCCAAGCCGGACCGGATCAGCCGCGCCGCCTGCGCCAGCGAACGGCTGAAAGCATCGTCGCCGTAGACAACACCATTCCTTGGGGGCGCGTTCCGGTTCTCCGCTAGGGTCGCCAGAGAACGCAATGCGCGCATCGTCTGCTCCCCGCGCGGACCCAGGACCACGGGATCGAGCCCATACAGTTTCCCTAACCCTTCCAGCAGCGACTGCATGCCTTCCGGCACGGCGAACTCAGCCAACGACTCGATCACCGTCGTGGCCGGAGCCCCCCGCAGACTTTCCGGAGCGGTCGTCCCGAAAGCCACCGCCGACAGCGGACTTCCGCTCCTGCCCTCATGGAACCGAAGAAACCGCCCCAGCCAACCGCCCGCCTCCAATCCCCCATGTTCCATGAAATCCTGCGCTTCAAAATGGGACCGCGAATCTTCCTCAGATCCGGCCGCATGCACAACCGCCAACTCTCCCTCTCGGAACAGCGGTTCCAGAGGCGCCATCCGCCGGGGAATGGAAAAGCGTTCGTCCAAGGCGATGGCGCCCTTCGCTCGAATTCCCAGGCGCGGCCGGGCCCGGTAGTAAGCGTCTTCGAAGACCGGAACCACCAAACTCAAGGCGTCCGCGCCCCCTCGCAAAAACACCACCACCAGCGTCCGCCCGTCGCTCTCCTCGCCGGTAAGATAGACTCCCAGGGAACCGTGGTCGACAACGTCTCGCATCATCCTGTCCGTGCTCAAAACCATTGATAAGCCGGCGACGCCAAAACCGCCTCCGGCCGAAAATCGAGTTCGCGCAAGACCGCCGCCTCGTCCCCGCCCGGCCTGCGGCCCAAGAGGCTGGCTGTGAGCTTCTCCTTACCGCCCGCATACTCCGCGAGCTGCGCCAAGTCGAACTCGGCGCCTTTGACCTCCCCGTTGGCCAGCGCATAGGCAAAACGCCAACGCCACAACAGACTCTCCATCCACGGGCCGGCCTCGGCGGGATATCCGTCGGGTGTGGGATATTGAAAGGGCAGGTGCCCCATGCGCCGCAAGTGATCGACCAAAGAAGGCGCCGGATTCCCCCTCACGCCCAAGCCGCGCAACGCCGATACAATAAAATGAAAGGGCCGTTTGAACTTGTTTCCACGCTCAGCCCAGAAGGCCTCCGTCCGGAAGAGCGCTCGCAGCGTTTCCTGAATGTCGCCGCCGCTCTGCGAAAATGCGGAGGCCACCGTCTCCGTCGCTTCCGGAGGCGGTTCGTCGGCGATGAACCAGCGGCAAAGCTTCCAAGCTATGTAGCGGGCCGTGGAAGGATGCTCACACACAAGATCGAGGACCCGTTCCAAATCCTGCTTCCCCCCTCCGGCGGGCAGCACCTGTCCCAGCACCTCCTTGGAACCGTCGTCATGCCGCTCCGGACGAAAGTCGGGCTCTCCCAGTCGCAGCCAGACCTGCTCGCGCACGATCCATCCGGATAAGGCCCGGGCCACTTCCATCACATCCCGCTGGCTGTAGCCGCCGTGGACCCCCAAGGTATGCAATTCGAGCAACTCTCGCGCGTAATTCTCGTTCGGCTTTTCGTTGGGATCTCCGGCGTGGTTTACCCGCCCATCCAGATACCAAAGCATGGCCGGACTCAAGGCGGAACACCCCACCAGATCCCGGAACTTTCCCAAAGCGTGTTTGCGCGCCACCTCCCGATGATCCCAACCCACCAGCCAGCGGCAGTCTCCTTTGGAAGAGTCGATGTTGAAATGATCGGACCAAAAATGGACCATGACCTCGTTGAGCTGCCGGCGGCTGGCAATGGCCCGCGCCAAGGTGCTTCCTAACAAGTCGTCGAGAATGTGCTCCGGTCGAAACTCGAAGAACTCTCCAACGGGATCCTGCAGCACGGTCTCGTAACGGCTGCGCCATTGAAAATCGGCATAACGGTCGTCCTGCCGCGCCTGAATCTGCTCTTCGATCCACAATTCAGCGGCCTCCCGCGGGTCTTGCGCCAGCGCTCGGACCTGGCTGTAGTCGAGCGGACCCGGCCCGAAACTGCAGCGGCTCAAGGCATGGAAGACGGCATCGATGGTCTCCCCGTCCGGAACAGAGAAAGGCCCCAACTTCGGCGCGGTGGGCAGGCGGAAAGCTTCGAGCCACTGGCCCCGCCCGCAACCAGCGCTCAGCAGCGAGGCGACTCCAGCGCCCGTTTGCAGAAACCGCCGCCTTCCCCGGTTCACGATTCCACGCCGGAATAAGGTTCGGCCACAGCCTGCGATCCCACTGCTTCAAGGGCCCGCGCCTCGCGGCCATCCCGTCTCCACTGGAAAAAACCGAGGACCGAAGCTCCAAACCCGGTCACCAAGGTCAGCGGCAGCACCACCAACCATCCGATGAAGGGCAGCAGAAATAGCAGCGCCAACACCAACCCTCCGCGGAAGACCACCAATCCCTGACGTTCCGGCGCGACGGCGCCGAGCAATCCTTCCCCCAACCGCTGGGCCACCGCCGCCGACCCGACAAAAGCCAGGAACAAGGGACCGGTCAGGACCACCATTCCCAGCATTTTGACCGCGGGATGCGCTGCATTCAAAAGCGCGACGCCCCCGACAGTCCACGGCACACCCAGGAGCAATCCGGCGGCGAGGGTCCGCAAGGGTTGCTTGAATCGCCGGCGGCAACAGCTCACCCATTCGGGAAACAGGGAAGCTCCCGCGAGCCAATAGGCCTCCATGATCAGGATCAATCCCAACAGGGAAAAGAGAATGGCCGATACGGTTCCCCAAGTCATGGTCGCGTTCTCTGAGTTCGCTCTGGCTCATCCTCCGGTCTCGCCCGTCGCCTCTCCCTCATCCCCTCCCCCGCCGCGCCTCGCGCTCCGCAAGAGTTTTTCCAGTTCATCGAGCGTGTCCAGAATTTGCACCCGGTCCTCATCGCTCTTGTACGAGGTCGCCAAAACCTGGCCGGCCGTGTCGAAAATCGTCAACTGCGGCACGATCTTGCCATTGAAAGCCTGCTGGATCTCCGGGCTGACTCTCCTTTTTGCCAACACCAAATCGATCACCGGAAAGGTAACTTCCCTGTCGTCCATGTACTTCAGCATCGCCGCTTCGTTGGCGTCAAAGCTGAGCATGACCATTTCGAAAGCGACCGACCGGCGCCGCAACCGCTCGTAGGCCTTGCTCAGACTCGTGACGTACTGATCGTCGTGCGACTGCGTGTAGTAAACCGCGACCCATTTCAACTCCGCGGGTTGCTCGATGGTGTACGGTTCCAGCTTCCCGTCCACCACCTTGTGGAGACTGCCCCGCAAGGCTTTGAGAACCGGTGTGTTGAAAATCTGATCCAGGCGCGCGTTGTCCAGCAGGTTGCGGTCTTCGGAAGCCCGCTTGGCCCAGGCCTCGGCCAAGGCCCGGTCCTCCGGGCTCAAGGAACTCAACGGCACTTCCAAGTTCTTGACCGGCGGCGTCAGAATCACCTTGCCATCTTCCACCCCCACGATCTTGGCCTTTACCGATTTGCCCCGGGTGTCCTTCCAAAAGCGGTAGTCGTCCGTTTCTGACAGGTCCGCCGCCCTCACTACCGTCCCGCCGGCCAACCCGAGCAGGAAAACAATTAGCGCTACCGGTTTCATCGCTGCTCTATCCTAGCCCGGTAAGCCGGACACTCCACCCTCTTTTTTACCGCTGAGAAACCCCGTGCAGCCGACGCAGCGTTCGCCCAAACACTGCCAGGCCCCGCTGCACCTCCGCGTCTGGCTGTGAGAACGTCAAGCGCACGCACCGCTCGGCATGAGGATGCTCCTCGTCCAGCCCGTAAAAGAAATAATGCCCCGGCACCACCAGAACTCCCTCCCGCTTCAACTCCCGGTAAAGTTCCGCCGCAGATCCCGGCAGTCGCGGGAACTCCACCCACAGAAACATGGCGCCTTCACTCTCGTGAACCCGCCACGGAAAGCCTTCTCCCAGCGCTTCCTCGAGCCAGGCCAACGCGCGCCCCCTCTTCGCCTCGTAAAAGGGCCGGATCACTTCCCGGCAGACCCGCAGCAACTCGCCCGATTCGAGCAGAGGCAGCACCAAAGCCTGGCCAAGATTGTTGTTCGAGAGAGCCGTGACCGCATTCATAGCCGCCACCGCCCGCGCAATCCGCGGCTCGGCCACGAGAAACGCCGTGCGCACCCCGGGCAATCCCAGTTTCGACAGGCTCATTGTCAGGATGACGCCCTCATCCCACACCGGCCGGATCTCCTGAAACACGATGCCCGGAAACGGAGCCCCGTAAGCATTGTCGATGATCAGCGGAATCTCCCTCTCCCCACAATCGCGTCGAAGATGCTCGATCTCCGCATCGCTCAACACGTTCCCGGTCGGATTCGTCGGCCGGGATACGCACACCGCTCCGACGCCAGAATCCACTGTCAAGCGCTCAAAATCGATCTCATACTTAAACCGGCGTTCCCCGTGGCCGGTGATCCTCGGCGGAATGGCCCGAAAGAACTCCCCGCAGTGCCCTTGATTGGCATAACCAATGTATTCCGGCATCAACGGCAGGAGAATCTTCCTGCGGCTTCCGTCCCCGAACTCTCCGGCCAACAAGTTGAACAGGAGAAAAAACGCCGTCTGACCGCCCGGGGTCACAACGATGTTCTCCGGCGTCACCGGCCAGCCGTACTCCCGGCGCAGCAACGCCGCCAGCGCCCTAATCACCCGGGGATTGCCCTGGGGCGGATCATAATGTCCGAGCACCGCGTCAATCTCGCCGCTCTCGACCAGCTCGCCAAGGCGATGCCGCCAAAGGGTCGCCACTTCCGGAATCACGGCCGGATTTCCTCCGCCCATCATGCACAGACCGCCGCCGGTCATGGCCTGGCCCAAGTCGTCCATCAGCTCGAGAATGCCGCAGTGAGCGCTGAGCTGTGTCCCGAACCGGGAAAACGGAGCGTCTTTCATCCCTGTTTCAGGCCTTGACGAAAAACATCCGCAGACCCACGGCGATCATCACCAGCGCGAAGATGCGAGTCAGCCGCGCGTCGCTCATCGATCGCATGAGATCGGTTCCGAAGGCCGCCACGATCACCGCTCCCACTGCCGCTCCAGCGAACACTTTCCAGTCCACCAAATCCGCGCGGGCATAACGAAGCGTAGCCACCAACGCGGTTGGGACGATCACTGCCAACGAAGTCGCGACCGCCTGCTTTTGGTCCATACCCAGCGCCAACACGAAAGCCGGCACCATCACGACCCCGCCGCCCACACCACACAAAGCCGCAACCAGACCGCCGAGGGAGCCCACCAATAGAGCGATGATCAGCACCTTCATAGTTCGCGGGCCGGGACCGGCCTCGCATCATCCGCAGCCCCTTCCGCCTTGTCAATCATCCTCGTCCTCGTCCCGGGCCCGGTGGACGCTGACCTCCAACCGGCCCCGGTGCAACAGCACTTGCAGCGGGTCCCCCACCTGCGCCTGACCCGCGCGACGGATCACCTCTCCGCTGGCGTCCTTCACGATGCTAAAGCCCCGGGCCAATGTCGCTTCAGGCCCCAACGCCCGCAGCCGCTTCTCGAGTCCCTCCACATCCCGCGCCCGCAGCAAGTGACCACGGTTCGCGGCCTGCGGCAGCGCGCGCCGGATCCGCCGCAACCTCTCCTCGCCATCCGCCAGTCGCCGCGCCGGAGCCAACAAACGCAGATAACCTTCCAACTCGGCCAAAACCCGCTGGCTCCGTTCCAGCCACCGGCACGAATCCGTCCGCATTCCTTCCCCCAAGTCATCGAGCCGCTGGATCCAGTTCCGCAAGCGCCGCAGAGGTTCGCTCAAGCGCGAGTCCCGGGCGGCCCACCCCAGCCGCTCCCCGGACCGCCGCCAACTTCGTCGCGCCTTGCCCTCGAGAAGCACGCGCAAGCGCCGCAGGTGCTCCCGCAATTGCCCTCCGTCCGGCGCGATCAGTTCCGCTGCGGCGCTCGGCGTGGGCGCCCTCAAATCAGACACAAAATCGACAATGGTGAAATCGGTCTCGTGGCCCACTGCAGACACCACGGGAATGGGACAGGCCGCCACCGCCCGGGCCAACCCTTCCTCATTGTAGTTCCATAAATCCTCCAGGCTCCCCCCACCCCTTCCCACCACGATCACGTCGGCGCGCGGCAGTTTCTCTTTCTTCCAACGGCCCAAACGCTTCAGGGCCTGCGCCGTTTCTCGCCAGGCCCCTTCCCCCTGAACGCGCACCGGATACAACACGATCCGGATCCAGGGCGCCCGCCGGGCGAAAACCCGCAGCATGTCCTGCAATGCCGCGCCCGTGCCAGAGGTCAACAACGCCACGCAGTCAGGAAACGCGGGAAGCGGTTTCTTTCTCTCTTCCTCAAACAATCCCTCTTCGAGCAAAACCTGTTTCAAGGCCTCGAAGCGCGCGTGCAAATCACCAGCGCCTTTCTCCTCCCCGCGTTGCACCACCATCTGATACACTCCCCGCGGCTCGTAGACGGTGATCTCGCCGAAAAGCCGGACTTGCCGCCCGTCCGCCAGCCGGCAACCCACGCGTCCAGCCTGACCCCGGAAGAGCACGCAGTTCAATTGAGCCGCCTCGTCTTTCAGCGTGAAATAAGCATGGCCCGAGGCCAGTAGCCGGTAATTGCTGATTTCTCCTTCGACTCCGACCCGCCCAACTTCCCACTCCAGCACATTGCGGATTCGGCGAGTCAACTCACTCACCGTCCACACCCCTTTTCCTTGCGCGTCTTCGTCCTCAGTCATCGATTCTTCGCTCGAACCTAATGCGCCCCAGCTCGCAGCGTCCACTCTTCCCTCGCACAGAATGAACCCGCACCAGCCCATCCGCGAACTCGACCATCTGCGCCCGGGGCAGGCCAACGAATCCGCCCGTGTTGATCACGACGCGCTCAGCCCGGCGCCACACGCCTGGCCAATGGGTGTGCCCCACCACCATGACCCGCGTCTCGGGCGCCATTCTCTCCATCGCCTGAAAGGCGCGCCCCGGATTGCGCAGCCACACTTCCGCGATCGTCAGCGCCCGTTTCGGAGAAGCTACGTCGTGCAGCATTTCGCGAAGCTTGGCCATCCGGCCGAGTCCTTCCTTTGGCGCCGCCATCTCCAGCAGATCACAACAATCGCGGGCCAGCTCCAAACGGTATTCGAGGTCGCGATCCCAGCGCGCCGGATCCGCCCCGCCAAGCAGTTTCTCCATCTCCAGCCGGCATCGATCCAGTCGACGGCTCCACGGAGAAATGAAGGGAATCAAAAAATCGCCGTGAGTCGCCAGCAATCGCGACTTTCCCAGCAGCAATGCATGGTGCTCCGAATACCTCGGATCGTGATTCCCCGTCAGAAAGATGGAAGCGACCCCGCGTCGCTCCAGCAGAGATTGTAAGGCGCCTAACAATTCCAACGCCCTCTCGCGCTGCGGTCCCATCCGGACCTCGGCGCTGTCGCCGTTGAACACAACCGTGCTCGCCCCGGCGATCAATGGCCACAGATCTTCCACCTCGCGAATCCGGCTCAACGGATGGCCGAGATGCAGATCCGACAGAATGCGCACCGGCTCGGGCGGGGTGGCAACCAGAATCATCGGTTCCGCCCATCGCTCAGGCTTCCACGGCCCGCCCAAAACGCGTTCCTGAAGCCAACTTGAAGCCGCGCAGAAACTCCGCCGCCCCCATTCGGCGGCGCCCTTCTAACTGGACCTCGCCCAACACCAGCCTCCCCAGAGCTGTCTCGACAGCCAATCCATCCCCGTCCAAGACTTGCGCCCGGCCCGGTTCCTCGCCTCCTTCCAGATCGACGCCCACCGGCGGGAATATCTTGAGCTTGAGACTGCGCGCTCCATCGCGACGTGGAATCAGCGTCCACGCGCCTGGCCAAGAATGAAAAGCCCGAATTCGCCGTTCCAACTCCTCCGCACTCGACGACCAATCGATCTCCCCGTCAGCTCGCTCGAGTTTGTGGGTGAGCGTGGCCTCCTTCACGTCTTGCGGGGTTCGCCGCGCCGTCCCGCGACGCAACTGATCCAGGACTTCCCCCACCACTTCGGGAGCGAGATCCGCCAAGCGCTGATGCAAAGACTCCCCCGTCTCCTCAAGCCGTAGGGCCAAAGCCCGGCGCGACAGAATGTCTCCCGTGTCCAGACCTTCGTCCATAGCGATGATTGTCAGGCCAGACTCAGCGTCGCCGGCCAGGATCGCCGCTTGCACCGGCGATGCTCCGCGATGCCGCGGCAACAACGAAGCATGGACATTCACGCAGCCCAGCCTCGGCAACCTCAGAACCTTCCCCGGCAGAAGCATGCCGTAGGCAATAACGATGCCCAAGTCCGATTCGAAACTGCGCAGGAGCCGGCGTGTTTCCACCGTTCGCAATGAGTCCGGTTGCACAACCGGAATTCCCCGCGCGTCCGCGAACGCTTTGACCGGCCCGCAATGCACGGAGCCGCCGCGCCCGGACGGCCGGTCCGGCTGGGTCACCACCCCCACCACCTCGTCCTCGGGACGCTGACACAACTGCCGGAGCAATGGCAGCCCAATCGTCCCCGTCGCCATGAAGAGCAAGCGCATTTAGTCCACATGAGTCATTGCATTTCCACGCGAGGCGTCGCAGGCCCCAGACCGCCAGCCCGGCGAAGCGTGATAGCGAGTTCGCCAGGACTGCCCGGAGGCGGGAACAAAGCAAAGGAAACGTCGCGTTCCGCCGGCCGCGCAATGTTGGGCGGGCACGCGCTGCTCCAGCCCGGGACAAGCGGAACACTCGCAGGATGGGGTGCAATGCGCCACATCGGATAAAGTATGCGAAATGCGGCCTAGACGCCGATTGCTTGGAAACTGCTGAGCGACGTCAAGTGTTGGAGTATCTCCAACAACACCTTCACCGGGGGTTCCGAGGCGTCGATTGGAGTCACCAAATCCTCGCCGTAGTAGTCCAACATTGGTTTGGTCTCGGACTCGTAGGTTTTCAGGCGCCGTTCGATGACCCCATCTTCCGCGTCGTCCAGCCGGTTTTCCTTGATCGCACGCTTGCGCAACCGCCGGGCCAGTTCTGTCCGGTCCGGACAAGACAGGTGATAGACTTGCTGCACATCGACGTAGTTCCCAATGATCTCCGCTTGCTGCACGTTCCGGGGAATTCCATCGAGCACCAGATAATCGATATCCGGCTTGAACGCGTGCGATTCCACCTGGTTGTCGATTTGCTCCTTCCACAATCGCACCGTCAACTCGTCGGGAACCAGCAGTCCCTGGCTCGAGTAATGCACAAACTCCTGACCAATCTCGGTGCGCGTGTCCAACGAACGGAAAACGTCTCCGCACGAACAGTGATAGAATCTCGGAATGGAGCCCAGAATCCTCCCCTGGGTCCCTTTGCCGCTGCCAGGAGCCCCGATGATGAGAAAAGTCAGAAATCTGTCTTCCGGTCTGATCATCACCCTCTCTTACCCTAAATCGCTCAATTGCCAACCCCCGCTCCGGCTAAAGCGTCCTTCTCCAGAGCCGCGCGCAAGTCGAGATCCCGCCGGGCCAACAAACCCGGGATATCCACTTGGCTCACTCCCTCCGGACTTTCCCGGCGCAAAACGCTCAGATAGGGAGTCAGCCGGTCCATCTCCGTGACCCCGGCGTGCACCAAGCCGGCGACGATCCCGTCATCGACCTGGTCGAGTCCAGCGAACAGATTCGAAGCTCGAAACACCACCGAACCCTGATCCCAATCCATCTCGAGCGCCCCGAGGGTCATCTCTTGGCAGCTTCGCAGAATCAATTCCGCCGCTGCCGCCCGGTGCGTAGCCGGGAAACGGATGGGACTTCCCGAGACCACATGGATACCACAAATCTCCGGAAAAGCCTGAACGTGGACGGGGACCCGCGTGTGGTGGGCCTCGAAATCGGCCCGGATGACCAACCGGCCGGGAACCCGCTCGAAGCTCCAGCCCCGCCGATGGAAAACCTCCTCGAGTTTCGAAATCAGCTCCGGCATGGTCCGGCCCCGTGCCACGCCCCTGCTCCCGGGTCAAGGGCAAAGGACAGAGGAAAGGGGA
>DATKCT010000053.1:0-14394 GCA_035513055.1 Verrucomicrobiales bacterium | reverse complement strand
GGAGAGGAGACGAGGGAGATTTTCCGGTGCAGTGCAAGGCGGTCATCGGCCTCGGCAACCCGGGGCGGCGCTATTCCGGCACGCGGCACAACGCCGGGTTTCTGGCCGTCGACGCTCTTCTCGCGGCCCTCGAGCCCAGAGCGCAGCATTTTGAGCCGTTCCGGTCCTTCCGGCAATTTGAAGCGGAACTGGCCCGGGCGGACAACTTACGCCTGATCAAGCCGGCAACCTACATGAATCTCAGCGGGCGAGCCGTGAGTTCGGCGATCCGGTTCTTCCGGATCGCGCCTAGCGAGATCCTCGTGGTGCATGACGACATGGATCTTCCCCTGGGGCGTCTCCGGTTCCGGCGCGGGGGCTCCTCCGGCGGTCACAATGGAATCGAGTCTCTGCTTCAACATCTGGGGACGGGCGACTTTGTCCGGCTGAAGATGGGAATCGGCCGGCGTGCGGAGCTGGATCCTTCTCAGAGCGGGGTGATCGGGCACGTGCTGGGGACTTTCGCGCCGGACGAACAGGAAGAGGCGTCCCGGCTGGTGACCAGGGCGGTGCAAGCCATACTCTGTTTGTTGGACGAGGGTCTGGAGCCGGCCATGACCCGCTACAACACGGCGGGTGAATCGCGCGGCGGCGATCCCGGTTGAACCCACATTTCTCATACCCTTTCTGCTGTGGCACGCTCCACGCCATCCTGCCTTCGTTCCGCTTGCCCCGGGCTTGAACAGGGTGTCATGACCCCGGCTCCGGGCTTCGCCATGGCGGCGGGCGGACATTCGCGTTGAGCGTTTTCACGTGTTTGGAATCAACGGCGAAGGAAATGCCGGAGGCTCTTGTCTAGGACTGCCGCGAGAATCGCCGCTCTTTTTTCGAAGCGCGCAGCGCCGTGGCGAGTCAACGCTGAGGAAACGGGTGGAAGAGCGGTGGCTTTTGTCCTTTGACAAAGCGGGATTCGCCGTTACTCTTGCGACCCATTTCGCCGTTCATGACACGCAAGTACGAAGGGATCATCGTCCTCAACACCCGGGGGAAAGAAGAGTCGATCGACGGCATGATCGGAGATATCGGCCGCGCCATCGAAGACGAAGGCGCCAAGCTCGAGCAGATCGATCGAATGGGGAGGAAGCGCTTCGCCTACGCACCGCGGAAGGTCGAGGCGGGCTACTACGTGAACTATTTCTTTGAAGCGGAACCATCCAGACTGCACGAGATCCGGAGCCGCTTGAAGCTTCATCCCGACGTCTTTCTTCAGCACTATCAGGTCCTTTGTCGCTAGCCGGCATTTCTCACACCCTTTCTGCTGTGGCGCGCTGCACCCCATTCTGCCTTCGTTCCGCCTGTCTCGGGCTTGAAAAGGATGTGCGCACCCAACTCTGCGCCCTCGGCTGCGCTCCGCTCTTCGGGCAGCCCCGAGGGGCTGGCTGTCACGCTTCGCCCGGCTGGCAGAAAGGAGTTCGCAGCGCTTCGCGACGAAACCGTATGAGAAATGCGGCCTAGGCCGGCCGCGGCCCGGCGCCCAGCTTCCTTTCATGGCTTCCGTAAACAAGGTGATTCTCATTGGGAACCTGACCCGGGATCCCGAACTCCGCTATTCGCCCAAGGGAACTGCAGTGACAGAACTGGGTTTGGCGTTGAATCGCCGCTTCCGGTCCGGCGACAGCGATTGGCAGGAGGAGACGACTTTTGTCGATGTGACCGTCTGGGGGAATCAAGCGGAAACGGCGCACAAGTATTTGAGCAAGGGCCGCCAAATCTATGTGGAGGGCCGGTTGCGTTTGGACACCTGGGAAGATAAAACCTCGGGGCAGAAACGCAGCAAGCTGCGAGTCGTGGCGGAGACGATTCAGTTTCTGGGCTCGCGGCCGGAGGGTGCGGAAGGGCGATCGTCCTCCTATGGGAGGGGGCCGGGAGCGGCGGCTGCGCCGGCGTCCGAGGGCGGGGAGCGACGAGTCGAGGACTCCGACGATTATCCTCCGGCGAGCGAGGAAGACGATATTCCTTTCTAAGACGAGCCTTTTCAGAAGGCATTCGGTGTGGTATTTGATCCCTACGGGCGCTCGAATTCCCCCCTCCGCGGCAGCGGCGAGCGCTCCCAACTCCCAATAACGTGTGTGACCCATGAAATCCTTGGGTGTCTTTCTTTGGCGTTCAGTCCGTTCGTCTTCCGGATGGCTGGTTTTAGCGGTGGTGACCGGCGCGGTGTTTACGGCAGCGCCGGTTGCCAACGGCGCGAGCCCCGGCGTCTCCCTCGATGCGCCAGACCTTTTCGAAGCGCAGGTCGAAGCTCATAGGATCCGGGTCCACTATCCGCGCGGAGTGGCGGTGAGCAGCCTGGACGACAACGACTTGTGGGTCGTCAGCCGCAACGGCTACAACGAGTTGGCCAAGTTCGTCGAGGTCCTTGAATGGGAGATTCCGGCCGACGGACAGGATCCTAATCAAGGATTGGTCCCGCCCGGCGATCCAGGAATTCCCGGATTTTGGCCTGGGCTCATCGCCACTTACAGCGTCGTGCCTCCGCGTGACGAGGGCTGGATGGCGGAGGACAACGCGTCCTACAGCGTGCTTTTGCAGCCTGGTGAAGTGGTGATGCAGAATGGTTGGGCTTACCCAATGGACTTGCTCGGTTCTTTCCGGGTCCGGATCGGCGAGCCGATCCCGGATTTGCCGGTGCGAACGGCGATCGAGGTGGTCCGCGACGAAGGTTCCCTTTTTGCGGTGCTGCGGTTGCATTGGCACACCACGGGCCATGAGGTGGATTGGGGCCAAATCGAGTTGCGGGGCGAGACTTTGTGGGTCGACCTCGCCATCACCGGCGCTGGTGAAGCGGATGCCCCGGAGACTCAGGAACACCGCTACGACCTGTCAGGTTTGCCTTTCGGCGTCTATCGTTTTGCGGTGACCAGCGACGGTCAGGTGTTGGCTTCCCGTGAGATTCGCATCCACGAGCACGAACCGATTCCGGCCGATGCCGGTCTTGCCGTGCAAATCGATGACGACGGGGCGGCGACCGTGCATGCCGTGGTGCGCCTGCACGATCCCTATTTTGTGGTCTCCGATCCGGGCATCCCTGTCCGGGTAGGAAACGTCTTTCACATCTCCGCGACGGCGGAACGCGTGGTGTTTGTGCAAGAGCCGGAAGCGCCCGGGGTTTTCGAGGCGGATTACCGCCTGGGCCCGTTGGAACCGGGCGCCTACCGCGTCCTATTCGAACTGAACGGCGTTTTGATCGGGGAGACCGCGTTTCGGTTTCATCCAGACGATCCCGGATTACTGCGTGCTGCGGCCGAATTGGAATTGGCGCGCGATGGAGGCCGCGTGTGGGCGGAAGTTCTGGTTAAACTTGCAGACGCGAGTTATGAAGTCGCGGACTGGGGGGCGCCTCGATTGGAAGGACGCACCATTTACTTGGATTCGGAGGTTCGGCGCCGGGACGCAACAAATCCGGACGGCACAATAGGACAAGATGGTGAAACGGGGGACGGCGGCGTGTTTCGACATCGTTATGCCGTTTGGCCGCTCGAAGGTTCCGGCGGCGGAGGCGGCGGAGATGCAGTCCGCTTCACGCCTGTGGAACACGATTCCTTCCTCCTTTTCGAAGGGCCTCAGGAAGTGGTCCTCCGAAGCCGCGAAGAATGGGCGGCCTGGATTGAGCGGCATCGAGATCCATTCATTCGCGCTCCGATTATCGAGCCGCCGGTGGACTGGGACAGCGAGATGCTCATCGGCGTGTTTCTCGGGCCTGTCCCGTTGGGCCAGGGGGTCGAGATCGATGGAGTATGGGAAACTCCGGACGGATACCGGGTGGAGTACTGGCGAATCATCGGAGGCGCGCCACCCCCGGAGGATGAGATCATTTATCCGGGAGCGATGGCGGTCGTGCCCGGTTCTCCGCTTCCGGTAAAGTTTGGGAAATCGACTATCGCCTTGCCGGGACCGCCGCCGGGTTCGCCGCCGGGTTCGCCGCCGGGTTCGCCGGATTTCCCAATGGATCCGGAGCCAGCGGCGCAGGGCAATACGCCCCAGGGGATGGTTCACGTCGTGTTCCGGATCAACGGGCATCCCTACGCGCGCGCCTCGTTTTCGCCGTCCGCCGAGGAGGAGCCTGAGGAGCCGCCTCACACTGCTGCCGAACTGCAATTAACCGAAGAGGACGGAGCGGTGGTCGCCGGCGTCGTGGTGCGCGTTTTCCGTTATCCTTATTTGCAAGTTGTGGATTGGGGGGCTCCGCGCCGGGAGGGTTCTCAAGTCATCTTCGAGGCGACTACGGCGCAGGTGGAGTTTTTGGTAGAACCGGAACTGCCGTTGGAGGAACGGCATCGGTACTCCGTTGATGGCCTTGAGCCCGGTCTATACCAATTCGTGTTTCGCTTGGATGGACGGAATGCTGCGCGCGCGATCTGGATTGCCGGAAGAGAGCACGGGATTCCCGGGCATCCCTTTGACGAGTGGCTCAAGGAGGTTTTGGCGGGCTGGCAAGGCGCTGAGGATGGTTTGCCCCCCATGGGTGATCTCGATGGCGACGGACATTCCGATTTCGCCTTGGGATCGAGTCCGCTGCGGGCAGGCGAGGGCCCGATGGTCCGTCCAGAATGGTTTCGAGACGATGCGGGTCTGCATCTCGGATTGCGCTTTCACCGGAGGGACGCGGCCTTCGGCGTCCGCTATGTGCTCGAGGGATCTCCGGACATGAAGCATTGGGAGGATCTTGAGGGATTGGTCGACGTAGTGGAGGCGCAACCGTTGGCAGGCGGATTGGAGGAAGTGCTGCTGTGCCTGCGCCAAGTAGTGGGCGAGAGCCCTCACCGGTATTTGCGGCTGCGCTTGGTTCAGGCGACGGACTGAATTCTTATCTTATGAAGATGAGCCGTTACAGGACGAGAACGGGCTGCGTGCTGCTAGCCGCGGCGGCGATGGCAGGGTGGAACCTCGGTCTGGCGGAGCCGGCCGGGGCCGCGGACTGGCCCCATTTCCGAGGTCCTCTCTACGATGGAGTGTCGGCGGAAAAGGACTGGAACGTCAATTGGGGAGACGCGGGCCCGAAGACCGCGTGGAAAACCAGCGTGGGGAAGGGGGCGGCGTCCTTTGTCGTCCAAGGCAACCAAGTGATCACTACCGGGAACCGCAACGATACCGACACGGTGTGGTGCCTCAATCTCGACAGTGGAAAGGTCTTATGGCGCTATGATTATCCCAGCAAGTTCGACAAGCGAAGTTTTGAGGGAGGCACTTCGGCGACGCCGACCATTGCCGGCAGCGTCGTGTACAACCTCGGATATGACGGGCAACTGCAGTGCCTGTCCATGGCCGATGGCAAGCTTGTGTGGAAAAGGCATTTGGTGAAGGATTTTCGAGGAGATCTCGCGAGATGGAAGTACGCGGGCTCTCCACTGCTCACGGGAGGACTGCTCATCATCGACAATGGCGGGAACGGGAATTCCACCCTGGCTCTCGACCCTAAGACCGGCAACCGTGTCTGGGGCGTGGGCAGCCAGGGAGCGGGCTATGCCAGCCCGATCCCTTTTCGAAGCCGAGGCAAGCCGGCGGTCTTGGTTTTTAAGGGAAAGTCGATGGTGGCGGTCGATCTGGATGCCGGCGAGGAGTTGTGGGACGTGCCGTGGGAGACATCCTACGACGTGAACGCCTCTTCTCCCAGCGTTCTCGACGGCGGGAACAAAGTGCTCATCTCGAGCGGTTATGGCGGCGGGCGCGCCGCCCTTTTCGACGTGTCAGGCGCGAGACCCAAGCAGCTTTGGCGCAACGATTCGATCAAGACCAAGATGAGCAGTTGCGTCGTGGTCAATGGCTTCGTTTATGCGGTGAGCGGCGACAACGACGGCAATCTTTCCTGCACCCGCCTATCCGACGGAAAGACCCAGTGGGAAAGGAAAGGGTATGGCTTTGGGACGCTGATGGCCGCTGGAGACAAGCTCCTTGTGCTTTCGGAAAAGGGAACCTTGAGCGTGGTCCGCGCGGACCCCAAAGAGTTTCAGGAGATTTCCCAAGCCCAGGTCCTGGGCAAGCGTTGTTGGGTCATGCCGGTTTTGGCGAATGGACGGATTCTGTGCAAGAATAACGAGGGAGACGTCGTCTGCCTCGATGTTAGGAGCTGACCAGGAATTGGGCCGCTCGCTCCTTCGATGAAGGACTTCAAGCGAACTTATCAACCTCGACTCGTTGGGCGCATGTGCACATTTCGGTTTTTGATGGCGAGCGGCCTTCAGTCCTTTCGGATGTGACAGGGCAGACCGTCGAAGGGGGATGCCACCTCAGTGTGTTCGACGGCCAACGGTTCACCAGAGGGCAGACGCGAAAACCTGGGCGTATGGGACGTATGCGTAACTTTGAGAAATGGATGGCTTGGACTGGCCGGTTCTCGGCGACGCTCGCGGCGTTGTGGTGGCTAAGCGGATCAAGCGCGGCCGCTGCCGGGCCGGTTTCCGGACTGTCCATCAACGTGGCGGAAGACGGGCGGGTTCAACTAGCGCTCCGTCCAGGTCAAACGGGGCTGGCCGCCGTGCTGGAAGCTACGCCGCGAGGCGCAATCGCGAGCGAACTTGGCGATGGATGGGCTCCGGTGTGGGCCACTCGTGAAGCAGCGGCGTCGTGGATTGACCCCGACGGCAGGTGGTTTTCGCAGCGATTTTACCGGATGCGGACGAATCCCGTGGTCGCCGTGCCGCCTCATGCGTCCTGGAAGACGACGGTCTCGCTGCTGGACGATCCTTTCCTAGCGGACCCACTGCCCGGCCAGGGACCGGCGGGATTCCCGGGCAGCGGGACCACGCGCTGGGTCAAGTTCTCGATCCTGCGCGACGATCCCACGCAGATCTTTTTCCAAGACAGTCGCGCTTACCCCTTCCATTACGAATTTGGGGCGCAGCGACTCCCGGCGCTGATGGGATTGGACCGTGAGACCTATGACCGGGCGACGCTCGATTTTGGCGACCAAACCGCCTTGCTGGGCGCCGTGCTCGTCGACGCTACGCATCGCGAATTCGCCATTCAGTTTGTCGGTATCCAGCCGATTCCGCGCGAATCCCTGGCCTACTTCTACGATGCCGTAGCCGGCGCGCTCGATGACGTGTCCGAGATGCGAGGGTTTTATTTTCCGGCGCCCGAGCAGTCGGCGACGGCCGAAGCGGAGCGCGGTTACCTGGAAACGCGGGGCATCGATCTCGGATCGGTGTCGCGTTGGGTGGCCAATGACCAATGTTACGCAGAAGGTTGGGCGATCGGGCGGCTCGTTTTCGTTCCGGGAACTCAGATTGCCTCCGCCTATCGATCCGGCATTCTCAAGCCGGACGACATTCTGATGACGGACCGGGTTCCTTCGGAGCTTCCCTTCGTAGCAGGGGTCGTCGCGACCGAGCCGGCCACTCCCAACAGCCATGCCGTCTTGTTAGCTCGGGCGTGGGGGATCCCTTTCGCTCACCTCTCGGATGAAGACGCGGCGGCAGCGCTGGCGGCGCAGGCGGGTGGCGAGTTTCTGCTTCAGGCCGGAGGGTGGCAGTGTCTGGTGCAGCCGATCGCCCTTCCCGAGGATTTCCCGCGCGAGATGCGCGACGAGCTTGTTGAACGCAAGAGTGTGCCGCCCCTCGAGTTCACTCCGGTCGACTTCACCGGCGAGCTTTGGCGGCAAGCTGACGGCTTGGTTCCCGGTGATGTCGCCCGCTTCGGCGGGAAGGCATCGAACTTCGGCCTGCTCCGGCGGGTCCTGCCGGAGCACTCGCCGGATCCGGCCATCGCCTTTTCGTTCGACCTCTGGGGGGCCTTCCTGGCGCAGCCCGTGCCCGGAGAAGGCAGGACGCTGGCCGCCGCCATCGAGGCGCGGCTCGCTGGGCTCGTCTGGCCCCCGGAAGATTTCAATGTGGTCCTGGACCATCTGGCTGAGATTCGCGAGCTGATCGAAGAGGGTTCGTTCAGTGAGATGGAGCGGATGGCGGTGCTGGAGGCGCTGGTGGATGCCGGATTCGACGCCGGCCGCAAGATCCGGTTTCGCAGCTCGACCAACGTCGAAGACCAGGCTTCCTTCGTCGGCGCCGGTCTCTACGACAGTTTTAGCGGATGTCTGATGGATGACCTCGACGGCGACGACGAAGGACCGTCGCACTGCGATCCGGAAGAATCCCGGGAACGCGGCGTCTTTCGGGCCATCCGCAGAGTATTCGCCAGTTTCTACAACGACAACGCCTACTTGGAGCGGCTCCGCCGCGGCGTCGACGAGAGCGAGGCGGGAATGGCTTTGCTCGTGCATCATTCCTTTCCCGACGCCTTCGAGATGGCCAACGGCGTGGCCACGCTGTGGTTCGAACCGTCCTTTGGCGGAGGCGCGTGGATGGAAGGCGATCTCGTGGCTCAGTTAGGAGCGGTCTCGGTCGCCAATCCGGACGGATCGGCGCAACCGGAAATCATGCACGTTTCCGCCTTTCAAAGTACCGGCCCCGTTCAGATCTACCCGAGTCAGGCACAGCGCTCTAGCCTGCTGCAACTGGGACGCGACTATGTGATGGACTGGGATGGTGATTACTTGGCTCTGGGCGGCATGTTCTTCGAGGTCGGCACGGCCTACTCGAAGCTCACGGGGCGGACGGCTTTCACTCTCGACTTCGAGTTCAAGAAGGTAGAGCCGGGAGAACTCGAAGTGAAACAGGTGCGCGAGATCCCTGAAGGAGCCGGCGCCGGCGGATTGGAGCCGCCAGTTCTGGTGGGGACTCCGGTTGAATGGCAGCTCTTTCAGGGTGAAGCCGGCGACATTTTCGCCAATCACCGTCTGAAGTCGCTTTGGGCGGTGACCGGCGCACACCGGCGCCTCGACCAAACCGGTTTCCAAGCTTCGTTGATTGCGGATGCGGCTTGGACCCACATTTTGAATGGGGCTCCCGGCACGGAGACAGGCGCGCCCTCGGAATGGGAGGAGGCGTCTTTTTCGGTCGAGAATGAGACAAATACTCTAGACCGGTGGAACGGGTCCTCGTGGGAGGGTGGACCCACCCGCTTCACGTTGGAAATGCACACCGCCGTTTTCCAATCGCCGGGGCCAGGGCGAACCTTGGGGGATTTCACCATCTACCTTCACGCTCAATACACGGATCCGGTCGCCCCCTCTGCCGAATTTGACGAAGACCCGCGTTGGGACGTGGTTCGACTCGAACCTAAACGGCGCACTGATGGGCCGCCCCCGCCCGGCAGCATACTCGTGACGCGCGAGGTCGAGGGCGCCGGGATTCGCTTCTACTGGCCGCCCCCGCCCTCAGGTATCGTGGCTGGATACACGGCGCCCCTCGAGCGTTGGGAGGAGACCGTCATCACTGGGCTGACGTCCCGGCCCATCGTGCTCCGGGGATACTGGTCACAGACTTACCGGCCGGGCCATCACAACTTTTCGGAGGAGTTCGTCTTCGAGCCGCGTCTCGAGGAAGGCATCGATCCTGATCTGTTAGCCGAACTCGAAGGCGCGGACATCCGCCTCATTTACGTCAGTGTGGGATCGATAAACGATGGAATCCAGGTCGTCGGCGCCGACGGGGGATTGCGCAAACCGTAGAAAGTTCGCGCAGCCGCGCTTGTCCCGCATAAGCCGGCGTTTCGACCTTGTGCAGGGACGGCGGGAGCGATACGCCGCGACGCCTCCGTTGGCGAAGACTTACAGCTCGCAGGTCAGCCCTTCTTCGAGTCTAGCACAAAAGTGAGCTTGGCGTTGATGCGGTATTTCGTGACTTTGCCGTTGTCCACCAGAGCGGTGATGTTCTCGATCCAGACGCTCTTGATGGAGTGGAGGGTCTCGGCCGCCTGTTTGACCGCGTTTTCAATGGCCTGCTCCAGAGATTTTCCTTCAGAAATGACTTCGATGACTTTTGCGGTGGACATGATTTTGATTGAATGGGTTTGAATGGGATTCGCTGACCAATGTGATGCGCTTTGAAGACTCGTCAACGCCCCCTTGTCCCGAACGGATTGGCGCGCGAGATGATTTTTGGCGGAGGCGGCGCGCATCCGGGCCGAAGGCGTTGTCTCGGCGGTTTGCCGTTTCTGGGGAGGTCCAACGCAGGTGGGCGCCGGTTCAGGATCCTGCGGAGAAGTTGCGCAGTTTGGATCGATACACGGTCCTTCTCGTCCTCGTCTACGGGCCCTCATCGGCTTAAGCTGACCCGCGCAGCCCGGATATCCTCCCGATCATGAATCAGCCTGCTGAATGGAGAAGCTCCCCTGGCCTGCGATTTCGTGGGCCAAGCGCTGCGTTTGTCGCATTCCTGGCAACCTCCTTCTGCTGGGATGCCTGCGGGCAGGGCGAGGGATGGCGGGACCGCCGAGACAATTACGTCGAGTGGGCCATCTATCGCGGCGACAAGAAGGCCAATCAGTATTCCGAGCTGGACCAGATCCACGCGGGGAATGTGGGGCGGCTCGAGAAGATCTGGGAATACCGCCACGGCGATCCGCAAGGCCCTTCCATGTACAGCAATCCCATCGTGGTGGATGGATTGCTTTACTTCACTACGCCCCGAGTCAATGCAGTGGCTCTCGACGCCGGGTCCGGGGAGGAAGTGTGGGTGTTCGAGTCCGCGGCCCATCATCCGGACCGGGAGGAATTTCGAGGCCGGAGCCGGGGATTGGTTTACTGGGAGGACGAAAGCGGAGAGCGGCGGCGCATCTTTAACTTTGTGAAGGATCGCGTTTATGCCATCGATGCCCTCACCGGGGTTTTGATCAAATCCTTCGGGGACGGCGGCGCGATTGACCTGCGCCAGGACTTGCCGGTGGACCCGTCCCGCGCTTCCATCGAAGTCACCACACCGGGCATTGTCTACCAAAACTTTCTTATAGTGGGATCGCGGGTGCCGGAAGGGAATCAATCCACGCCTGGCGACATCCGGGCCTACGACGCCGTCACCGGCGAGTTCCGGTGGATTTTTCACACTATTCCGCACGAGGACGAGGTGGGGTATGACACGTGGGAATGGCAGGAAGGGTCGGTGTATGGCGGGGCCAATCCGTGGGGGGGTTTCTCCCTGGATGAAGAGCGCGGTTGGGTCTTCTGCGCAACAGGATGCGCCGCGGGCGACTTTATTTATGGGGGCTCGCGTCCGGGGAGCAATCTGTTCTCGAATTGTGTATTGGCCTTGGATGCGGCGACGGGGGAACGCCAATGGCATTATCAAACGATCCACCACGATATCTGGGATTACGACAATCCGCCGGCGCCAATTTTGGCCACGATTCCTTGGGAGGGCGGGTCCAGGGATGTCGCAGTTCAACTAACCAAAATGGGTCTCACGTTTGTGCTGGACCGCGACACGGGAGAGCCTCTGTTTCCCGTCGAAGAGCGGCCAGTAGCGGCATCGGATGTGCCGGGGGAATCAGCCTGGCCGACGCAGCCGTTTCCGTCTAAGCCTCCGCCGCTGGTTCGCCTGGCCACTTACGAAGCGGACCTCAGTTGGATCTCACCCGAGGCCCACGCGGCTGCCCTCGAGATGTTTCGCAAGCACCGGACCGGTCCCTTGTACACGCCCGCATCTCTTGCGGGCACCATCACCACGCCCGGGCATCAAGGCGGCGTTGAGTGGGGAGGCGGCGCGTTTGATCCCGAAACCGGGATCCTTTTTGTCAATGCCAACGAAGCGCCTACTGTTCACCGGCTCGAACCGCTCGGGCAGGCAGACTTGCCGGATGCGACTCCGGTAGAGCGCGGAGCCGCCCTCTACCTGCGAAATTGCACTTTTTGCCATGGACCCGATCGCGCCGGCAACCCGCCGCTTTATCCGCCGCTGCGCCTCCTGGAACATCCGCCAGAAGATTTGCGCGCTCTGCTCCGGGAGGGGAGAGGCATCATGCCGGCCTTCGCACAGCTTTCGACCGGTCAGGAAGATGCCCTGATTGCGTATCTGCTGAGCGATCCGGCCGAAGCGGATGAGGCCGGCGCCGCTGTATCCATTGAGCCGGCGGGAAACGCTCGGGAGTACGCCCAGATTGCGCCATTCTTTGCCGACGCTCAAGGTGTGCCGCTCATTTCGCCTCCCTGGGGGACTCTCAATGCCGTCGATCTGTCCAAGGGCGAGATTCTTTGGAAGGCGCCTCTGGGCGAGTATCCGCACTTGGCGGCGCGCGGCATTCGCCACACCGGAGCCAAAAACTTTGGAGGGCCGGTCCTCACTTCGACGGGACTCGTCTTTATCGCCGCCACCCCTGACGAGAAGATCCGGGCCTTCGACAAGTACTCGGGCCGGGTCCTCTGGGAACATGCTTTGCCTGCGGCCGGCTATGCCACCCCGAGCACCTACCAAATCGCGGGACGGCAGTTCGTGGTCATTGCCGCCGGAGGAGGCGGAAAGTTAGGAACTCGGTTCGGCGAGTCTATCGTGGCATTCGCCTTGCCTGTCCCTGGCCGGGGAGAAGCGGACGGCCGGGAAAGCGACGTCAGGTAGGCTTGGGCTCAGGTTTCTCCGGACAAATTCTTGCGGGCTGGACGAGAAGCTTCTGACCGAAGCCGCCGGCTTCAGTCCCACTCCAGGAGATGGAGCGAGACGCCTTGCCGGGGCAGCGTCAGGGCCAAGGTGAGGCGGCCGCCGTCACGCTTGGAGAGGTCCGGCGGCCCAGCTTCCGTAAGGCGGGAGGCCTGCTCGAGCGCGGCGATCTCTTCGGCGTCCGGTTCCTGCGGCGAGCCCAGAGCGAGCCAAAGGGTGAAGGCGTTGGAGTGCGCTTCGTCGATGAGGTAGTGCTGGACGGTCGCCGGCATCGGATCCGGCGCGCCGGCCAAATCAATTCGAATCTGTGCGTCAGGACCCGGGAGATCGTCGTCGTGGTAGTGCCAGGTAAGCACGGCGATCCGGTTGCCGTCCCGGCTCGCGAGGGAACTCACGTCCGGACGGCCTCGCACTCCGTTCTCGAGGATTTCCTCGAGCGGCACGGCCCCGTCGCTTACCGCAGGCAGGCGTTCGCCGGCCATTTTGGCGAACATGCGGAAGACATTGAGCACAGGTTTGGCGATCCCATTGGTCGCCAGGGAGCGGAATCCTGCGAAATACGGCTGATCTTCGAATTGGAAAGCCCAGGTCAGAGCGCCTTCCAGGTTCACCCCGTGCTTCGCCGCGAGGTCGAGTTTCCGCGGGAAACTCGCGGCCGTGTAACTGGAATACATTGTGCCGTTCCGGTAGGCCAGTTGGGGTCCTTGGCAGGCAGCGCAGCCCTCGGGATCGGACTCACCGATGATCACGGGGGTCTGCTGGAGCTGGGGGTAGGAGGCGATCACGGCGAAGGCGCGGTCGATGTCGCGGAGCTGATTGGCCATGCCCATTCGGACGCGGCCGTCCACGGTCCGCGGGGCGCCTTTGGCGTGGAAGGCGACAAAGTCGAGAGGCGTGCCGGTCTCGCCGGTGGCGGCGTTCTTTCCTTCCAAGCAGTGGTCGAGAAAACTCTGCAGGAAATCTCCGCCGGGTCCTCCGGCGACGTCGGGTCCGCCGACCTTGGCTCCGTTGATGGCGTTGCGCACCGCATGGATGGCGTGATCGTGGAGCATGAAGAATTCCTCCCGGCTGCCGCGCCAGTACCCGATGTTCGGTTCGTTCCAAGTCTGCCAGTACCAGTTGAGCACCTCTTCCTCGCCGTACTTTTCCGCGCAGTGCTTCGCCCATTGGTAGACGAGTTCCTCCCATTTGCCGTAATCCTTCGGGGGATAGGCCCAGCCCGTGTAGATCTCGTCGTACTTTGCTCGAGGCGTCCAATGGTGACGGTAAGGATGGGGTTTGATCGATAATGCTTCGGGCATGAAGCCGATTTGGACATAGGGCCGGACCCCGTTCTCGAGGTAGGCATCGAAGATGCCGTCGACGATCTCCCAGTCATAGACGGGCCGGCCGCGGCCGTCCTCGCCGTAGATGCCGGTGGAGCCCCATTTGAGCGCGGGGCGACCGTCGCCGCTGGTCATCAGATTGTGGGTGCGGAAGAAGACCTCCGTTGGCTTGAGCGCGCCCAGTTCCCCGAGCAATTCCCGGCCATGCTTCATGGTCGCGTAGTTCGGTTCGTCCGCTCCGAAGAAGCGCCAGACCGGCTTCAGCCGGCCCAAGGAGCCGGCCGCGTCGATGCGGATGTTGACCTCGAACTCGTCTTCTGCCGCGAGAGGGCTCAGTCCCAGTCCGAGGGTGAGAAGCAATGAGATGGTTTTCATCGTGCCACAAAAATGAGAGTTCACGCTCCTCTCCCCGGTTCGCTCGTTCACAGGCGATCATGCGGGATTTCCGGCGCCGCGCGCAATCTTCCTTTTGGAGGACAGATCGCAGCGGGATGGAGGACCATCCTCGGGAAGGCCGATGCTTGGGCTGACCAGATGCTTGACGGAGCTGTCTGAGCGCTTTGGAATTCAGCCGCAAGCAATTCAGACTCCTGTCATGCCGAGGTGGC
>DATKCT010000052.1:0-59405 GCA_035513055.1 Verrucomicrobiales bacterium | reverse complement strand
ATAGAGTTGTTTAGCCTGAGCGTGTTCGGTGTAGTAATCGCGCGCACTGCGAGAAAAACCCGCACTGGCTCCTGCCTCTTGGAAGCCGCAAGCCCGGTAGCAGACGCCGCGATAGCGCGATTCGTCTACGAAGCTTTCCACCACAAGCACCGGGTGTCCCCACTTTCGCTCCCAGTCCCGGGAGAGCCTGCGTAAGGCCAGTGCCAGCACCTTGGAGGCCAAGTTGGGGTGGCGTTCTCTTTCAACCAAGAGCAGGAAGCGGCTGTTGTTGACCACCAAGGCCAGGCGCCGGGCCCGCTGGCGAGGACTCCAACCAATCCACTTCTCCCGCCCCTTGAGATGCGGGGCCGCCCCGCTGAAAGCCAGCAGCCCTACCCAGCGCCCATCGACTTCCGCCACGTAGCGCATGTGCCGTCCCCCGATCCGGCTGCTCCGAAGATAGTGCTTCTCCTCGAGCAACTCATCGAACTGCTCCCGCTCGCTCTCTTCCATGAGCCGGATCTTCACCCGGCAGTGCAACTCCTGGCCTGACGGCCAACGAAACGGGAGACGACGTGATAGCAATGGGTCTGCCCCTTGGGACCGAGCAGGAAGCAGCGCAGCTTTCTCATGCCGCCACCCTGGACCCCGTTGCGCCCGGTCGTCAACTTTTTTATTTCGTGTCTGACACAATATGTTCACACTTTCTTTCCAGGGCCTGTTCATCTGCTCCGCAGTTGAAACAGCCCTGTGCCGGGACAGCGCCGATGCCTTGGCCCTACCGGAGCGTAGGCACTGATGCTGGGCTGGGAGCGGCGAGCGGGATCTCAGGTTCCGCTTTTGCGGACACATCGCTTTCTTTGCCTGCGGCCCCGGCCCGGTGGTGTAGCCTGGGGCATGAGTGAAACGGCTGATGGTTTTCGGCGCGGTGTCGCGGCGCGTTGGATCCTCTTTGCGGCGGCGCTGACGGGTGCGGCGCTGACGGCCGGGCACGCGCAAGAATCCGGGCCAGACTACCGGACCGCTCGGGACATCGAAGGCCTGATCTCCCGGATCGCTTTCGGATCCTGCTCGGATCAGGAACGGCCCCAGGAAGTCTTGCGGGCGGTCGTGGCCCGGAAACCGGAATTGTTCATTTATCTCGGCGACAACATCTACGGGGATACGCGGGACATGTCCGTGCTGCGGAGCAAGTACACTCAGTTGGGAGCACGTCCCGAGTTTCAGTTGTTGCGGAGCGCCGTGCCGGTGGCGGCCATTTGGGACGATCACGATTATGGAGAAAACGATGCGGGCAAAGAGTATCCCTTCAAAGAGGAATCCAAGGAGATCTTCCTGGAGTTCTGGGGCGAACCCAAAGAGAGCGAGCGCCGGAGCCGGCCGGGGATTTACGCGGCGCACCTTTTCCGGGACGAGGCCAAGAGGCGCGCGCTCCAAGTCATCCTGCTCGACACGCGGACCTTTCGCGATCCGTTGGCGCACAACCGCATTCCGTCCTGGAAAAATGATTATCATCCCGATCCCAATCCGGAAAAGACGCTGCTCGGAGAGGAGCAATGGAAATGGTTGGAGGAGCAGCTCCAAGTGGAGGCGGATTTGCGCGTTATCGCCACGAGCATTCAGTTTGCGCACGAGTACAACGGCTGGGAATCCTGGACCAATCTTCCCTCTGAACTCGAGAAAATGATCGAGTCGATCCGGAACGCGCGGGCGGGAGGTGTTCTGTTTATTTCAGGAGACGTGCACTGGGGCGAGATCTCAGTGTTGCGGGCGCCGGGTTTGTATCCGCTGCACGACGTCACGTCCAGCGGGATCAATCAGGATTGGCCCTCGGTCGAGCCGAACCGGAACCGCTTTGGCGAAGTCGTCCGCGACTACAATTTCGGAATGATCGAGGTCGACTGGGCGCCGGAAGATCCGGCCGTGGAATTGCGAGTTCACGATGGAAGCGGTGAAGCCCGGGTGAAGCTCGGCATTCGCTTGAGCGAGCTGCAGTTCGAAGAGTGAGGCGATGCGGGAAAGGCCGGGGAGGGGAATCTCCGGGATTTTTCTAAGAATCGGCGTCCCCAGGTGTCTGTGAAGGGGAACAGCAGCTTATTCGAGACCTCTCGACGCTACCGAGTGGAACCCGTTGTGCCGATGCCCCTGTCGCCGAGCGAGTCCGACGCACGATCCGGTCAAGGCCCGGATGCGTCGTTGCGTGACGTGTTTGAGGCGGAGGAGTCGGGACTGGTCCGCTTCGCCTTCGGGCTGGTGGGCCGGCGGGAAGTGGCGGAGGAGCTGGTGCAGGAAGGATTCTTCCGGCTGCACCAGCACTGGCGGGAGGTCGAGAATCCGCGGGCTTGGATCTATCGGGCAGTGAGGAACCTAGCCATCAGCCATCTTCGGACGCGATCGCGGGAGACCGTGAGCGAGAACCTCGGAGACGTGCATCCCGATTCCGGTCCCGCTCCAGATGAACGTCTGGGGAAACTGGAGGCGCTGGGGATGATGCGGTTGTTGTTGAACGAGTTGAAAGAACAGGACCGGGAACTCGTCCGGCTAAAATATGAAGAGGGAAAAAGTTATGCGCAGATCGGTGAAGCCACGGGACTGAGCGTCGGAAACGTGGGTTATCGGCTGCATCATGTATTGAAGGGCCTCGCGGCGTCGCTGCGCCAGGCGGGGATTTCGGGTAGCGCGGGTTGAACCTTGGAGGAAGTGACCATGAGCAACGACCAACATCATCTCGATTCGTGGCTCGAGCCCGAACTGGAGGCGCGAGTGGTTTCCCTTGTGGTCGGCGAGGCGTCCGCCTTCGAGCGATCCGAACTGGAACGTCTCATGCGCGAGCAACCGGAGCTGGAAGTGTTTCGCCGGCGGATGACGGCGGTGCACGAGTTGGTGGCGGAAGCCTTGGCCCCCATTGGAAGCGGGGGAAAAAGCGGCAGCGGGGAGGATTGGCGGCTTTGCGGCGATCGCCGCAAAGCCGTATTGGAACGGATCGGGGCTGGGCAGGCTGCGAACTGCGTCGCCACGGAGGTTCATCCAGGGGCCAGGGTGAACCGGCGAAGGATCTGGTTCCAAAACGTCTCCGCCGTCGCCGCGGTGTTGCTGGTTGCGGGAATTGCCGCGCTGATAGGGGCGGCGGGGATGGCGATTTTTTCTTCCAGCCGTATGGCTGCCGGCGGCGAGTGGGGTTTCACGGGGCTGGGAGAGTCCGCCTCCGCGCCGCCGGCAGCGGCCGCCGCGAAGGACGACTTCGCCGGCCCGGCGCCCTCTGCTGAAAAGCGGTTCGCCAAAGGCGCCTTGGCTGAGGCCGGCTCCTCGCCTGGTTATGCCGGAGAGGGGCTAACGGACGAGTGGGACAAGCCGGATTCCAACCGAAGCCGGGCTGCCATCGCCTCGCTGGGCGCACAGCTTGGAACAATGAGGGAAGAGCCCGTGACGCCTGGCAAGCCTGTGGATGGTTATGAGGATAGGGATGGGGATGGGTCTGCGGATGAGATGGTCCGGCTTCACTCCCGCAGCGGCTCCGCAGTCGCGCAGGATCAACCGGCGGCAACGGATCTATTTGGAATGGCATCGAATGCAAGCGGCGATGCCGGAGTTGAAGGAGCTGGAGATTTCTTTGGGAGAGGCAGATCCGGAGGAGCGGGCGTCGGCCAGGGCGCGGGCCAGACGAGCGAAGAGACAGCTTCAGCAACAGCTTTGAATCTTGAATTGAAGCCCGGACATGTTGAGTTCGAGGGTTTCGTCGTCAACGCCGGCGATGAGGCGACCAAAGCGGGAGAGGCGCTGGCGAAAGATTTTGATGACATCGCCCACTGGTCAAGCCAAGCGGAGGAACAGCCGCAGGGGCAACTTGGGCAGATCGATCCGGCATCGAGCGCCGTTGCCGGAACTGGGGGCGAACGGGGGCAGGGCGGGGGCGGCCAGATGGGAGGCTTTGCCGGATTTGTTGCGGGCGGATTCGAGAGTGCGAGTGAGCCCGGCCTCCAGCGACAGCCGGGCCTCACTCGCTTCTACAAAGAGGGCTCCTACGAGTGGGCGCAGAGCGGGGGCGATGCCGTCGAGGGGCGGGGCGAAGCTCCAACCAATGGGTATGCCCGTTTAAACGATGGAAGCGAATTCGGTCTGATTGCCGGAGTCAATTCAATCGAAGCCAATTTAACCGGGCGAGCAGGACCGGGCGAGCGGCCGGGGCAGGGGGAAGAGGCTGAGGAGCTGAGCGGCCCCGTGGACCCCTATTTCCAGACGGATTTGGGCGTGCAGGCTGGCGGGCAAGGGCCGGGGGAGGAATCCCAGGGCGTGTCTTCCCATGGGAAGTCTGTACTGAGCGTTCCCCCGGGAAATCAGCCGGCGGGGCAGGCCGCCGAAGAGGATGCGCGTGGAAACTTGCCAATGATTCCGGAGGCCGGGGCGCTCGCCAGGGATTCCGGATCGGAGCGGGGGGCGGAGCCGGGGATGGCTACCCCAGAGACGGCTCTTCCACTGGCTGCAGAGACGAAGCAGTCTCTGGGGGATCTGCCGCAATTGGGACAACTGTTCGAGGCGGAGCAGGCGATTGCCGAGGCTATGGCGGGAGGCGTCGCGGAGGAGAAGCCGGAGGTCGGGACGGCGAACTGGCGTTACGCCAATGGGCGGGAGGCTCTGGGCGGGGACGTGAATGCGGCAACTGGCGCCGGAGCCGTTGTGTTAGACGACAAAGCGAACCTGTATGACGTTCCGGCACTCCCGCCAGTGAACAGATCAGATCCGGCGACGGGACCAGTCGCGGGTCCTGCGGCCGAGGCACCGGGTTCTTCGTCGAGATCCGGATCGCCAGAGGGGAATGGGGGGGCTCCTGGCGAGGGGAAGAAAAGCCTCCGTGATGAAACCATTACATTCTCAAATACCCTAAGGAGTCCCCAGGACAATTTCGACGGAATCAGGTCTCAGTACGAGGAGGCTCAGGGCCTCCTGGCCGATAGCCTGTTGCAATTCGGAGACCACGATTCGGAAATCGCCGAGAAAGTGACGGATCGGCTGGTCCAAGTCTGGAGCGAGCGGATACGGGAATTGGAGAAGGGGCTGGAAACCAGTGATCTGGAGGGAATCGCTTCTCTGTTGGAGCAACAGCGAAGCGACGTGGAAAAGGCTCGCAGGGAGTTGGTCGAGTTGGCGGAACGTTACCAAATCACCGATTTCGATTCCGTAGGGCTCGCCGATTTGGCAACCTCGCCAGGAACTCGCGGACTCGCGGCGGAACCTCCGCTTCCAGAAATGACGGCAACAGCGGATGAGCCGTTTTCCACCTTCTCGCTGCATGTCGCAGACGTGTCCTTCAAGTTGGCGCGGGCGGCGTTGCTTGAGAGAGGGGAATTCCCGCCCGCGGACAGCGTCCGGGTCGAAGAGTTCGTCAATGCCTTCGATTACGGAGACCCCAGTCCCAGCTACGAAGAGAAAGTGACCGGCAGGATCGAGCAGGCGGCCCATCCGTTTTTCCAACAGCAGAACCTGGTGCGAGTCGCTTTCCGGACGGCGGCGTTAGGCCGGGGCGCGCAGCAGCCCCTGCGCCTGACCCTCCTCATCGACAAATCGGGATCCATGGAACGGGAGGACCGGGAAGCGACAGTGGGACGAGCGCTGGCCTCTCTGTCGGAACATTTGACGCCGGCAGACCAAGTCACGGTCGTGACCTTCGCCCGGACGCCGCGCTTGTTGTTGGAAGCCTGGACCGGCGATCGCGGCGCGGAGTTTACCGATCTGGTGATGCGGACTCCGCCGGAAGGAGGAACGAACATGGAAGAGGCCTTGCGCTTGGCTGGAGAGAAGGCGCTGGAACAGCGATTGGAAGGCGCCCAGAACCGGATCGTCCTGATCAGCGACGGCGCGGCCAATCTGGGCGATGCCCGTCCCGATGCCTTGCGGGCCATGGTGGTGGGTCTGCGGCGGCAAGGCATTGCCTTTGACGCTTGCGGGGTGGGCACGGATGGCGTCAACGACGCCGTGTTGGAGGCGGTGACCCGAGAGGGGGATGGCCGCTACTATTTGTTGAACCGGCCGGAGGATGCGGATGAAGGATTCGCCAAGCACCTGGCCGGGTCGCTGCGGCCGGCGGCGCGCAATGTCAAAGTGCAAGTGCGGTTTCATCCGGACCGGGTGAGCCGTTACCGTTTGTTGGGCTTCGAAAAGCATCGCTTGCAGAAGGAGGATTTCCGCAACGATCAGGTCGACGCCGCGGAGCTGGCGGGCGCGGAGACCGGCGTCGCCGTGTATCAGGTCGAGTTCGCGGCGAATGGCCGCGGGCCCCTGGGAGAGGCGGCGGTGCGCTTTCAGGACGCTGCCAGCGGGACCATGGTGGAACGATCGTGGACGATTCCCTATCAGGAGCGGACGCCGGATCTGAAGGATGCCGCTCCGGCCATGCAATTGGCGGCCACGGCGGCCTTGGTGGCGGAGAAACTGCAAGGGGGAGGGCGGGGAGAAACTGTCGAGCTGGCCGGCTTGGCGCCGGTCCTGACCAATCTGCGAGGGGCCTTTCCCGCTTACGACCGCGTGGAACAGCTTTTGCAGATGGCGGAGGTGATCCGGCAGCGAACGGAATAGCTTTTCGAGATTTGTTCAATGAGAGGACGGAAACCCCTAGTCACGAGGAGCCGAGGATGAAGAGGATGCAGAACAAGATGTGGAAAAGCGCCCTGACGGGCGCGGCAATGTTGGCGGCGAGCTTCGGCGAGGCGCAGGAAGATGCGCCGGTCGCCGAGCCGGCTCCGGCTGGTCTCGCCGAACCCGCTCCGCCGGCCCGAGTGCAGGGGGATCTCATGGTCGAGACCGGCGACATCGTGGTCCTTCGCGCGGCCGGGTTTCACCGGGAGATTCCGGTGTTTTTCACGGCGCGCGCCGAGTCGAAGCTGTCGGTGGGAACGGGCGGCATCCGGGGAGAGATGCGAGTCCACTTGCGGATACTGCAAGGCAAAGCGGAACGGTTGGTGCTAGGGCTGGAGGGTCCGGGTGAAGTGGTGTCGGTCGAGATGGAGGGAGGCGAACCGATGCGCGATTGGGCGATCCGGCAAGCGACGGGCGAGGGGGGAGGGCGGCTGCTCGAGATCCGGCCCGCGCATCCCGGTGGAGAGGAGGAATACCGGATCCTGTTGCGGACGGCGCAGGAAGTGCCGGCGTTGCCGGCTGAAGTGGAAGTGCTGACCGTGGGGATGGGAGAAGCAGCCGGATTTGTGTCGCAGGTTGAGATTGTGGCGGAGGAAGCGGTGGAAGTGCGAGCCATCGGAGCCGATGGATGGGAGCCTTTGGGGGCTGGTCAGGATGTCGAGACGCTGCGCTTCCAGACTGCGGGCGCGGGGACGCTTCGGCTGAGGGTTGCGCCCTTTGGAGCGGCGCCGGCGGCGGTGGAGTTGCGCGAAGCGACCTTGGAAGGAACGGAAGACGCGGCGGCGGGCAGCGTGGCCTTTGTGCTGAGTGGTGTGGCGCAGGTGCGCGATGCGGAGGGCGGTGTGATTGACATCTTGCGAGGCCATGCGGCTTTGCGCGAGCTGCCCGAGGGACTGCCTTACCGGGTCGAGTTAGGCCACGACGAGCGGGGCTCCGTTTACCGGTTGCGCTTCGAGTCGGCCGGCGCGTATCCGGTCCGTTTGGAATTCGACGCGGCGGTGGAGGAAGACGGAGAATGGTCGCGGCTGCGCTTCGCCGTTCCCGCGGGAGCGGTGGTTCCCGTTTTCTTGCGCGGCTTCTCGGAGGAAGCACATTTTCAAGCGGGAACCGGCGTCTTTCCAAGGAGGCAGGACGATGCTTGGCGCGGGTTTTTGCCCGCGGACGGGCAATGCCTGGTGGCGTGGAAGAAGGCGCGAGATGCGGCTGAAGGCGAGCTGTTCTATGCCAGCGACTCGCTCTCGGAAGCGCAGGTGGGCGCTGGCTTGATGCGGCAGAGTTTCCGTTTGGGGATTCATGTGTTGCAGGGCGGATTGGACCGCTTGCAGTTGTTGTTAGACGGATCGGGCGAAGTGCTTTCCGTCGAGGGAGCCAACGTGTTGGGATGGACCGTGACGGAGACCGGAGGAGGCATGCGGCGATTGGAGATTCCCTTCAGCCGGCCGATCCGCGGAGACGAACAGTTGGTGGTGCGCAGTCAGACGGCGTTGGGGGGATTCCCAGTGCGGGTGGCTCCGTTGCGGCTCACGCCCGAGGGAGCGGTCCGCCATTCCGGGCATGTGCGTGTGAGCAACTCGGGCGCCGTCAAGGTGGAGGTGACCGGAGTCGAAGGGCTGGCCCAGCTCGGTCCGGCGCAGTATCCGGCGGAGCCGCTGGATGGCGCCGGGAGCGGGCAGGTTTTCGTTTACCGCTTTCCTTCGGCCGGGCATACGTTCGAGATTCTGGCGGACCGCATCGTTCCGGAAGTGAGCGTGTCGCAGGTCTTGGTTTACGAGATGGGTGAAACCGACAGGGTGCTCTATGGAAAAGTCGAGTTGGATATCCGGGAGGCGCCTTTGGGGGAATGGGACATGCAGATCCCTGGCGATTATGTGGTGGTGGGCGTCGGAGGCGCGGCGGTGAGCGATTATGTGGCGGGTCCGGAAGCGGCCGGCGAGCCGCGGTCATTGAAAGTGTTGTTTGGCGGCTCCGTGAGCGGCCGTCAATTGGTGCAGTTCCGCTTGGAACGAAATGTGCCTGCGACCGCGGGTCCGTGGGCATTGCCGCCCGTGCGGCATCCGGCGGCGAAATCGGTGCGCGGGCACTTGGGCGTGGTGGCGTCGCCCGGTTTCCGGGTATCTCCGGCGCGGGTCGAGGAATTGTCGGAGCTGCCGTTGTCCTATTTTCCGGAGCAAGTCAATGGGTTGCAACAGGCCTTCCGCATCCGGTCGGCGGATTGGAATGCGGAGATGGGAGTCGAAGCCATGGGGCAGAGCGTGCAAGCGGATGTGTTTCACCGTTATGCGCTGAAGGAGGGGATCGCTTACGGCAGCGTCTTGTTGAACTATTTCGTCGTGGGAGCCCCGGTGTCGGAATGGCGGCTTCAAGCGCCCGAGACCGTCGGGAATGTGACCATGGAAGGGCAGAATGTGCAGGGCTGGCGCCGGGAAGGGAACGAGCTGGTGGTGACCTTGCACCGGCCGGCTTTGGGCGCGTCGACATTGCTGGTGACTTTCGAGCAGCCGATGCAGGCGCAGGGCGGGATCCTGCGCCCCGGCGAAGTGCAGCCGGTGGGAGTGCAGGGGGAGCGCGGGTTCATTCAGTTGGCGAGTCCGTCGCAGGTGCGCGAGCGGGAGACGACGGTGTCTCCGGGACTGCTGCGAATCGAAGCTTCAGAGCTGCCGGCGGAATTCCGGCTTTTGACGAGTTGGCCGACGGTGGCGGCCTATCAATACACAGCGCGGCCTTTTGACTTGGAGTTAGGAATCGAATGGTTCGAACCGGCGGGGGCCATCGATCAGCTTGTGGATTTCGCGACGTTGTCGACTCAGGTATCGCGGGATGGAGAGGCGGTGACAGAAGCCCGGTTCTTCGTGAAGACGCGGGGGCAGAAGGCTTTGCGGATGCGTTTGCCCGAGGGCGGACGTTTGTGGGAGGCCCGCGTCGCCGGCGAGGCGGTGAATGCGCGCCAGGACGAGGGAGCGATGCTGATTCCCTTGTCGGCGGAGGGCGACCCGAACCGGCCGGTCGAAGTGATGGTGCGAGTGGGGCGTCCGAAAGACGGGCGCCGGACCATTGAGATTGTTAGTCCCGCCGTGGACGCTCCGGTGTTGATCACGGAGTGGAAGGTGGAGGCGGACCGCGGGCGTTTGTTGGTTCCGGTCGAGAGCGGCGTGGCGCAAGTGCGGCGGTTCTCGCTGACGGAGAGCGGCTGGGACTGGCTGCGGCTTCGGGGTTCTGTGGTGCTTGTGGTCGCATTGATACTGAGCTTCTTCTTGGTGAGCGCGTTGCTCCGGAGCGGAAGACCTGGAGGCGGGTTGCGCTTGATCGCGTTGGTGCTGGCGCCTGTGCTGGCGCTCTGGTTGGCTATTCTGGCGATAGCCGCAGGTGAAACCCGGCGAGTCAACGATTCGGCGGTGGAGTTCACGGCTCCTGTGGCCGCGCCGGGAGAGAGTGTGGTCGTGGCGGTGAAGAATCTGCCCGCCTGGCAGGCGATGATCTCCTGGCCGGGCTTGGTGCTGGCGGCTGCGGGACTCGCCGCTTTGGTATGGTTCCGGCGGGTTCCCGAACGACAACGCATGCGTCTGGCAGTCTTGGCCGCGGTGCTGTTGGGGGCTGGCTTGTTGTGTCAGCGGGGTGGGGCGGTTCTGTTCTTCGCGGCGTTGGCGCTGGCCTTGACCGTGTTTTTCGTGATTCCAGGCTGGCGCAGTTGGCTGCGGGACGCCCGGGACTGGCGGAAGCGGCAACGGGCGGCTCGAGCGGCGCGGGAGGAAGGATCCGCCACAGGCCCGGAACCGGAGGGGCCGGGGACTCCGGCGCCGGCGGTTTCCTTGTTCCTGGCCGCTGCATTGTCCGCCCTGGCGTTGAGCGGCGGGGCGGAGCGCGCCTGGGGACAAGAAAGTCCGGCCTCGACGCCTGCCGCGGCGGCCGGGAAGAATCTCGAGGCCGCGGACCGGATCGACCAGCAATGGCGGATCGAAGAAGAGCGGCTCTATGGCGAAGCCGTCTTGCGCGTGGAAGGAAAGGAGAACGATTCGCTGCTTCTGCTGCGCGCTCCGGCGGTCTTGACGCGATTCGAAGGCGAGGGGACCCGGGTAACCAAACTGGAGAGCGGCGGCGAGTTTCAGTACCGGGCCGTGCTCGAGCGTGACGGCCTGGTCGAAGTGCGAGCTTGGTTCGAGTTGCCGGTGGGGGATCTGGCTGTGGGGGTGAGCTTGCCCGGTGGGCGAGCTGCGGTTCAGACCCTGGAGATCCGTTATGACGAGCGAGGCTGGGAATTTCGATCACCGATGGCCGTTCGGGTCGAAGCCGTGGAAGGATTGCCGGAGGGTTGGAGCGGGGCGCGGCTGCTGCTGGGCCCGGAAGGCGAGGAGCGGATCGAGTTTCATCCCTTAAGTCGCGACATGGAAGCGGAAGTGTCCCAGTTTTATGTAGAGACGGCGAACGCCTATCTGGCCGCCCCTGGGCTTGTGGACGGACGGCACCGGGTGGAAGTGCGACCCTCACAGGGACAAATGCGGGAGTTGACCGCGCTTGTGCCGGAAGGATTCACCGTGAGCCGGGTGGGGGATGGTCCGGTGGAAGAATGGAGGTTCGATCCGGAATCGCGCGCCCTGCGGATCAGCCTGACGCCGCCCCAGTCGACGCCATTTTCCCTCACGGTGGAAACTCAGCGCGGCACCGGGCCGCTGCCCGTGTCGGTGAACCTCGGAGTCTTGGGGATCGAAGGCGCCGAAAGCGAAGGCGGCCTCGTGGCTCTCGTCTTTGGAACGGATGCGAAACCTCAGGAAGTGACTGTGGAAGGTATGCCGGAAGTGGGCTTGGAGGATTTTGACCGGTCGCTGCTGTGGGCGGCGGCTGAGGAAGGGGCGGAAGCGCCCTCGTTGCGGCGGGTTTTCCGCTATGGAGATGGCGCGGGAAACGTGGCTTTGACGGTGGGGCCGGTGGATCCCGAAGTCCGGGTGGCGACGCAGCAGACGCTTTCGTTAGGCGAAGAACGGGTGGTGCTGGCGGTGGATCTGCGCGTTTCCATCACGCGGGCGGGCTTGTTCAAACTCAGTTTTCCACTGCCGGGGGGTCTCGAAGTGGAAGCCGTTAGCGGCCCGGCCTTCAGCCACTGGACGGAGCTGGAGGAGGACGGGGTTCGCGTCGTGACCCTGCATCTGACGGGCCGGACGCTGGGCGAGCAGAGCTTTGCGTTGACCCTGGCGGGCACTCCCCCTGTGGAGGCGGACTGGGATGTGCCGCGCGTTGTGTTGCGGGAATCGACACGGCAGACGGGACGCTTGTTGGTGGCCCCGCAACAAGGGATCCGGGTGCAGCCGTTGACCCGGAGCAACGTGTCGCAGCTCGATGTGCGCGAGGTAGCGGAGGATCAACCGGGGACCCTGGCCTTTCGGTTGCTGCAACGCGATTGGGCTTTGCAGTTGCGGGTGGAACGTCTGGATCCGTGGATAACAGCCAACGCCTTGCAGGAAACGACGCTGCGGGAAGGGGTGACCAGAACCCGGCTGAGTGTGCGCTATCAAGTGGAGAACGCGCCGGTGAAAGCGGCGCGGCTTCGGCTCGCCGGTCTAAGCGAAGAGGAGGAAACGACGGTGCGAGCCTCGGGAGACGCAGTGAGCGATATTGTCAGGGTGAGCGGCGAAGCCGGGCTTTGGGAAGTGCGGTTTCAACGGGGCATGATTGGGGAGTTTGCCGTGGTGGTGGACCACCAACGGGTCACCGAGCGCGAGAGCGGCGAGGAGGCGGTGACGGCGGCGGACTTGATAGGAGCCCGGCAAACGAGTTATTGGCTGGCCTTGCGGGGATCAGGGCGGCTGGAGCTGTCAGCGGCGGATCCGCCGGGCTGGCAGGCGGCGGACTGGGGAAGCGTTCCTGCGGCGTTGAAGGATCCGGCGGACCGGAGCGTGCCGGCTTTGGCGTTTCGGGCTGTGGAGGCTGGTCAGCCCCTCATCGTGGGAGTGAAGCGGCACGGCGTGGTCGAGGCCCTCAAACTGCGCGTGGCCGGCGGACAACTGCGAACGGTTTTTTCTCCGGCCGGAGAAGCCGTGACCGTGGTGAATCTGCAAGTCGAGGTCTTGGAGAAGAGCAGCTTGCGAGCCCGGCTGCCGGAGGGCTCCCAGCTTTTCAATGTCTTCGTCAACGGCGAAAGCGTGGCCGTGGTCCGGGAGGGTGACGAGTATTTGTTTTATGTATTGCCCCGGGAGGATGCTCCGGCGGCCGAGGTGACGCTGACGTATTCCTCGCAAGTGTTGAAGGGGCGCCGGATCGTGTTGCAAGGCCCGCATTGGAACGTGCCCTTGCAGAACGTCGAGTGGCGCGTGGTGATGCCGCAGGGATACCGTCTTGCCGATTCCAAGGGCAGTTTGGAATTGCACCGCGAGGAATGGCGCGCCCCGTTCGGATTGGAGGACTACCTGAAGTCCTATTCGATGCAGCGCGAGAGAGAGGCGCAGGGGGCCACCCTTTTGTTGGAGCAGGCCAACACCTGGCTCCAGCAAGGCGAACAGGAGAAAGCGCGGCAAGCCCTGAGCCGGGCTTCGAAGGCCCAGGCTTTGGATGCGGCGTCAAACGAAGATGCGCGGGTGCAGTTGCGGGAACTCCAGACGCAACAGGCGGTGATGGGATTGAACACGCGCCGGCAGCGGCTCTACCTGGACAATCGGATGGAGGATCCCGGCGCTCTGGCGAACGAGAGCCTCGAGCAGGCGGCGGGACGCAATCCCTTGTTGCAGGGAGAAGTCAATTACGATCCGCAGCAAGTCGATGCCTTGCTCCAGGGCAACACGGCCGAAGAAGTCTCCGTGTTGAAGAAGATCGCCGCGCGTCTGGTCAGCCAGCAATTGGCGGCGGAACCCGTTTTGCGGATGATCGCGGTGACCTTGCCGGAGCGCGGCGAAGTGTTGACCTTCAGCCGGAGCGTTCAGGTCGACGGCGAAGTGCCCGTCGATCTTCGCCTCAAGATTGCCAAAGTGCGCCGAGTGGAATGGTGGTTCGTGGTCCTGGTCTGTGCGGCGCTTGGCGGCGCCGTGGCCGTCCGGATGCGGGGTTGGCCGCGCTTGCGGGACTTGTGGATCCGCCTGAGGGGGAGTTTTCGGGCGCGCGCGGCAGCGACGGCGCCGGAAGTTAGGGAATGACGCAACCGGACTCGACAATGGATTCCGGCAAAGTGGTTGACGCGGCGGCGCCTACCCGGGCAAGAACGAGTTCAAGTTTGCCACGGACAGGGCTTTGAGAGTCAAACGGGAGCGTGCGAGGTTGGGATGAACGCGATGGAAATGGAGCGACCGTTTTTCGCGCTCTCAATCATGCTGGGGAGTTGCCAGGGCTCGACTGGGCAAATCAACAGGCCCCCGGGCCGCGACGGACGTCGGCGATGAATTCCTGCGCCGCCTGGGTGATGGCGGAGGCGAGATCGGCTCGGGGGATCGCGAAGGGGGGCCGGAACCAGGGGAAAGCCCCGAGGAGATCATGGATGACGAGGATCTGTCCGCTGCAAGCGTCTCCGGAGCCGATGCCGATGGTGGGAATGGAGAGGGCCTTGGTGATGGCTGCGGCGACGTCGGGAACGATGCCCTCCAGGACGATGGCGAGGGCGCCTTGCGATTCGAGGAAGCGAGCGTCGGCTTTCAGAAGCCGCGCTTCGGCGGAGCGACGGCCTTTCTTTTTGTAACCGCCCTCTTCCCGGATGTGCTGGGGGAGCATACCGACATGACCGACGAGGGGAACGCCCGCCCGGGCCAGCGCTTCGACCTGGGTGGAAATGGCGGCGCCGCCTTCGAGTTTAACGGCGTCGGCTCCGGCTTCGAGGAGTGCCCGAGCGCTGGTTAGGGCCTGTTCCGGAGTTTCATAAGTTTGATAGGGAAGGTCGGCGACAAGGAGGGCGCGGGTCACGCCGCGGCGGCAGGCGCGTGTGTGGTGGAGCATGGCCTCGAGGGTGACCCCGGTGGTGTCGGGGAGTCCTAACACGACCATGCCGAGAGAATCTCCCACGAGAATGAGGTCGACGCCGGCTTCGTCGAGAAGGCGAGCGGTGGGATAATCGTAGGCAGTGAGCGAGGCGATGGGCTGGCCCTGCGCGTGGAGGCGGGCGAGAGAGTCCAGGACGGTGGGATTCCAAGTCGTCACCAAACGCGGCGGTAGAGCGTTACACCCCGCGGTTCGGGGATGCGTTGAAGAAGTTCGAGCACGGCAACCGTCGAACCCGGGGGAGTCCATCCGGGCCGGATATCGGCGAGGGGAACGAGCACGAAAGCGCGATGTGAGAGCCGGGGGTGGGGCAGGACAAGCTGGGGATGTTCGAGGACGGCGTCGCCGGCATAGAGGAGATCAATGTCGAGGGCGCGGGGAGCGTTGGGAACGGCGGTCCGGACGCGGCCGAGGCGCCGTTCCATCCCCTGGATGATGACGAGGAGGCTGAGAGGCGGGAGGTCGATGCGCAGTTCGATGACGGTGTTGAGAAACGGGCGCGAGCCGGGCGGACAATCGACCGGCAGGGTTTCGTAGACGGCGGCGGCGAGCAGAGACGAGGCTTGGCTTTGCGGCAGGGCGAGGAGCCGGTCACGAGCATGGCGAAGGTGGTCGAGACGGCGGCCGAGATTGCTGCCAAGGGCAAGTCCATAGGGGAGCGCGTCCTTCACGGGGCGAGACCGAGAACGTCCATCATGTCGTAGAGACCTGGAGGTTGGCTGTGCAGCCATTTGGCGGCCCGAATGGCGCCAAGGGCGAAAGTTTCCCGGCTGGCGGCGCGATGAGTGAGTTCGAGCCGTTCGCCTGGCCCGGCCAGAACCACGGTGTGGTCGCCGACGACGGATCCGCCGCGCAGGGCGTGGACGCCGATTTCCGAATGGGAACGGGGACCGACGAGTCCTTCCCGGCCGTGGCGGGCGGCTTTGGCATAGTCCAGTTCACGGGCGTCGGCGAGGATCTCGGCCAACTTTTTGGCGGTCCCGCTCGGGGCGTCCTGCTTCAGGCCGTGATGCATCTCGACGACTTCGAGGTCGAAGCCGGGGCCCAGGATTTCCGCAGCCTTGCGGGTGAGCCAGAAGAGAGCGTTCACGCCGACGCTAAAGTTAGGCGCCAGCACAATGGGGAGAACGGCTGCGGCATGGCGAAGGACGGCGAGTTGGCCGTCGTTGTGTCCGGTGGTGCCCATGACCAAGGGTTTCCCCAGCTCGGCGCAGCCGCGGACAAGTTCGCGGGTAAAGGCGGGAACACTGAAATCGATGGCGACGTCACACTCCGGAAGATTGGCGAAGAGGGAATCATCGATGTCGATTCGAGCGACGACAGTGACTTCCGGGTCGCGGGCGGCGCAGTCGATGATGGTTTGGCCCATACGTCCGAGGCAACCGGAGACGAGCAGTTTGGAAGGTTCCATGGGTTAGGAGAGGAGGTCGAGATCGCGCAGGACTCGGAAGAGCTGGTCGCGGCCTTCGGGCGCGATGGGGGCCAGGGGCAAGCGGAGTTCCGCGTTGGCGAGACCGGCGAGTTCCATCGCAGTTTTGATAGGGACGGGATTGGTGTCGAGTTGGAGCAGGGCCCGAAAGACTGGATAATAGCGGGCGTGAAGGGCTCGGGCGCCGTCCCAGTCTCCGGTCAGTGCGAGACGGACGAGATCGGCCATGACCTGAGGGATGAGATTGGCGGCGACACTGACAACGCCGCAGGCTCCGACGGACAGGAAAGGAAGGGTGAGAGAATCGTCGCCGGAGAGGATAGCGAAACCCTCGGGCAGGACATCGCGAAATTGGGAGATGCGTTCCGGAGTGCCGCCGGCTTCCTTGATGCCGGCAATGGTTGGAGAGGCGGAGGCGAGGCGAACGACGGTTTCGACGCCGATCTCGATCCCGCAACGGCCGGGGATGCTGTAGAGAATCAGCGGCAGGGCGGTGGCCTCGGCAATGGCCTGGAAGTGGAGGAAGAGGCCTTGTTGGGAAGGTTTGTTGTAATAGGGAGCGACGAGCAGCGCGGCGTCGGCGCCGGCGCGCTCGGCAGCCTTGGTTAGACTGACGGCTTCGGAGGTCGAGTTCGACCCGGTTCCGGCGATGACGAGGGCGCGTCCGGCGGTGTGTTGCACGGCGGTCTCGATGACTCGGGCGTGCTCCTGGTGAGTGAGGGTGGGCGATTCCCCAGTGGTTCCGACCGGAACGATCCCGGCGATGCCGGCTTGGCACTGCCGGTCGATGAGGCTGCGGAAGGCGGCCGCGTCGAACTCCCCATCTCGGAAAGGGGTGATCACGGCGGTGTGCACGCCGGCGAAATGTTCGCTGGGGGGAGAGCTGGGCATGCCGGATTCAGGGCAGGGATGCGAGGGATCCTTCGAAGACGAACGCAGCCGGTCCGGTGAGAGTGACGGCATCGTAACCCGAAGCGACAGGAGTGAAATCGACGAGGAGGGAATCGCCGCCGGCGACGGCGACGGAAACCGGGAGCGGGCAGCCGGTAAGCTGGTGATGGATGATGGCGTTGGCGACGACCCCGGTGCCACAGGCGAGAGTTTCCGCCTCGACGCCGCGCTCGAAGGTGCGGACCCGGAGCGAGGCGGGGGCAAGGACCTGTTGAAAATTCACATTGGCGCCGCGCGGGGAGAAATGGGAATGCCAGCGCAGGGCTGGACCGAAACGGGCGAGGTCGACGGCATCGGCGTCATTCACAACGACAACGGCGTGCGGCACCCCGGTATCGACGGAGTGCACTTCCCACGATTGACCGCCGGCTTCGAGCGAAACTCCGAGTTTGGGGGTCGATGGCGGGCTGAGCTGGACGCGGACGAGTTCGCCTTGGAAAGAGGCTTCGATGACGCCGGCGAGGGTCTCGAAGCGGAGGAGCGGGAGTTGGTTGTCGTGCAAGCGGTTGACGAAGCGGGCGAAACAACGGGCTCCGTTGCCGCACATTTCCGCCTCGCCTCCGTCACTGTTGTAGTAGCGCATGCGCGCGGCGGCGGGGCCTTCGGGTGGTTCCACGAGGAGGAGACCATCAGCTCCGACCCCGCGATGCCGTTCGCAGATCCTGGCGATGTGCTGTGGTTCGAGCTGGAGCCGGCGGTCGCGGTTGTCAATGACCACGAAGTCGTTGCCGGCACCGTTCATCTTGGTGAAGGCGATCATGCGGCGGACCGAGAGCAGTCTTTAGATGGACTTCACAGCTTCGACAAGTGGATTCACAAACTCGCGAACGGCGGCGGCCAGTCCTGGGCCGCGGCCGTGTTCGGCGATGCGCCGGACAATGGCGCTGCCCACAACGACACCGTCGGCGAGGGCGGCGACCCGGCGGGCTTGGTCTGGCGTGTGAATGCCGAAGCCGACGGCGACTGGCGTGGCCGCGGCGGCGCGAATCAGGGCAAGTTGGTCTCCGATGGTGAGGGCAATGCTGTCTTGTTCTCCGGTGACGCCTTCGCGGGAGACATAATAGATGAACCCTTGGCTCGCCGCGGCGATGACGGCGATGCGCTCCCGGGGGGTGGTGGGAGCGATGAGCCGGATCTGGCGGAGGGCCCGTTGTCCCGAGAGTTCGGCGTGGCGCGCGGCTTCGTCCGGTGGGAGATCCAGGATGAGGATGCCGTCGGCTCCGGCCTCGGCGGCGTCGCGGTCAAAGCCGGTAAAGCCGTAGGCATAGACCGGATTGAGGTAAGTGAACAAGACCAGGGGAATCTCGCTGTGCCGGCGGATGTTCCGGATGGTCTCGAGGACGCCGGCGGTCGTCATCCCGGCTTCGAGAGCCCTCTGGGCCGCGAGTTGATTGACCAATCCGTCCGCGAGAGGATCCGAGAAGGGAATGCCCAGTTCAATGAGATCGACTCCGGCCTCTTCGAGCGCGAGGGCGAGTTCGACCGTCGAGGAAAGGTCCGGGTCGCCGCAACAAATGTAGGCGATGAAGGCGCGTTTTTGGCTGGCGCGCAGGGCGTCGAAGGCGGCGTCGATCCGGTTGCTCATGAAACGGCGGGTATGCTGCCCGAGGGGCGGGGGAAAGGCAAGGGCGGCCGGGCAAGAATGAGGGCGGGGCGGACCGGGCGTTGGGGGCGGCGGGTGGGGAATCGCGCGCGAACGATGGAAAAACCGCTTGCGCCGGCCAAGGTTTGAGAGAAAGTGCGGCTTCTTATGGCCAAGAAGAGTTGGATCGCCCGCAACAAGCGGAAGCAGAAGACGGTGAACAATTACGCCGCCAAACGCGCGGAGTTGAAAGCTGCAGGAGATAGGGTTGGCCTTTCGATGTTGCCTCGCGACGCCAGCCCGACCCGGGTGGTGAACCGCTGCGAGGTGACGGGGCGCCGGCGCTCCTTCCTACGCCGTTTCCGGATGTCGCGAATCACGTTCCGCGAATTGGCTTCCTCGGGGTTGATTCCCGGAGTGACGAAGTCGAGCTGGTGATTCGGGCAGGCCTGGCCCGGCCCCGATGCCCATTTACGAATATATTTCCTCCGACCCAGAACGCGGATGCCGCGTTTGCAGGAAGGGTTTTGAATTGCGAAGACCCGTGCAGCGTCCTCCTCTTGAGGTGTGTCCACTGTGCCGGGTTCCGGTCAAGAAGGTGATCGCGCGGGTGAACACACCGCGCTTATCCAAGCCCTTGTCCGTGTCGGACGCGAAGGCGGCGGGATTCACCATTCTGCAACGCCGGGACAAGGGGGTCTACGAGAAGCTGTGAAGGCCCCGGTGAGCAGCAACAGGTCGGCCCAGGGTTTGCGGGCCGCGCAGGGATGAGCGGATACGTCTTCGCCACGGCGGGATTGCTGGCCGCGGAGAGTTCGGAGAGCTTGAGCTTCGGCGACGTCGTCTTCAAGTTGCTCGTCATTCTCTTCTTCGTCCTGCTGAACGGATTCTTTGTGGCATCGGAGTTTGCCATCGTGAAAGTCCGGGGGAGCCAATTGGCGACCTTGGCTGATGAAGGCAGCAGGCACGCCATTTTCGCCCGTAAAGTGACTGGGCATCTCGACGCCTATCTCTCGGCGACACAGCTCGGCATCACGATCGCCTCGATCGTCTTGGGTATGTTGGGCGAACCCTTTGTGGCCCGGCTCTTCGAGCCCCTTTTCCGCATCTTCGTTCCCGTGGGGCACGAGGAGACGCTCCACCGGATCTCCCTCTTTCTGGCGTTCGGGTTCATCACCTTTTTGCATGTGGTGCTCGGCGAACTGACGCCGAAATCGCTGGCTATCCGCAAATCCCTGATCACAACGCTGTGGGTGGTGCGGCCGCTCCACTTCTTTTACGTGGTTCTCAAGCCGGCCATATGGATTCTCAACGGGAGCGCCAATGCGGTGCTCAAGCACGTGTTCCGGATCGATCCCCTGGGCGTCGACGGGCATTCGCACAGTTCGGAGGAACTGCGGTTGATCGTCCGGGCCAGCGAAGAGGCCGATCAGGTCACCGAAACCGAGCGCGAGATCCTCATCAATGCGCTCCAACTCAGCGAGCTGGTCGTGCGCGACATCATGCGGCCGAGAAACGAGGTCGTTACGCTCGATCCGGACGATCCGTTCGAGGAAAATCTCCGCATCGCCGTGGAGTCGCGTTACACCCGCTTTCCCCTGGTGAACGGGCATCTCGATCAGACGCTGGGATTCGTTCATATCAAAGACATGATTCCGTTGATCGGTTCTAACGGACCCGATCTTCTCAAGATTCGCAAAAAGGCCGAAGTCGTGCCGGAGATGATGACCGCGGATCGCTTGCTCAACCATTTCTTGGGCCGCAGTCTCCATATGGCTGTGGTGGTCGACGAGTTCGGGGGCGCAGTGGGGGTTGTTTCCCTGGAGGATGTGCTGGAGGAACTGGTCGGCGAGATCCGCGACGAGTTCGACGAAGACGAAAAGTCGGAACAACCATTTATTCAGGTGGCGGACGGCGAGTTTGTGGTCGAGGGCGGGCTTCCGCTCTACGAATTGGAGGAGCACACCGGATTGCACTGGGAAGATCCCGAAGTCAGCACGGTCGGCGGTTATGTTACGCACCGCTTTGGCCGCCTTCCAGTCGAGGGCGAAAGCATCGAGGTCGAAGGGTTTGTCGTTACCGTTGAGAATACCGACGGCAAGCGCATTCTTCAGATGCGCTTTCAGCGGCACAACGGAGAAGTGGAAGCGGGAGAAACGGGGACCGTGCGGTCTCCCGAGGGGTTGGGAAACACGGAGGGAATCTGAGGGGAATTGCGGCCGATGACGCGTCCGGAGCTGATTCAAGTGATCGGGGACGAAGTGGCGATCCGCTGGGACGACGGGAGTGAGACGTATTATCCCATGGCCTACCTGAGAGCGCGGTCGCCGAGCGCGGAGACTCAGGGGGAACGGGATCTGCTAGGTCAGGTCATTGGCGGGGGCGGACTGAGATCGTTTCCAGGGGTGCGCGTGACGGGATGGGCGCCGGTGGGCGGTTACGCGATCCAATTCCATTTCAGCGACGGACACACGACCGGACTTTACAGTTACGCGTACCTTCGGGAGATTGATCCGGCGGCATAGGGGGCGCGCCTTCTAGGCTGGCCATCCTAATCTTAATCCTGATCAGTTCACCCGATATGTGACCGCCGGCACGGTCGTACCTTCGTAACTGGAATGAAGTCAAGGAGGCTCTTGTTTGGGATTTCCCACTTCTTTATGTTAGTAGAGGTAGCCGCAATTGTGGCGGTGGCCATATACAAGCCGCATCCGCGTTTAGGCGACCAAAAGGATACGCTACGCTCGCCGTGATTGCATCTCGCACCCGACGAGAGCCCACCGGTGATTCCTGACCCGGATACATCGGATATGGGTATGGGCCCTCCTTCCGTGCAGGCTGATTTGTCAGAGGGAATCTCGGAGGCATTTGATGACCCAATTGTGTATGTCCCAGCTGGCGCCGTTTGGAGTTCATGGCAGTTGCTCGGGAACGATCTAAGCATTGGACCATATTTACAGGAGTTGCTGGCGCTAGATGAAGCAAGTGTCGCCAGTTTGAATTCGCTCCTTACGGGTTTGCTGGCGGACCTACAAGCGCATGAATTGACTATCGTGGAACCCGATGATGCTGCCGATGGTGCATCCTATTACTACTCAATCCCCGCATATCCCGATGCTGCGGAATCCTTGATCTTGGGTTTTCGTGACAAAGCCGAACTCATTATAGGAAATCAGCCAGCTCAAACTCTTGAGGCACTTCTCCTTCAGGATCGTTGGACCGCTGGGAACTACACTCGAAGGGTCGGCGTGGTGCAGACCGAACAAGGGCCCAGGCTTGATTACGAAATCGGTCTAAATGGCCTCAGACGGAGAACCAGAGGTATGGAGAGGAATACGTTTGACCTGCAGTTTTTCAGCACGAGATTTGGACACCTCGTCACTGAGGACGAGTACGACACCCCTTAACGGAATAACTAAATGCGGGTGGGTAGAGTTTGAAAGTGAAAGCGCATTACTTGGTCTGTATCCATTTGGTTCTCCTTTCAGTCCTGGGAGTACTTGTGGGGGTAAAGCACTCGGCCCACGTGGACGCTCCTGCCCAACCTGAAGAGTCTCGTAGATTGGTTGACGGCCTACCGATAGGCAGGCCGCCGAGCTTGCTGGAATCACTTAAAAAAAATGGCAAATCGCCTCAGACTCCTCAAGTGGTGCTTACAGCGCCGCCAGATGGTGGGTTGGTTCCGTTGCCCGCATCCATTGCGAGGCATGCATTACAAAGAAAGATTTTTGAGGGGACCCAACTTTCCTCCGTGGCAGCCGAAGCGCTACTTCTTAGCGAGAGGCAGACTGAGGAGTTGAATAGCATTCTCAAACGAACGTTCGACGAACTCATTACGAGGGAAGCCCAAAGCATCAATCTTGAAGATCCCGACTACTCAAAAAACGATTACCATTCATATATAGCTGAAGCGTATCGCTTTGTCATCGCGCTCCCACCGGAGGAGGAGGCCGCAATTCGAACACAATTGAGAAGGGAAGTTCTTGAACTGAAATGGCCCATCGAACAGATTCGGGCCGCGGAAAGTCTGCTTCTCTCGAGTCCGGACTTTCGTGAACACATTTATCCGCGACAAGTACTTGTGGTGGTGAGAGACGGAATCCCAAATGCTATTTATGAACGCCATGGTCAAACTCGTGACTCCTCGCCGGTAGCGAGCTATTCGGTCACTCGAGACCTCTCGGAGCGGATGCCCTATCTTTCGGCGTTCTTAGATTCATTTAAGGCAGAGTAGAGGCAGCGCAGAATACCCGGCGTCGACCGCCTTCTAGGGGCTTTTCGGAACCTCAGCATACCAGGCCTTCCGGGCCGACGCGACGAGGCGCTCGGGATCCAGACCCAGCACAGGCGCGACGCGGCGCACAGTCTCCTCATCCGGCGAACCGGTCCGCAACGCTTCCAACGTGCCCGCCGAAATGCCCGCCGATGAAAGCAACTCGGCGTCGTCGATGCCCAGCCCACGCTGCGCCTTGCCGGTGATGTCTTCTACGTAGTCTACTAAGGGGATCGGCTCCCTCAAAAAGCTAACCATCGACGAGAACGTTCCAATGCCAGCGGCCAGGGCAATCAACGTAGTCTTCATGGCTCACTTCTACACCACTTCGTGCACATCGTGCAATACTCCGCTCGGGATACAAACAACGAGCACCTTGAGATCGCCCCAGGCCCGGTGCTTCACGCCGCGCGGCACATACACGACGACGTCCTTGCTCAACTCGATTTCCGCGTCGTCCAAGACCATCCGCCCCTGCCCGCTTAACACGTAGTAAATCTCGTCCGTCCGCTCGTGGTAATGGAGCTTGGCGTCCGTGATTTCGAGATGGTGCACTTCCGCCGCTGCCCCGTCGTTCTCGTCGATGAGAGGCCGAATCTGACCGCAGGTTTCCGCCCAAGGTTTCACATCGCTCGGGTGCCGCCGGATACAGGGAGATGCCGTGTTCATGGTGTAGGCGCGGCCGTGAGGCCGTTAAGATCCTGCCCTTCGATAACCGGATGGAGCCTAGGTGTCCATCCCGATCGGACGATCCAGCCATCGTTCTCCCGAACGGTTCGTCCGTTTCCGCGAGGGCTCTTCTCAACTTCCCCTTCTTTCGAGCGACCCCTCAATCAGACGCAGCCGCCTGAGCAGTCCGCGACCCTTGACGAGTTCCGGCTTTCGTGTATTCTTCGTGCATGGCGACGAAAACCATCACTCTCGAGTTGGACGCCTATGAGAAACTCCGGAGGGCCAAGAAACCCGGAGAATCCTTCTCACAAGTGGTCCGCCGCGCCGCTTTCCCGGACGAGCCGCTCACCGGAGCCCGGCTCCGCGCTTATCTCCGCGCAGGAGGCAGCGGCATCAGTGAAACCTATCTCGACTCGGTCGAAAAAGCGCTCCAGCATGACCCGGTGCCGGACGATCCATGGGCCTGATTCTCGATAGCAGTTTCGTGATCGCAGCCGAACGCGAGGCACGGCGCGGCGTAGCGGGACCTGCAGACACGTTCCTCGCCCGCCGGGCGAGCGAGGTTTTCTTCATTACCTTTACAGTAACTGGTGAACTCGCATGCGGGAAGTCCGCCAGCGATCGTTCCGCGTGGGAATCGCTCTGCCGGCCGTATCCCGTGCTCCCCTGGACGATGGAAATCGCGCGGATCTATGGCGAGATCTATCGTGCGCTCGCCGCAACCGGAAACCTCATCGGTTCAAACGACCTTTGGATCGCCGCCACAGGTCTCGTTCATCAGTTAGGTGTGGTCACTAACAACGTCGATGAGTTCCGTCGCGTGCCAGGCCTCGTCGTCGAAACATTTTAGCCCAGGCCTTCGTCAACCCTTCACGACATTTTACCCTCCCGGAGCCTCGCACAACCCTTGGGCTGAAAGACGGAAGGCCGTCGGCCTTCACAAATCTGACTTCGCTTGAATCACCTCGCGCAGCACGCCCATGCTCGCATTTCCGCCGGTGAGCACGCATGCCACGCGTTTGCCCTGCCACTCCTCACGCTGCTTCTTCAGCGCCGCGTAGGCCAGCGCACCGGCTCCTTCGGCAATGTTGTGCGTCGCCTGGATGATTTCACCCATCGCGGTCACGGCTTCATCGTCATTCACGGTCACGACCTCATGCGCATGAGCGACGACATGCTCCAGAGCCTCCTTGTTCGGCGTCTTGCACGCCACGCCTTCGGCAACACGTGTGGTGCTCGATTGTTCGACAAACTGCCGCTGCTGAAACGACAACGCATACGCCGGTGCGTGCTCCGACACGACGCCGATGATCTTCGTCTTCAAACCCAGCGCCTCACGCGCTGAAGCGATGCCGCAAAAGCCGGAACCGAGGCCGATGGGCACAAAAACGGCGTCCAGGTCCGCAACGGAGCGAAACAACTCCAGCGCATACGTGCTCACGCCGCGCACGAGCCACGGATGAAACGACGGCACGGCATGCAAGCCTTCTTTCGCAGCGAACTCACGCGAGTATTCGAGCGCCTCCTGAAATTCACGGCCATGTTCGACCAGTTCGGCTCCGAGCGAGCGCATGACGGTGTTCTTCTCCGGGTTGTTGCCATGCGGCACGACGATCACGGCGCGCAGGCCGTTCAGCTTCGCCGCAAACGCGATCGACTGCCCATGATTGCCCGTCGTCGCCGCGATCACGCCACGCACGCCGGGTTCGGCACGTTTCAACTCATCCATGTAAACAAGCCCGCCGCGAATCTTGAAGGCGCCCACCGGCGTGTGGTTCTCATGCTTCAGCCACAGCTCACAGCCGAGCCCCTTCTCAAGCAGCGGCCAGCGATACGCCGGCGTTTCCCGGATGTGCGGACGAATGAGCGCCTTGGCGGCTTCGATCTCGCTGAGGGTTGGCAGAGGTTCCATTCCTCATGGCTAGGCGTGAAGTTTGCAAAGGCAAGCACACGGCCCGCGTTATAGCCATGTCGATCAGGAGGTCATCGACAAGCAGGTCGCTGATCTCGCGAAGCAGAACATCAAGGTGAAAAAGGGTAGAGGGCGTTCTCGTATTCGACGCGGGGAGTGCGGGCCGTGGGACAGGATGATGCGCGAACCGCTTTGTGTCAAGAAATGTTGCATGACCCCGAGTTTCGCGTGCGTCGTCGTCTTCGGTGGCAGTGCGGGGGGAGGTTTGGCGATTGAGACTGCCGCTCATACATCCATCGCCGCGGTTGTTGGCGGCGAACCCACCTCGGAATTCTGGATGGGTTTATATGATGGGCCTGATCCTGGTCCACTCCACCTGACTCATGAAGTTTTCCCCCGACTCTACACGGAGGAGGTCAGGGCCTTCGCTCGTTCGGTCCTGGTTAAGATCGATTGTCCGGTCCTGTTGTTGGACGGCGATCCAGGGAGATTCCGGAACGCGGATTTCCGATACATCATGCGCGAACTTGAGGAGTTGGGGAAGCGAGCCAAGTACATCGGATATGCGGGGTACAAACATGGCTTCTTCTGGGGTAGAGGAGATCGCATAATGACGGTCCAGGAAGTGGACGAAGTTGTAGAGGACGTGCATGCCTTCAGTCGTCCCCACTTGAAGACCCAACCCAAACCGTTGCGCCTCCTCTCGTCCCCGTGACTTTTACTTCGCCCACACAATCAAGAAGGCGAGAGAATCCTTCATTTTAAACGGATCAAATTTGAACCCCCTCCAATCCCGCCCTCAAGTCGACAACCAGAACCAGGGGTGAAAAAGCAATTTCCTAGCAGTTTGATGGACTGCAGTGGCTTAATCCTATAGCTTCCACCCTTTGAGCCCATCCAAGCCATGATCGGCGCATCCCTCGCCCATTACCAGATCACCGCCAAGCTCGGGCAAGGCGGGATGGGAGCAGTGTATCGGGCCACGGACACCAAACTGGATCGTGAAGTCGCGATCAAGGTTTTGCCTGAGAGCTTCGCCCAACACAAGGAACGTCTGGCCCGCTTCGAGCGTGAAGCCAAGCTACTCGCCTCGCTCAATCATCCTAGCATCGCCGGTATTTACGGCCTGGAACAGTCCGGGAACACGCACGGCTTGGTGCTGGAACTGGTCGACGGCGTAGATCTGTCCGACCGCTTGAAGCGGGGCGCATTGGCCGTCGAGGAAGCCCTGGACGTGTGCAAGCAGATCGCCGAGGCGCTGGAAGCGGCTCACGAAAAGGGCATCATCCACCGCGATCTCAAGCCGGGGAACGTCAAGCTGACGGCTGACGGCAAGGTGAAGGTGTTGGACTTTGTATTGGCCCGCGCCGCAGGGCCGGAGGCCGCGAGTGTGATCAAGGCCAATCCGGATGGTCCGACGATCACGGATAACTTCACCATGCCAGGGACGTTGTTGGGCACGGCGGGGTATATGAGCCCGGAACAGGCCCGGGGCAAGCCGGTGGACAAGCGCTCGGACATCTGGAGTTTTTTGGGGGGTGCTGTTTGAGTGCCTCACGGGCAAACGCCTCTTTAGCGGGGAGACGGTGACCGACTCGATTGGGGCCTTGTTGCACAAGGAACCGGACTGGAGCGCTCTGCCTCCAAACACCCCTCCGGCCATTCAGGGGGGATCGACGATTTTTTCTGTGGCGCTCACCGAGCAAGGAGGCGCGCTAATACCTGAAAGGCCGAAGGAAATTGTCACTTTTCCGCAACCTCCCTACAATCAGTGGACCGTTTCCCAGGACGGCCAACGATTCCTTGTGCTTATCGCGGCCGCTGAGAGCGACTCTGCCGGTCCGGAAGCCCCGGAGCCGATTCACCTCGAAATGGAGTGGATCGGGTCAGCTTTCAGGACTATGAAAAGTACCTGGAAGCGAACCTGGCTGACCTCGTGGAGCGGTTGAAAACAAAGAGGTACCGAGCCAAACCGGTTAGGCGCAAGTACATACCCAAACCCGGGAGCGATAAGCGTCGACCCCTGGGAATCCCCGCTCTGGAGGACAAGAGACTTCAGGTAGCGGTCGCCAACATCCTGTCGGCGATCGATGGGCAAGACTTCCTGGATTGCAGTTACGGATACCGGAAGGGAATCGGGCCGCATGACGCGCTGGAAACCCTGCGGAAAGAGCTGCAGTTTGGGGAATATCACTGGGTTGTCGAAGCGGACATCCGCGGCTTTTTCGACAACATCGACCAGAATTGGTTAGTCAAGATGTTAGAGGAACGAGTCGATGACCGGGCCTTGATCAGACTGATCAAGAAATGGCTGCGGGCAGGGATCTTGGAGGAGGACGGCAAGATGATCCATCCGGCAATGGGAACCCCGCAAGGGGGGATTGTCAGCCCCGTGCTCGCCAATATCTACCTGCACTATGCGCTGGACCTGTGGTTTGAGAAGAAAGTGGCCGTGCGCTGCTTGGGACGCTATCAAACGCCTGGAATTTCGGATCATCTTCTTGGTCAAGTTGAACCATGACCAGGTTCTCATAACACATCAGTGAAGACGCATGTCCATAATGGTTTTTCGGAATGCCCAGGTGTTTCGCCCAGACTCTTTCACCCACAAGATTCACACAAACGAGTTCACAAGTTGCAAAAATGGCGGCGACATGGCGCCCATCGGTCACGGCCGTCGGTGCGGCGAATCCTGTTTTTTCCAGGGGTGAAATCTTGGACACCCACTGTTGATGGGTGCGGCTCTGTGCGTCAGGAGCCTCCTCGGACCCGTGACATCGCCTTGTGCTTCTCCCCGGACATGAGTGGGTGTCCCATTCGGAGATGCCGATTCCTCTACGCCTCGGGCAAGGGCGGGCGCGGGTTGACACCGGGCTCCCGACTCCGCCATGCAACCGTTTTTTCGATAAAAGACGTGTGCTTTTATTGCTTTCTGAATGCAACGCCAGCAGCGCGAAGTTGTTAGGGTGGACACTCAATCAATCGAAAAGAGCAAGCTGTCTCGGATTACGGCCAGCCTGGCGGAGGTCCCGGCTGCCGCGGCGGCACTCCCCGTTCCATGATTTCGGCGGGCGCCCGGCGGTGGCGGGCAAGCCAAGCCATGCCGCGCATCGCGGGGTCGATGTGGTGAAAGAAGCGTTTGTAGGCCGGGCACAAATAATTCAGTCCAGGTTCGCCGTCGGGAGTGAGGACAAAGCGGTTTTTCGGACACTCGCCATTGCAAGCGAAGCGAACATCGCAGCGCTTGCAGTAGTCGGGCAAGCTCGCGGACTTCTGTTTCCCGAAGGCGCGCTGAACCGGGCCCCGAACCAGCTCGCCGAGATTCTTGTTCAGAATATTCCCGAGCCGGTAGCGAGGGTAGACGAAGTGATCGCACGAAAAGACATCACCGTTGTGCTCGAGTGCGACCGCGTCACCGCAATTCTCCTTGAAAAGACACAATCCGGCCGGATGACCCATCCAAACGCCCAACGCGACGTCGAAGAGCTGTACGAAGACCTTGCCGACATCTTGGCGAACCCATTCGTCGAAGATGTCCACCAGAAACGCGCCGAAGGCATCCGGCGGAACGCTCCAAGGAGTGACTTGCTCCTCCCCTTCCCCGGCAGCGGAAGGAGGCGGCGCATGGGTGAAGCCGCGCTCGCGAGACGAGACGGAAGGCAACCGTTCGACGAGCGGAATGAACTGCATATAGCCGGAACCTTGATCTTTGAGAAACCGGTAAACGTTCAAGGGATGCCGGACGTTCCGCTCGTGAACCACGGTCACCGTGTTGAAATCGACCCCGTGTCTCCGCAAAACGTCAATGCCGCGCATGACGCGTTCGAAGGTGGGCTTGCCACCCTTGTCCACACGATAGCAATCGTGAAGCGGGCCGGGACCGTCGATGCTGACGCCGACCAAAAAGTTTTCGCGGGCAAAGAACGCGCCCCATGCATCGTCGAGCGTGACTGCGTTCGTCTGGAGCGCGTTCTCGACGCAGCGGCCGTCGCCCAGTCGCTTTTGCAGTTCGACGGCTTCCTCGAAAAAGCCGCGGCCCATCAGGGTGGGCTCCCCACCCTGCCAGGAAAACACCACGATCTCTCCTTTCTGAGCCTCGAATTGCTGCCGAACGTACTGCTCCAGAACCTCGCGGGACATGCGGAAGCGCGAGCCCTTGGCGTAGAGCGATTCCTTGTCCAAATAGAAGCAGTATTCGCAATCGAGGTTGCAGATCGCCCCCGTCGGCTTCGCCATGACGTGAAATCCCGCCGGAGGCAACGCGGATTCAGATCTCATTCTCGATCAGACGGTAAAACACCCTTTCGGCGACGAGTTCATCGCACAATGCAATCGGACCATTGTTTCCGGCGACGGGTTGATCGGGATCCGTGATGGGCGGGTCCTGCTCGTCCGCGCAGACGAGGTTCGGAACACTTTCCCAATGGTCGAGATCGCGGGATCGTTGGAGTTGGTAGTTTCTGCCTTCTCTGGAGACGAAGGTCACTTGCACCTGCGCCCGCGCGTTGTCCTCCTCATCGATCCACCGACTGACACGAACCTCCGGTTTCGGTGGCGTGGGCGGGAACGCGGCATCAGTTTGTCGGGGAGCCCACTCGTTTTGCTGGGCGTTTGTTAGAAGCACCTGGAGGTGGCCCCGCTGTTGTGCCTGTTCCATGGTCAGGAGCGCGGCCGGCCTGTCGTGGAGGTTGTCCAATTCCAGCGGAGCACCCTCGTTGTAGACGATCGAATCGTCGCTGCCATCGTTGGTGTAGTAATCGCCGCCCTCCGGGGTCAGGTCGTAGAACTCGCCCTCGTCCGGGACGTTTCCCTGCCCGTCGTAGTAACGCACGAGCTTGTAGTTGGGCGTTCGCACCATCTGAATGCGGTTGGGAGGCGGTATGGCGCCGTTCTCGCCGAGATCGGCGCGATCGCCCGCGGAGTAGATGTCGTCGAAGGTGAACAACACGTATTCCCGCGCGGCCGTCAGCGATGTGTGGTCCTCCGGATCGAGGATGATGTGGCTGTAGTCGACGCCTGAAAAGTCGTGCCCTGAGACGCCCGTCAGTACACAGAGGGTCGGCAGGAGATCGACATTGGAAACCAGAGCGCCCGTGGATTTGGCCGAGGGAAACAGCTCGGGATTCGACCAGATGAGGGGAATCCGGATCACCTCTTCATAGGCGAGAAACGCTTTCTGACGGAGACCGCCGTGGCACATCGCCATTTCTCCGTGGTCGGAAGTCCGGATGACAATGGTGTCCTGAAAAGCCGGACCGCTTCCGTCTCCCGCAGGGTCGAGGAGATCCAGAATCTCGCCGATCTGGGCATCGACGGCTTTCATCAGCAGACCGTAGAAATTGACGTAGTTGGTCTTGCTCTCGTCGGTCGGCAGCGGGCCCAGAGCAATCGCGGCTCCGGCCTTGAGCGCGGCGAGGGTGGCGGACTGGGCACTAGGTTTGAGGATGATGTTTTCATGCACGGTTGGCGGCAGCTCGACGGGAGGCTCGGTGGGGGCGAGCCACGGATCGGTGTCGCCGTAGCCGTCCTTGTATCCTCCTTCGATGGCGGTGCCCTCGAAGTCGGTATAGCGGGCCGGATAAGAGAGCACATCGTGCGGGTTGACCAAGGAGACAATTAGACAGAAGGGCTTGTCGGTGGGATTGGCCAGACGGTGGGAGAGAAAGGCCACGGCGTCATCGATGAAGCGCTGATCGTGGTGGACGGTGTTGGGAGCGTCCGCGCCGCCGAAGCTGGGGATGTTGGCGTCGCCTCCGGCATCGGGCCCGTCCCAGCCGTCGAAGCCATAGCGAGCGGGGTCGTCCTCGGTGAAGGTCGCGCCGTCGGCATTCCGGACGCGTTTGGTCATGTGCCATTTGCCTTTGTAGATGACGTCGTAGCCCGCCTCCTTCAGGCAGGTGGCCAGGTTGGGGAGCGACGGATCGAGTTGGTGTTCCTCGAGCGCTTGATCGGTGTCTTCGGTGAGGGTCCAAAAAGATCGATGCTGCTGGGTGTAAAGGCCGGTGAACATGCAGTTGCGCGCCGGGGTGCACATGGCGGCGGCCGTGAAGGCGTGAGTGAAGGTGAGACCGTGTGCCTTGAGCCGCTCGGTGTTGGGCAGGTTGGCGGGCACCGGCGGATCGGCGGTGGATTCGCCTTCCGCCCAATGGGGTGGAAACCACATCGGCGGCCGTTCCTGGTCCGTGATGATGAGGACGATGTTCTTCTTCTCCGCGAGTTCGGCGGCGGCGGCCTCTCGGGTGACAGAGAACTGGGCGGCGATCATCGACGCCAACGTTCCCGTCGAACGATTGAGGAAGGTGCGGCGCGAGACGGTCTCACGCGTGCGCTCGGGCAAGGGTGTTTCGGTCGGTTTGTTCATGGTTAAGCTAGCTGGAGAGGGCATCTCATGGCATGCCGGGCACGGCTGAAAGCGGCGTCGCCGTCATGCGGAAGTGAAGAAGACCTTGAGGATTTTCTTTCGCCGTGAAGGTTTGGCGCAGGCGGCCGGAGGGCAGGAGTTGATAGGAGGCGTCGAAGCTGCTGCTCGCATCCTGCCAGGTTTTCAAATCCTCGGAACGCTGGATGGTGAGTGCCGCTCCCGTCCATCCCGCTCGGGTAGAGGTCTCTAAAACGGCTTTCCCATCGTCCAGGCGGATCGCCACGGGACCGTTGCCGCCGGCATCTTTGACATGGGGAGAACTGCCTCCGAGAAATTCCCAGATATTGGCGATCATGTCCCCATCCGAATCGGTCCAGGCCAGGTTTGGCGAAGCGTTACCGGGAAACTCGGTGGCCAACCAATCAGACAAGTTCCCAGCTTCATTCGTGCCCGGCGGCAGAAATAGAAGGGTGGCCTGATTGGGCGTCGACAGGGTTTGGTTCGGGTTGTCAGGGACCAAGCGCGCCGTCAGGTGATCGATGATCGGCGGTGCCGAGGCGGTGCCGAGGGGCGAGACCTCCAACAAAATGGAAGTCTGGCCGGCCGCGAAATCGACCGAGCCAGGAAGCGAGAGGTCTCCACCGTTGGCCGCAGAGCCACCGTAGACCAACCGGATCCTCGCTTCAGTGTCCAGATCGGGACCCGTTCGCATGGTCGCGAACCTTCCGGCGCGACCGCCTGGTCCCGTGACCGCATGACGCTCGGCGAGAATGGTGAACTGCGGCGTTTCAAATGGTGGCGCCTCGATGATCGGGATCTCGAAAAGGAGATCCGTTCCTGCAGTCAGCCGCGGATCGCCCAGCACGCGGATCGAGATGCTTTCCACTTCAACTTCCGCATCGGCAATCGGTCGTATATCCAGAATGACCTCGCGCTGGCCTCGGGCAAAGCTGACGAAGCGAAGCGCCGCCGGTTCCGGAGCGGCAGGCAAGGTGTAGTCGATTCCCCGTTCGGCGCTGCCCGAGAAAACGAGCGCAATCTCCATGGCCGCATCGAGGTTGCCCGTCCGCGTGATGACGATCGGCTGGACGAGCCCGTTTTCCAGCAAGCCGCCGGCAGGGGACTCGACCGTGATGGCCGTCTCGTAGCGGAGCCCGCCGAGAACCAGGGAACCCTCGCCGACGAGGCGGGGCAACGCGTTGCTGCCGAGATTTTGGCCTTCGAGCAGGATGCTCTGGTCCACCGTCCAGCCACCGCCGGCACCATCATGATCCATCTCGATCACGGCGTCGGTCCGCGGGAGCTGACCGGTGACTCGGGAGATCCTTAGCCGCATCCGCACGTAATCGCTCGGATGCCCCTCCGACGCGGGCCAGATGCCTGTTAGATCGATCACGTCCCCCTCTTCCGGAGAGAAATCGGTGATCCGATCGTTTCCATGACCTGGAAAGAACTGAAAGCGATCCGCGCCGGCGCCGCCCGTGAGGGTATCGTCGCCGGGACCGCCGCGCAGGGTATCGGCAAGGGCCCCGCCGGTCAGCCTGTCATGGCTCCAACCCCCGCTGATGGCGTTCGGAGAGGAGGGACTGCCGGTGATGGTCAGGGGAATGACTTGGTCGCGAAAATCCCACACCACGAGTTCGCTCCAGCGTGACCGTTGATAATCCTCGTTGCGAGTGCCGAGAACCGCATTGATCTGCTGATCGTAAAGAATGATTTCGTGAAGGTCGCCAACGAAAAAGCCCGACGCTTCGGCTCGGAAAGTCTCTCGGGCGGCACCGATGGTGGCGAAGGAGGCCGGAAGCAGATCGTCCACTGCCGGCGCTTTGGAGATGACAAACGGCTCTCCGTGCCGCCGCACCGAGGTCGTTGCGCCCCCGCGGATCGTGACTTGGCAGTCCTCGCCGGTGCGAATCCTGCCGGCACGCAACTGACGTCCCGCGGCGGCAACTTTCAGGAAATGCGGGAAGGCGGGGCTGTCCGCGCCGCCGATCGCCACCTCCAGGGCGCCGCTGCGGAAAAGAGTCTGCTCCGGTCCGAGTTCATCCGGCTTGAAGGCGAAGAATGCGGTGAGTTCCGATGGATCGAGTGCCCGATCATCGAAATAGAGGAACCGGTCTCCGGCGAAGTGGACGGCTTCCCTCCCTGTTTCAAACGCCTCGGGCTGGCGATCGGCGATTGGCTGGTAGGCGTCGCGCCGGCCGCCAGAACGGTCAAGCCATTCGTCGACCGACGCGCCGCCAGGGAGGGAACCAGCATCCAGCCAGGCGACCGGCGCGGCTCCGGCCAAGCTGCGGGGCGAGAACGCCGACACATGAACCGAAGAGGCAACGGTGGAGGTGCCGTCGTCGCGAACCTCGACTTCGAGAACGCCGGACGCGAAATCTGCCGCGACGTCGAGGTGGAGATTTCCGCCCAGTATTTCCTCGTAGCCAGCCTCCGCCCCATCGGAGAGCTCCTGGCCGCCGCGGTGCAATCGCAGCCCCTCCGGGATACTCTGGAAGATGAGTGTGAGATCATCAGGGGCGGTATCGGTATCCACGATCTCGAGGTGAAAGCCTGACCGGCCGCCGAGCGGAACCAAGAGGCTGGTAGTCTGGACGAGCGGGACCAGGTTGGCCACGCCGGGATGGGTCCCTTTCAAAAACTCCGCCAGATTGCTCAACCCGTCCCCATCGCCGTCGAGCGCGGCGTCGCTGGCGAGATGGATGTTCAGCCCGTAGCGCTTCTCCCACCAATCCGGCATCCCGTCACCGTCCGCATCCGGCTGGGGCAAGCTCACCTCCAGATCGAGCCGATGTTCGACCGCCCTATTTGAAAAGTGTGTCGAAAGCAAGGTCTGAGCCGAGTCGATGGGCCGCGCCTCGACGCCGTCGATGGTGAGAGATTGAATGGCGTAGTCGACTTTCTCGAAGCCGACGGCGAGGCTGCCGGAAAGTTCATCCTCTTCCGGCAGGTGTTTGACCGGAATCTCGATGCGGTAAGAGAGTTCACCGGCCGGGCCGATCGGCTCGAGCCGAGTTCGCAGCGAAACGACGTGTTCCTGACCGCCGGTCCGCACCAACTGCAGCGAAAGACTGCCGGAGTGAAGCTGATACACGGCGCCGTTGCCGACGTGGACCACCTTTCCAAAGAGGACGGTGGGCGGATCGGTCAGGGTGGCGGCGCGCGCGGGTGACAACAACGAGCCTGCAGCCAGCGTCAAGGCAAGGGGCAAGAAGGAGTTCGGGACGAAGTTTATAGTCTTTGGCATCAGATTCCCGGGTTGGAGTAGGTTTCGAAGAACAGTTTGATGTCGCTGACGCCGTCGATGAAGGCATCGAGTCCCGCCTCGGGATCGGCGCTGAGCGTGGCTCCGGGGATGACGAGCAACCATCGCGTGTTCCAGACCGAACGACCGATCAGACGGCTGTCGGTCGTGAGGTTCGACGTGTCGAAGCTGAGACCCCCATCCGTATGGTAGGCGCGGTAGTCGCCGAAACGTTTGATCTCGTCGAAGGAGCCGTCGAGGCTGTGGATGGAGGGAATAAAACCGGGCTGCCTCATGTTCTCCGAGTTGATGAGATAGGGAACGGGAATGCGTTGCTCGACAACGTCCCACGAACGGATCGCCGGCTCGTCGCTGTCGGCCACCCTCAAGACATCGGAGCCGACCGGAACCAGGTAGACGCGCGGTGTCGTCGAGAGCGAGGTTCCATTGTAGCCTTCGAACCAGGTGCCGACGGCCGCGATCTTGGTCGCGTAGTTGGCGTTGCTGTAAGCGTTGTCGCCGCCGGCCAGGGGTCGGCCAAAAACGTTTTCACCGGGATTGATCGACGTGGCGAAATCGATCACCAAGCCCGGCTGCGCGCCGGTGCTTTCGGCGGCAAACGGACGGCAATAACGGCGAAATTCCGGCACCTCCCAGAGATTGTCCACGCGGGCTCCCAGGAGCGCCTGCTGCCAGCGGGTGTCGCTGCTGCTCGAGCCGGTCAGGATGCGGAAATGTTCCCTCCTGAGCGAGAGCTGACCGGTTTCGTACTGCGGGTTATTGATCCCCAATTGACCGCGCAACACGCCGAAGTTGGCCATCATTTCGGCCAATATCTCAGCCAGACCCCCGTTCCCGGTTTGCGGCGCGCCGCCGTCCCAAAGGCCGAGCTGTCGTGCCTTCACGATTCGTTCGAAGGAGCTGGTGGCGGCGGCAGGAGATCCGGGATCCAGACTAGTCTCGTAGTCGTAAGCCTTGGCTGCGAGCCAGACGTAGCGCTGGGCGTTCTCGAAGGCGCTCTCGTAACGGCCAAGGGCATCGTTGCGCGTCAGCCGGGTGGCCATGTCCTTGTAGCGGTTTCGCTGGGCTTTGGAAGCGAGGACCATGTTGAAGGCGGCGCGCTCGTTCTGGAGGCGGCTTCCCTCGGCTTCGAGCGCCCTGAGCTGCCGCGCCAAGATCTCCATCTGCTGGATCTTGCTCGTGATGCGATTGCGCATGAGCGGCTCCTCATTCAGTTCCGCACCGAACTCGCTGAGAAGCTCGAGCAGTTCCGCATAGTCCTCGTACCGCTCCTGGTCACTCTCGGCCAAGCGTTCGATGGTCGAGACCGAGATCTCCACTCCTGATTTGATGAGCTTGAGGGCGGTGACGATTTCCTCCGCGGCCTCCGTGAGTCCTCCGCCGATCCCGAGAGCAGCGCTGCGTGCCGCAGAGGAAGGATCGCTTGAAAGTCCCACAATTCTCGGAAATGCCGAAGCCAGGATTGAGGCTGTCCGGAACGCGTCCTCGGCGATATTCTCCAGGTATCCGGCGGCGGCTTCGGCTGCGAACCCAACCCCCTCGAGAGTGGGGATCGTCGTGTCGGCGGTGAGGCGATTCTCCACCTTGCTTCTGAGCGCTCGAAGCGAGAAGCGAACGCGATCATGGAGGATCGTCATGTCCTTGACGTAATCGGCGTAACTTTCCACCTCGAGATCCATCTCGTGCTCCGCCGCGAGCATCTCGTTGAGAAGAATCTGAATCTCCCCATAAGCACCGCGGGTTCCCCAAGTCTCGTCTGCCTGGAAGGCGAAGGCGGAGGTCTCGAGGACGGGGACGTTGATCGAAACGATCTCCTCACTCTCGGGCGTCTCGCCTTCCGGAAGCAGTTCCAATTCGGCGAATTCACGGCTGATGTAGAAGTCCTCGAAAAGACTGCGGACGTCCTCCGGTTCGAATCCGTTTGGAGAGATGCGTGGCGTCAGTCCATCGTCGATGGCCGACCATCCCTTGGACAGGCTCTTCAGCCCCGCCTGAAGGGTCACGAAGCGCGGATCCTGAGGCGGCGTCAACTCCTCGAGATCCGTGCGATCGATGTACATGTAGAGCAAGGTGTCCGGTCCGGCATAGCCCTCTTCGTAGATCTCACCCGGACCCATCGTGCCCTGGTAGGGCGTGCCGTAGATCTCGATCAGTCGAGCCCGGTAGTCAAAATCTTGTTGGAGCGCGTCGATCTGGAGTTCGCGGGTATCCTGGGCGGTCCGGTGGAGCTGGAGATCGGCCCGGCTGGCCATGGCGAGTGCGGTGAGAGCGTTCTGAGAGGCCGCCACGGCGCGGTCGTAGATCTGCTCGAAGTGGGTCCGGCGCTCCCACACCTGGCCGTCGTAAAAGGGGTCGGTGTCGAAGACTAAGGCGTCCTCGTTGAAGCCGAGCGGGTTGGTCCCGGTGTTGGCGTTGTCGAGCGTCGACTGGATGGAAGCGATGGCTCCGGCGATCTCGCCAAGTTCCAGTTTGTTGGAGATCCGATCGAGGCGGTCGAGGTTCTCCGCGTCGGGATCCGCTTCGGCCGGAAGGATGGCGTTGCCGACCATCCAATCGAAGAGAGCGCCCTGGCCCGCCCGCTTCGACCATTCCGACACTCCCCAGGCGCGGGCGGGATCGGCGCTGTCGGTGTAGCCTTGCCACTGGCCGTCGGGGTCGGCGGTGTAGGCGAGGCGATAGGTGGCCGAGGTGATCTCGTTGCCGGCCCGCGCCTTGGCGGCGGCCATGCGGGCGAAGGATTCCTCGTCGAGGTAATCCGTCGGAATGACATTGTCGAGAAGCGCGTAGAGTTCCGCGCGCGCCTCCCAATCGAAGGCCGGATGACGCAGCAGCGCGTAGTGCATCTTGTTGGCCGAGAGGTAATGGCCCCAGGCGTCGCCGTGGCCCTGCGGGTAGAGTTCGGCGGCGTCGAATTCGTTGATGATCCCGTCTTCGGTGATGTCGGTGATGCGGTAGTTGATGTTGTAGGCGGCCTCACCCAGGCCTTTGACATAGTTCCAAAAGAGCCGGTTATAGGCCGGGTAGGCTTTCAGGAAATCGGTGCCGCGCAGGAGGGCGAGTTCTTCGTGTAGAAGCGACGCCGTCTGATTTTGAAAGGCGTGGACAAAGGGATTGGCGGTGGCGAGACCGTTCTCGCCCGGCACCGGGAGCCCGTTCTCATCGGTGACGGGCAGCGAAGGATTCTTCCCGTCGGCATAGGCCTCGCTGGCCAGCAGCTCGTAGAGCACGGCAAGACGGGTGGCCGCCAGCAGCAAGGCCTGATTGGTGCCGCTGGTGGAACCGTTGACGGATTCGATCGTCAGTTCCCGAGCGCGTTGGAGCACCGTTTCATAGAGTTCGATCAAACCGACGTTCTCGAGCACGTCCCTGTCGGCATTCAGCGCCACCGCGCCGATGAAGGGGCGGCCGGCCTGCTGGATCATGCTGCTGAAGGTGGCGGGGGCGTCGCCGGAAAAGGTTTCGCTGAAGCGGGCCTCGTAGGGGTTGACGCGGTCGAGAACGCGCTTGACCCAGCCCATCACGAGCTGGGGGATGAACCGCCGGCTGCCGTCGGCCTGGAGTTGCGGAGAGTTGAAGGCACCGGCCCATTGGAACGGCACGGGATCGCCTTCCATTTTTACATAGCTGTAGTCGAAGGCGTTGGGATCGACGAGTCTCCAACTGGCCGCGGACACCGCAGGCGTGCCGCCGTCAGTGGGAATATTGTTAGACGCATCGGCAGCGCGCAGTTCTTCGACTTCGCCGTAGCGGACATAGAAGAATTTGTCCGAAATCACGACGTCCGGGCGGCCGGTGAAGGCGATCTGATTCAAGCCCAGCCCTTGCTCGTAAAGTTGCCAGGCGACCTCCTCACCGGGAAGCGCGATCGTGTCGAGACTGTCGACATCACGGATCCACCACTGGTAATAGGTCTCGGCGGTGTTCCCGCCGAAGTCGGCGGAGTGGCGGAGGTTAACTTTCTCGTCAAAAACGTTCTGCGCCTCCACCAGCTTGATGGCGCCGCGAAAGCGTTCCTCGCCGATCTCGATGATGTGGAGCGTGACCGCCCCGGCCACCTTCGCGTTGTTGTTCTCCACGAGGGTGAGGTAAAGCGGGCTGTCGGCCTCCTCGGAGAGAATTGTCGGATTGGGAACCAAGGCGGCCCCCGTCCCGAGACTGTCGAGCGGGACGAGCGCCTCCGAATCCGTATTCGTCGTGATCGTCCAGGTTCCACTCGAGAAGGTCGCGACGCGCTGCTCGGCCGGTCCAGTTCCGATGCCCGAGAGATAGACGGGGTCCTCGGCGTCAGCCGGATTGTCTCCGCTCTCCTCGACCTCGGCGGGATTTTGCGAAAAGAGAAAGAGCGACTCCACGGCTTCATCCCATTCGGCGTTTCCGTTTCCAAGTTCCTTGATCGCCTCGAAAGCCTCCGCGCTCATGACGTTCGATTCGAGGAGGTAGAGACTGATGGGCGTTTTGGTGAGATCGGAGTCGCCGCTCTCCAGATCGTTGAGACGACCTCGGAATACGAGTTCACCCAGCAGCGAATCGAAGTAGAGGCGTTTCTGGAGCGAGCCGATCAATTCGGTGAAATACCAACGCGTCCCGACCACGTGCACGCGATCCTGGCTGGCCGGCGTGAGAGGTTCTCCCTCACCGTTGAGAATCGTGCCGAAGAGAGCTTGCTCGAAGGGAGCGCGATAGGCGTCGAGCGGGCGGATCACCCGTCCTGAATAGGTGACGAAATCAGTTAGCTCGTCGAACCACATCGACGGCGTGCGCGAATCGTAAACGACCTGGGCCGACTGCCAGCCGACGATCCCCGGCAGCCCCGTTGCCAGGGGATTGTCCGCCTTGTTCTCCCCACCGACGTAAGTCATCGTCTCACCCCGTTTGAGAATAGGGTAGTTCTCCTTCCAGTAGGTGTCGAAGCGGACCGTTTCCGGCTCCATCGCATCCCGGTTGTCCCCGACCAGATCGTTCCACGATGTCGGGAGCCAAGGAATGGGATCGCCGGTCTCGAAGGTGGCGCTTCCGACCTCGGTCCAAAAGTCGTCCCGCATGGGATACCAGAAGCGGTAGACGAAACCGCTGTCCCCGGAGACGATCCAGGCGATGCCGTTTTTGTCGAACCAAACGGTTCGTCGGAATCCGAGACCCGGGTCGGCCGCATCGACAAGCCGGCTGTCGGCGCCCACATCCTCTTCCATGACGACGTTGCCGACGGCGAAGTTCAGCGGGTAGGGCGCCGAGACGAGATCGCCGGCGAAGCTCGGGTATTCGAAGTCGTAGGTCGGATCCGAGGGCTGGGCCACCGGTTGGCCGAGCGCGTCGGTGGGAAGATGCGTGTCTTCGTCGAGCGCGGGGAAAAGGGCCGTTCCCGACCGCGTTTTTTCCACCTTGTAAGCGGCCATGCCGGGTTCACCCGTTTCGAGATCGTCGAACTCGACCAGGACCCAGGGATCGGAGGTGTAGCCGGCCGGGTCCGACGTATCCGTCCGGTTGAGACCGTCTTGCAGCGCGAAAGCGGCGTCCTGTCCGAGATCGAAGTCCGGATTCCCGGTCAAGAGATGCTTGATGGAGGCGGCGACGAGCGCATGCTCCTCGTTAGGATTGTAGCCCGGCAGGGACCGGTCCGGTTGATGGTAAACCTCGAGATTGGCGAAAAGCGCGGGGTCATACACCCCCTGATCATCGCCATTCGCATCCACGCCCTCGCTGCCGAGACGGCTGGCGATGTAAGTCCGCTTGTCCTTGTGTTCCCCCTTCTCCGGGAAAGTGACGCTGTCGTAGGAGACGGCGACGTAGGGCCAGGCGACATCCGGATGGAGAACCGCCTCGCTGTCCGGCATAACCAGATAAGGATTCTGATAGTAAACCACTTCCAGTTTCTGTAGGTCGGATGTGAACCGACCGCCCCAGTTGACAGGGTAGATCGGTCCCCATTGCCCGGACGCGGCCGTCCTTTGATAAATGCGCGGGTTGTAGTTCGAGACCCGATTGACGATGTAGCCGGAATCAAATCCCGCCGTGTCCAGTTTGGAGAGGATTAAGTTCGCCACCTCAGGGTGAAAGTCGGCTTCTTCGGCGAACTGGATGACACTGCCCGACTCGACGAACGACCCATCCTCGTTGAAGACGACGAACTTGCTGCCGACGGGATAGCTCAGGTCATCGTCTGCGAGGATCTGTGCTCCGTTGATCCCGTTGTCGAAGCTGTAGCTGTAGTTGGGTTGAAGCGAGCTTTGGTCGTTCGGCCGAGCACGCAGGATCGAGCGGATCTCCGTTGCGGAGAGCGCACCGCCCCAGTAGCGCACCAGATCGAGATCTCCCTCGAGCCACGAATCAGGCTCACGCGTTGAATAACCGTAAGTGTGGACATTGTTGCTGGACTCGGCGGCGAAAGTGAAAGGATTTCCCAGATGTTCACCGACCAACACGCCATCTTGGAAGATGCGCAGCCCGGCAGCGTCGGAAACGAGCGCCCAATGATGCCAGGATTCGTCGACCAAAATATTGGTCAATCCGATCGCCATGTCTCCAGAAGCGTCTCCGCCCTCGTAGGCCTTCACTTCGAGAAAGTAGCCGCCCGGGTTGGTGGCGTGCGTCGGCGAACGGAGGCCGAACTCGAGCGCGATCTGCTGATTCCGCACGTCGAGTTGAAAGATGATCCGGTCGGCATCCACGGCGTTTCCCACGGCGTGGGCCCGGACCCAGCCATCCCACGAACGTGAAGCGTTGGAACCGATATTAAAAAAGAAGCCGTTGGAATTGATCTGCCCGTAGCGGGCGAATTCACTGCTGATTCTTACACAGCGGCGTTCCCCTCCGGGCAGGCTCAGAGCGGACTCATCCTGCAAATGCTCGCTGCGCGGGGAGGCCAGGATCACGCGGGGTGTGTAAGCCTCCTTCGTGGTGTCGCCATTGGCCGCTTCGTCGGGATCGGGCCGATGGCTGAACAGAAGAACGGCACGCCCCGGAGCGGTGCTGGTGAAAGTCTTCGCATTCGCGTCCGTCATCATCCCGGTGTTCTCGGCGTAAGCGGTTCGATGGAAGAACCAGCGGTCGGCCTCGTCGGGATCCAGCGCGACCGGCGGCGACCGGTCGGCATCCACCGCATGGAGATAGGGGTAGTGAGCGCCAGGCGAGCCCGGGAAGGCGTCGCCGACGCTCTCGAACACCACCTGGGACACGTAATCCGGCGCGTCCTGGCGTGACCCGTCTTCGTTCTCGCGATTCTCGATGGTGACGGTTTCGGTGGGGAAGGCGGCGACGATTTCGATGAGGTAGCTCGTCGCGGTCGCCAGGTCCTCGTCGGGCCAGGTCAGCGTGAAGGTGCCGGGCATGAGCGGGTAAAAGACCTGTTCCACGGCGTCCCAGACCCACGGGTCCCCCGAGATGATGCCGTCCCTGCCGGCCTGCGGTGGCAGCACGTCCGACGGGCCGTCGGGAGACAGGAGCGGGCTGTCCCCGCACAGGTTCGGGACGAGCGCCGCGGCGGCCGATTCCGAGGTGGTGGCATCGATGCCGGATCCGATCGCCACCTCTGCGCGGAAAACCGTGTCGCTGAACGTCAGCGTGAGCGAACCCGGTCCGGTGATGGCCGGGAAGGTGAGCTGGCGGGTAACTTGGCCGCCGAATGTCCCGTCCACCAGGGTGTCCATGGTGACGGCACGGAACGCCCCCTGCTGACCAGAGACGCCGTTGCCCGCGTCGAGGGTGAAACACCGGTCGGAGGTCCGGTAGATGGTCCCGACGGTGACCGCGCTGAGTTCGGGCACCCAGATGTTGCCCATCGAGTCGGTGCCCACGTAGGTCTGCCTTTCCGTCTGGATGAACGGAAGACCCGCGAACTGCTTGTCCGCCACCTCGACTTGGAGCCGGTAGTTGCGCTTCCAGTTCCAGGTGATCCGCATCCAGTCGTCGACGACGTGGCTGTCGGTCGTCACGCGGGCGGTCGTCGTTTGCGGCGAGGGCTCCGAGTAGGGGAAGAGCACCTCCCGGACGGCGACGATGTCCCCGGGGTCGACAGTCACGCTGTTCGCGAAGACGGAGTCGAGGCCGTCGAAGAAGAACGCGACCTCGTTCCCCTCCGTCGAAACCATCACCGGGAGCCCGACCGGGAGGCCAGTCGGGGTGCCCGTGGTGGCACCGCTCTCCAGCGTGCCGTTGTGTCCCGTGCCCAGGACGTTGGCCCCAGGGTTGGCCGGATCGTCGAAGGTGTAGTACGCCGTGAGCCCCGACGGGGTGTCCTGGAGGGCATGCGACCAATCGCTCGCGATCTGGGCGGCCGTCCTGGCGACGCTCCAGACGCGCACATCGTCGATCCAGCCCACCTGCGTGCCCGATCCGAAGCCGATGCTCCCGATGATGTTGAGCCACCGGCTCGACAGAAGGTTGACGGTCCCGACCAGCGCCCCGTCGACATAGTGCGTCTGCTGTTCCCCCTCCAGGACGACCGAGAACCGGTGCCATCCTTCGTCGAGGTCGCCGACGTTGAATCCCACGGGGACGCCCCCGTCGCTGTAGACCGCTCCCAGGTCTCCGGCGCTGATCCCGAAATCCGGCTGGTCGACGTCCGCGATCGCGATGGGGAAGCTGACATCGCTAAGGCCGGTCGAGAGCTCGAACGGCGCGCGCAGGCCGATGTCCGGAGGCTCGGCGGTCTCGAACGGGAGGTAGATGAGCGCCTCCAGGGTGCAGGCATCGGGGAGGGTCAACGGCTTGTCGAGTGTCATCAGCGCCTGGTTGTCGGGAAAGTTCGCCGCGTAGGTCGTCTCCAGCACCTCGTCCGCGTTGTCGAAGGTCAGTTCGAGCGCCAGGTCGGGCTGCGCGCCGTAGGCCGCGGTGTTCATCGAGGCGGCGATCTCGTCCGCACTCAGCGCCCGGCTCCAGAGCCGGAACTGGTCGATGTCGCCCGCGAACGGGAGGTTGAACGCGCCGCTGTCGTTGAGCCGCCCGCCCACCACCACCGTGTCGACGGACGAGAAGTCCCAGTTCGCCGGGTCGACATTCTTCTGCGACGCCACGAGCACCCCGTCGATGAAGACGTTCGTCGTGGTGGCGTCCTCGTCGTACTGCCAGGCCCAGTGGTGCCACTCCTGGCCGAGGTCGACCGTGGAGAGCCGCATCACGGCGGCACCCCCGCTCTGGAAGACGAGGACGTCGTCAAAGTTGTATCCGACCCACATCCCGGATTCGCCGATGCCGGCGACGGCGCCGCCGGTCCCGATGTCGGTCCCGTCGCGGCGCGCCCAGAACTCGAGGGTGAACGATTTGGAGTCTCCGAACGAGATCCCCGCGTCCTCCGCGACGAGATGGTCGGAACCGTTGCTGAGGGTGAGAAATCGGGCGCCCCCTGAGTCCTCGGCCACGTTCTCGATGGTGTATCCGGTCGAGCGGAAGCTGACGTCCCTGCGGTCGCCCTCGCCTTCCGCGAAGACGATCCCGTCGATGGCCGCCTTCACGCTGGTGCCCGCCGGCACCCACTGGCGACCGGTCGTGATGCCCTGCGCGACGCCGTCGGCACTCATGGTGAGGTTCCCGAGCGCGTCGTTCAAACCCTCGTAGGCGCCGGTCGCGGAATCGATGATAACGGCATGTTCGAGTTCCCATTTCCAACTGACCTCGATGTTCTCCGTCTTGGGCTGGGAGAAAAAGAGGGCCGTCCCGCTGGCATCCAGACGGCCGCCATGACGCACCGCGTAGCCGAGGTTGCGCGCCCGGTAGTACGCCTGGTCCATAAAGTCCGCGATGTTCTCGTCATCGCTCGAGCCCAGCTCGACACCATATCGGTCTAGATAGATGAATTCGGGAGCCGAGAAGTCGATGAAGGTCTGCGTGGTGCCGTCGTAGTCTTCGATGCTCGTCCCGGCGGGCGGCGAAACGCGCTCCGGTCCGTATTCAGACGTCACCGTGACCGCGATCTTGCGCTTGCGAACCTCCGAGGTGTCCTGAAGGATCAACCCGTTAGAAGGCGCGCTGTAGTTGTACCACGAGAGGCTTGGCGATGTCCCGGTGATGAACGGCGGCTCGAAATTGTAATCCGCGGACATCCGGGGCACGGTCCGCTCCGTGTTGCAGCTGTAGTAGTGGACGATCCCCGCATCTTCGACGTCAAAAGCCGTCATGCCGAAGGCGGCGACGTCGGAAAAGTTGTCGAAGACGGATTGGCCGGCATCCGACCAAACCGTCACGTCATCGAGGATGAAGTTGATGTCGGTCGAGCGTTTGTACTGGTTGGTCTCGCTGGACGCGTCCTCTAGCTCCACATCCGCTCCCAGGTAGAGGTACCTTTCCCCCGTTGGCCCCCCTGTTCTTTCGAAAGTCTTGGTGGCTGAACCATCGAGGAAGTGCCGCCAGGTCAAGCTCCCGTTCGACTGGGTGAAGGTGAAGAGGTGGTAGTGCCATTCGCTGTCCTCGGGTAGCATGAATCGCCGATCGATCCCATACCAGCGCTGGTGCACACCCACCTGCCGAACTGCGGCGAACCAGTGTTCCCCGCCCCGATCGACCTCCGCGTCGTTGGTCTGCGTGTCCGCGGCCCGGTCCCACTTGAGCCAAAAAGACACGGCGTTGGTGCCGTCGGGCAGGCGCAAGGAGACAAACCCGCCTTCCTGGGACAGCGCCTTGCTGAGGTTCCCCTCCATGTGCTCTGTTCGCGGGACGTAGAGGCCATTGTTCTGCGCGGAGAGCGAGGGCGCCAGAAGAGCCGCCGTGAGGAGCGCCGCGCCTGCGATTCGAATGGGATGCGTGATGGCCATGGTCGTGCGGGCGGGTAATGGACTCATTGCAATTCGGTGACGGTGCTGAAGCGGACGAAGCGGACCGTTCCGCGGGTGGAAATCGCGGAGGCGGCCAGACCCGAGACGGACTCCTGATAAAGGCCGGTGAGCATGTCCGAGGACGCGGTCTCGGCGTCGAAGCTGATGGTGAACGAGCGGCTGATGGCAAAGCCGGCGCCGTGCTGCGGGTGAAAGGCGTGGCGGAAGGGATTGCTGCGATGGAACGGGTCGAGCGTCAGCGGCGAACCGTCACCCGTACGGAGCACGCCGCCCGCTTGAAGGCCACCCTCCAGCGGCCAGGTCAGGTGATAGGATTCAACGAGAGCCGGTGGGCGGCTCGTCCGCGCATTCAGAAACAGCTCGATATCTTCGGCCGTGACCTCGTCGGGACCGGCGATCTCGTCATTCTCGGCCGCCACTTCATCGATGATGCCGCTCTGCGTGTCCGGATCATCTCGCCTGGGCAAGTCGTAAGCGACACTCTCGATCCGCCGTCCGACCTTCTTTCCATGGCGGGTCTCGATTCCCTCGAAAAAGGGCAGCTTCGCCTCGTCGACGACCAGCACCGGCACCGCGGGAACGCTCTCGTCGGCCGTCTTCGTCTGCATGAACAGGACGTGGCCCAGCAGCGAGGCATTGCCGGCGTCGTCCGCATGCACGATGAGCCGCATCGGCGCGTTGGTCGTGGCCGGTGCCAACCCGCTGCCGTCCACCTGCGAAACCGTGTCCAGCACCACTTCGCTGACCCACAGGCCGGCGGCGGCCGGATTCGCCGCGGAGGCGTCGCCGGCCGTGACATCCAGGTTGGTCGCCCTCACGGGCAGCCAGAAATATTGGGAACCCACGTCGATGCGGTAGAGGTTTTCCCGGTGGACATCGCCTGTCGTCCAGTCTCGGCTCGCCCCGAGGGTCACCGTGCGGGTGGAAGCCGCCGCCAACGCTCCGAGATCCCAATCCGCGATCTGACCCGCCGGCCCGATCTCATGCGTGAGCGCCTCTTCTCCCGGCACGACTTCATACGCTTTCAGCTCATCCGCCGGCAGCGGATCGATGAGTTCCATCGACAGCGATTGCGAATCGGCAGAAACGTTGGTGAATGTGAGTTCGGCGGAACTGAGAACCTTGGTCACGGTGCCGTCGGTGACCGCGACATCTCCGGCGCCACTGCCGAAAGCGATCCGGTCGAGGCCGTCGAACGCGATCGACACCGGACCGGCGAAGGTCGAGTTGCGCACGGATTTGATCCAGTACGCCTCGCCCGGTGTCATGAGGTCGTCCGGCTGAACGCCGACCCACAGCCCGCTCTCCGGATCGAGACGCAAGGTATCGCTGATCGGATGGTTGCCTCCGGCTTCCCCCGTGCTGCCGAAGAAATCCGCGAAGGATACCCCGGCGCTCAGATTGAAGCCGACCAGATTGTAGCTGGCGGGCGTCCAGTCGGGGACGAAAAACGACACCTCCCCGGACACATCGACACTGACCGCTTCGGCGTCGTCGACCTTAACGTAATAGGCCTGGTTCCCGGTGATGACCGAAAGCGTGTTGAGCAAGGCTTCCGGATTCCGATACCAGACGAGCCACTCCTCCTGGTTGAAAACCGAAGTCGGGCTCGTCACGAACTCCGCCGAACCGGCCGGGAGTAGCGGACGCGCCACGACGGTGATGGCGGCATCCGTGAAGACATCCTCGGCCGACATTGGTTGGCCCCCTTTTTCACCTGTCGAGTAATGAGGCGAGGGATCGAGCCAGACGCCGTTCCAGCCGGGCTGGAGCGTCAGCCTCTGTGTCTGCGTGGCCGCATCGCCGGCCGCGGCCAGCCCTGCCGCCACGGCGCATACGCTGAGGAGGGTTCTCGAGAAACGATCGTGAAGACGTGGAGCATTCATGGCTTTGAGACAGGTTCGAGCGCGAGAGCTGTGTGGACGTCCGGATCGGAGACAGGCTTGGTCGCCAAGCCGGTGAGCGCCTGTAGTGCTTCCCGATCGATGAACGCCGGAGCGACGGCTTCCAATGAACGGGCGTAGGCCTCCCGGACGGTGGCGCGTTTTTCCAAGAGCAGTTCTTGTCGCAACGCCGCGCAGACCTCGTCGAAGGAGCGCATGGAGGCAGGGGCGCGCTCCATCAGGCGCACCAAGAACGCGCCCTCCGCACCGATCACCACCTCGCTCAACTCTCCCGGCTCGGACAGAAGAGAGGCTATTTCCGCGATCCTTGCGCGCCAGGGATCCGTGTGCGGTTCGCTTTCGCTCAACCAACCGACGTCCCCTCCCCGAAACCTCGATGCTCGATGTTCTGAATGGTCGATGGCAAGACGCCCGAAATGAGGTTCGGGAACGGGTTTTTGAGACTCGAAACGGCGCCGGGCCTCTTCCAGCTTTGTCCGGTAGCGCATTTCGAGCGGCACTTGCCCGCGCGTGTCGTACCACAACACCGCCACGCGCACCCTTCCCTCGGTCCGAAAGCGTTCATCCTTGACCTCCTCGTAGCGCGCCCGGATTTCCGCTTCGTCCACCGAGGCGGCCTTCAACCTCGGTGCCAGGTCCATCTCGGCCAGCCGGGCCAGGAGCAGACCTTCATATGCTTCCACGACGATCGGATCTCTCTCCAAGCCCAGTGCCCGGGCCCGCTGGAGACGCTGCGTTCGGGCGACGAGTTCTTCCATCACCCGCAAGCGGGTTTCGGGCGAAGCGCGACCGGGAAGATCTCGAGCCCAGGTCTTCCGAAAAACCTCTTCGTCGATCGGTCTGCCGCCCACGCTGCCGATAACGCTCGCGTTTTCCGGCGCACGGCGTTCGCAGGCCACCGAGGCCGCCGCGAGGATCGCGAAGGCAGCGAGGGCCCGGCGCCTGACTGTGGTCAAGCGGGTCGATTTGCATAGGATCGCTGCCGTCATGCGGGATCCTCCGGTTCGTTCGCCAATCGCGACGCTTCGGTGCCGGGGGCGCTCGGGGGTTTCGAAGGCGTTTCCGTTCGCTCCAACAGCAGCTTGCCGACGAGATCTCTCAGCGTCACCAGGTGCTCCTTCGTGACGAACGCCCGTGCGCCTGCCTTTATGGATGCCTGGCGCATTTGGGCGCCGGTGTGTTTGCTGATCATCACGATGCGACTCCCCGGATCTTCCCTGCGAATTTCTCGCGCTGCGGAAAGCCCGTCCACCGGCCGCATTTCGATGTCCATGACCACGATACAGGGATGGTATTCATGGTAGAGCTGCACGGCTTCGCTCCCGTCAGCCGCGTCGATGAAATCGAGGCTCCAACAGCTGAGAAGCGTTCGGATGAGTTCTCGCGTCGGGCCCTCATCATCGGCGATCAGACAAAACTGGTGAGACGACTGTTTGATGACCAAGAGTCAAGCTGATGCGCGGGAATGCCGCCATCGAGTCGGAAACGTATTTCTTCATACGTTTCGGAACGCACTTTCCCCTACGCTTTGGAACGTAGTTCGCCCTGGCGAAGACCCTCCTATAAGAGCGGCCCGAAAAAATTCGAAAGGACCCTTGTCATTCTGATTTCTGAACAGTAGACAAATTCGCCGACGGCGGCCTATAAGGTGTGAGGACAATCTTCGGTAGCTTCAATCACCGCCGCGCCCATTTTGACTGCTTTGTTTCCGCTAGCCTCCATCGTCTCCACGTGCCGCAGTTGGCTCATTTGGCCGGCAGTCCTCGCGTTGCTCCACGCGATCTCTTCCGCAGCGTCTCTAGAGGCCATCGAGGAAGTGTCGCCCAACTCGCTCGGATATTCCGTGAAGCGTTGGACCTTGGACGATGGGCTTCCAGGCAATCACGTCACCGGGATCAGCCAGGGACCGGACGGCTACCTTTGGGTCTCCACAACGGAAGATGTGGCGCGATTCAACGGCTACGAATTTGAACGTTTCAAGTCACTGGGAGATGTCTCCAAAGGCCGTGTATTCGACATTCTTGCGGACGCGGAAGGGCGTATTTGGACTTCAAGAGGGCGCCACGGTTTGTTGCTCTTCGACTCCGGCAGCGTGCGGGTCCTTTCCAAAGAGGAAGGCAATCCCGGTCCGGCCAGCATCCAGTTCGGGCAGCCGCTCGAGAGGTCGACGATGTTTACAGCCGACGTCGGAGGCAGACCTTCGCTCTATCAGTTTCACGAAGGAAAATTTCGCGATCTCTACAACAAGGAGAGACCGCCCTGGGTACGGATAAGGTCCGTACTGGAAGCGCCGACAGAGGGCTATTGGTTGATGGATGCCGACGATCGGCTTTTTTTGCTCGCGGAAGGTCAAGTGCGGGAGGCAACACTTCCCTCGGGTTTCGCAAGCGATCTGTTCCGGATGAACGACGGACGGCCTGCCCTTGTCGTCGGCAAGACCGTTTGCGCCTTGCAGTCGGACGGGCTGACTTGGATGCCTGTTCGAACGGTTTCTCCTCCTCTGTCCCATGGCACTTATCTCGGAGGCGTCTGTGAAGATAATGGAGGGAACATATGGATCTCCAGTTCTCTCGGTCTCTTGGCACTCGACCAGGACGGAGTCTTGCGGAAGGTATCGCTCCCTTCCTCAGAGGTTCTGGGCAGGACGAAGAACCTGCTCGAGGATCGGGAGGGAAACATCTGGTTAGGAACCGTGAACGGCCTTGTTCAGATATCCTACACGCCTTTCGTCACATGGACGCGTGCGGACGGCATGCCGGAATCGCGTTTGGTCACGCTGGGTGAAGACGGTGAGGGAACGATTTGGTTCGCTTGTCACGGAGGCCTTGGCTATCTGGGGCGTGACGACGGCCGAGTGACCGATACGGGAAAAAGAAGCAGTTATCACGAATATGTTGCCGTCGCCGATCCGGAGGAAGGTGTTTGGTTGTCGAACTTGATGGGCGATCTCGAGCACTGGCGCCGGGGTGGTTTCGAACGGGTGCCGGGTCCCGAGGTTCCGGGCCATCCAGATGCCCAGCGCATTGGACTGCATGTATCCGGGTTGGGAGACGTCTGGGTCTGCATGAATCACGGGCTATTTCGTCTTCCCGCGGATCGTAAGGGCGCGGCGTTTGAACAGGTCTTCTTGGAAGGAAACCCGCTCGTGAAGCAATTGATCGAAGACCATCACGGGCGCACTTATGCCCTGACCAACGCACACGTTTATTTGAAAACATCGAAGGGCGCGTGGAAACGTTTGGGTAGCAGACGGCCGGGAACGCCTCGTAAGAGCTATGCGCTCGCCGTTGATGAAGAAGATTTCATCTGGATCATTGGGCTGGATCCCGACGCGCTGGGATGTTGGAACGGAGTCGAGTGGTCCTTCGTGCTTCTGAAGGAAATCGGCCTCGACAATATCTCTCTTCAAGGCGTGGCGATCAATGCGGAGGAAGTCTGGTTGTCCACATACGCCGACGGTATTCTTTGCATCGATCGTTCAGCACTACTGGAAAAGATGAACAATCTCAGCCAAGGTTCGAAGCCTCTGACCGTCCGCCGTTTCAATAAGAGTGACGGTTTGGCGACCTTGGGAGGTTCATTTGTGCCGCAGGGAACGTACAAAGCCCGAGACGGACGTATCTGGTTTGCCACAATGGAAGGCGCATCCGTCGTCGCCCCCGCCAATCTTCGCGAGCGAATCGCCACTCATGTCGCGCCGCCGATTCACGTGGAAAAGGTGTTCGTCGACGGCGTTCGGCGAATTGGAGAGCGAGAAACGCCCGCCTTTCGAGATGAACTGATTATCGAACCGGCAGCAGAACGGATCGAGATCCGATTCGCCGCTATTTCCCTTGGCGCCCCAGAGAACATCCAATACCGCTATCGACTTGCAGGACACGACACCGATTGGGTGGAAGCAGGAACTCGGCGGTTTGCTTTTTACGAGCGCCCCCCCGCGGGAGCCTATCGATTTGCAGTCATGGCCACGGATCGCTTTGGAACGTGGCACGGAAACACCGGCAGTCTGGCAGTCCGCGTGAAGCCGATGTGGTGGGAGCGCAAAACGACCAAGAGCTTTGGTGTGCTGCTCGGTTCGCTGTTGCTCGTCGCGTTTTACTTCTGGGCGATCTCGTCCTACCGGAGGCGCCACGCGCTGCAGGAGGCCTTTTCGCGACAGCTCTTGGCTTCCCAGGAGAGCGAGCGGAAGCGCATCGCCACCGAATTGCACGACAGCCTCGGCCAAGATCTTCTGCTGATCAAAAACGCTACGGAGATGCGCTTGATGGGCATCGGTGAAGAGGTCCCGATTCAGGACAAGTTGGCGGAGATTACCGACCTGGCGTCTCACGCCATTAGCGAAGTCAGAGCCGTCACGGAGAATCTGCGGCCGCCCGAACTAGATCGCCTGGGCCTCGCAGTGGCGATCGAGGCGATGGCCGACAAGGTGTCCGAGCATTTTGATGTCGATGTTCGATGCGACGTCGGCGTTCTCGCGGGACGGTGTCGGCCCGACCATGAAATCCAGGTTTTCCGCATTGTTCAAGAGAGCGTCAACAACGCCATCAAGCACGCTGACGCCAGTGTCATCAGTATCACGGCCTCTCTGTTAGGGTCCGGAATTCTCCTGACTGTGGAGGATGACGGTAAGGGCATGCCGCCCGACGTGCTCGACCGCAAGCGGGACGGATCCGGCAAGCTCGCCCACCTCGGCATCGGGCTCGGCGGGATGCGCGAGAGAATCAGCTTGCTTGACGGAACGATGCGCATCGAGATTGGCAAGATTGTCAAAGGCACGAAACTTCTGTTTCATTTCCCACATCCGGATCGCTAGTCGCCCATGGAATCAGACGACTTCACCTCACCCGTACGAGTTCTCATCGTCGATGATCATCCGGTGTTCCGCCAGGGCATGGTGCAAGTCATCGGTCAGGACCCCGTGCTGGAACTGTGTGGCGAGGCAAACGGCGGGCAGGAAGCTCTTGCATTGGTTGAGCGCTCGGCGTTCGACGTGGTTGTCGTCGACGTGGACATGCCCGGAATGGACGGCCTGGAACTGGCGACCCGCTTGCTGAATCGAGAGCCGCCTCTCAACGTCGTCATTCTGACGATGCACAAAAACGAGCGGATCTTCAATCGCGCGATCGATATCGGCGTCAGCGGCTACATTTTGAAGGACGAAGCCGCGCGCAGCATTTGTGAAGGTGTTCGTTGTGCCGCTCGGGGCGAACCCTATGTCACCCCTTCATTGACGACCTTTTTCATGCGGCGCCGCGGCAAAGCAGCGGCTTTCGAGAAGCAGGCCTCCGGCTGGGAGTCGCTTACGCCGATGGAACGTGCCATCATCAAGCACGTAGCGCAGAACCGCTCCAGCAAGGAAATCGGAGCCATTCTTTTCATCAGCCCGCGCACCGTGGGCACCCATCGCACGAACATCTCGAAGAAACTCGCCTTGACGGGCAAGCACACGCTTTTGAACTTCGCGCTGGAGCACAAATCCGAGATATCGGCAATGCCGGATTGAGATCGTTTTCCCAAGGTGAAGTGTTGGCCTTCATTTGAAGGCTACAGGAAACTCGGAACGCGAGGAGGACGTACTGACCCCATGTAGTTCCATCCATGGAATTCGACAAATATGAAATCCAGGACACCCACTTTTGATGGGTGCCGCTCGGATCATTAGGAGCCGGCCTCGGACCCATGACATCGCCTTGTCCTTCTCCCCAGACATGAGTGGGTGTCCCATTCGGTTGTTGTCCCATTCGGTTGTTGCGGGTCAAGCGGCCCTATCCCGGAAGCAGCAACGGGTGCGGGACAAAAATCTTCGAGGCGGAGTTTAGGCGGCGAATGGGAGGCGATCATTTGGAGCGGCGCGTGCGTTGAGTCGATCTCTCCAGAAGGAGTCGAGCCGTGCCCGCGCGATGATGACGTTCCAGACCATCGCCGAGCAGCAGCTTCTTCCAATGGTGCCTGCGGCGCTTGATGCGCCATGCGTCGAGTTTGCCCAGAAGAATCTCGATGAGTTCTTCGAGGTGTTCCATGGCGTGGTAGAAGTCGACGATCTGGACGGCGTCAGGAAAGTAATCGCGTCCGAGCTTTTCGAGTCCGGAGGCTCCGTCGATGAGCAGGACGCTCTGAGGGGCCGAGAACAGGCCGCGCTGGATGCACTCGCGCCGCAGGGCGATGCCGAAGTCCGAGGGGCTCTCAAAGCCGGCGAGGTAGGTGGTGGACTCGTGGTCGCGGATGGGCCGGCCCTGCTCGTCCTGCTTGTGCTGAGTGAAGACGCATCCCAACAGCGCCATGCGAGTTTTGGCAGCGCCGCCCGGAGCTTTGCCCTTGCGCGCTCAAGTTCGCGACGCATGGTCACGCCGGTGGCGTCGGCACTCATGTAGAGCACCAGTGCGTCGCAGGGTTGAGGGGCGCTTTCCTTTCTCTGCCAGCGGGCCGCGTCTTCTCCCACCCGGCTAACCACTCGCTGGATCTGCCGTTCGCCGGCCTCGATGCCACCCACTTCGCGCCGGTGCTCGCAAGCCTTGCGGAAACTGGCTTCATCAGCGCCTTCCAAGCACACAAGCCGCGCCAAGGCCGGGGTGTAAGATCCTTCCAGCCCGAGAGCAGCATCGGCTGGAAAGTGACCACGTTTCTTGCCTGGGTGGTAGTAGTAGGTGCGCTCCAAGGGAAAGGAGCCGAACATGCCTTGCACCTCCAGGGATTGGCGTCCCTTGCGTTGCTCGCCTGGCTTAGGCTCATAGGCGGCGTCGACCCGGTCGGCGGCCTGCTGAAGCAACCAGCCAACCAGTTCGTTGGCCGGTTTGTAAAGGGCAGTGCGCACCAAACCCTCCAGTTCGGCCACCCGGTTTCCGGTAGGTGTAGCGCTGCCGAAAGCTGCCATCAATGCTTGGATCTCGGCTTCTTGGGCGATGGCGATGTTCGGATTGGGCGTTTTTTTTTGAGCCCGGCTCTGCGCTCCCGGCGGGTGGCTTCGGTGATCAATCGCTCATACTCGCCCACCAGACGCTCGAATTGTCCGTAGGCCGCGATGTGCTCTTCGAGCAGGGGCACTTGATCACGGGGGACGTATTCGGTGACGTTGCGTCCTTCCTCCCGTCGCTGGAGGTTGTAGTAAGGGCCCTCGGGGCCTTGGCGAATGATCGAGAGTTTGCCGCGCTCCATGCGCTCGATAGCAGCGATTTCATGAAGCAGGGCTCGGGGATCGGCTGGTGTTTTCATCGAGGCAGTATATGCGAACACATATATACCGCCAGCGAAAAATCCCTGAACCAAACCAATCCCGAAGATTTTTGTCCCGCACCCAGCAGCAAAGCAGCAACCCCTACGACTTCTTAACCTTTTCAAGTCACATCGACTTCCAGTATCATCCCCCTCGTTCTATACAGCAAGCATGATCATGCGCCTCTCATCCGCCTCCCCGTCAGCCTTTCGTTCGCAAGCCAGGAACGTCGGGCTCCTCACCCTCCTTCTGATTTCCGGCCTTTTGGCAGATCCAGGCGAGTTGGATACAGACTGGGGAGAGGACGGTTTCACCCGTCCCCTCCTGAAATCCGGTCCCGAGATGATCAGTGACGCGGTGATCCAGAGCGACGGCAAGATCCTCGTGGCCGGGTTTGCGGACCTGAGACTTGCCCTGGCTCGCTACGATGCCGGCGGCACCCTCGATCCTTCCTTCGGCGAAGGCGGGGTCGTGATCACGGGCCGTGAGGGGAGCGCGGGAACCGACGGCTACCATATCGGGGCTCAGCTCGCTCTCCAGAGCACCGGCCGCATCGTGTTGGGTGCCACGGTCGGAGGGTTCACACCTGAGGCTGCCGAGATCATGCGTTTCCATCCGGACGGCTCTCTCGATAGCGCCTTTGGCACGGAGGGCCGTGCCACGATCAAGTTCCGTGAGGACCACCTTGGAAACGAGCTTCTCCCCAGGATCAAGGATTTGGCCGTGCAGTCCGATGACGGGATCATCATTGGAGCGAACGCTTCCAGTGGAGGCAATCAGGTGCCTTTCGGCTTCCTTCGGCTCACGGCCGAGGGTGCCGTCGACATGAGCTTTGGGGACGAGGGCGAACGGGTGGTGGACCCTGGTTTGGTCGGGGGCACCCTTCACGCGCTCCAGGTCCTGCCCAACGATGCCATCGTCGCCGCTGGAGGCTCTGGTTACGAACTCTATGGCCTTATCGGCGACGAGCGTTTGGCTGTGGTCCGGCTCCTGCCCGACGGAAGCCGTGACGAAACGTTCGGCAGTAATGGCGTGGCGAGGGCCAAGGTGGCCCGGAGGTGGGCCACAAGCCTCTCCATGCACGTGCAACCGGACGGCAAGATCGTGGTGGGCGGCAAGGCCGATGAAGACAGTGTCCTCGTTCGTTTTTCCGCCGACGGAAGCGGTCTCGATCCGGACTTCCATGGAGGGCAGGCCGTGATCACCGACCACGGAGGCAACGATGAGATCCGGAAAGTCCTCCTTCAATCCGATGGAAAAATCGTCACGGTAGGCTTTCGTGACCTGCTCAGTGGGCGAGAGGACTTTATGCTGGCCCGTTACCTTCCCGATGGTTCGCCCGATTCGAGCTTCGGGGAAGGGGGAAAAGCTGCGGTCGAGTTTTTTGGGATGCGGGATCAGGCGCACACGGCCGTGCTTCTGCCTGACGGGCGCGTGGTGGCCGCGGGACTTACCACCACGCCCTCCGAGGGCCGTGACTTCGCCCTCGCCGGATTCGACGCGCAGGGCGCCTTGGATGCGGGATTTGGTGAGAACGGACGGGTCGTCACCCAAGCCGCTCGCCGCCAGGTCGGGTTTTCTGAAGTGGAGGCGCTTCCCGATGGCCGGCTCATCGCCGGCGGCACGGCGACGAATGTCTTTGTGGTGGCGCGTTACACGGCGGAAGGGACTCTCGATGCCGCGTTTGGCGAGGAAGGCACCGTGACCATTGCCTTCGACGATGTGCTGGGGATGTATAGCAACACCGGCGGCGATATCCCGCCCTATCATCGCTTCATCGATCTTGCCGCCCTGCGGGTCGGATCGGACGGCAGGATCGCAGTCTTTGGCAGCGTCAACGGCCCGTTTCAACCCACTCACTACATGATGGCACGGCTGCTCCCGGACGGTAGCTTCGATCCCTCCTTCGACGAGGATGGGCGGTGGCTTTCCCTGGCAAACTATGGCGGCTGGACCCATTCGGCCGAGGGAGTGAACGACGGGATCCTGGGAGCGCACGGCGAAATGCTTTTGTCAGCATCGGTTCGCTACGGAGATAGCCCGCCTATCAACCACTATCTCCAAGGTTATCCTTCGGAAGGGGGTTCCAAGTCCATTATGTATTACGCCAATGGCGACTTCTTCTCCAGGTTCACGATTCAGCCTGACGGCAAGGTTCTCGTAAGTGCCGGGCGGGGCAATGAGCGGCGGCTGCTGCGGCTCACTGCCAACGGGAGGCCCGATCCCTCTTTCGGCGTCGCGGGGTTTTCTTCCCACGCCGCCGGTCCTTCGTCCGTCTTCGAAGACGGCAAGATTGTCGTCGGCTCAAGCACCGTTGGCGATGGTGAAGCCGAGCTTCAACTCACCCGCCTGCTTCCGGAAGGTGGCCTCGACCCCAGTTTCGGAGACGGCGGCCGGTTCTCGATCGACCTCGGGGACAATGAGAGCGGCACGGCCGTGGCGGCGCTGCTCGACGGAACGGCCCTCGTCTCCGGTCGCACGCGGCCGGAGGGAGGGAGGAGGGAATTCTTCATCATCCGCCTCCTGCCCGATGGCTCGCCGGACCCCGCCTTCGGTGCGGAGGGAGTCGCCCGGTTTGACAACAGTGTTGGGGGAGCCGGTCTCGCCATCCAGCCCAACGGGGGCATCGTGACGGCGGGGCTAACGCTGGCGCGCATTCAGGGGGGCGCGCCGCCGGCGAGCTATGGACCCAATCTACCGATCCCCTCGGGCAATCTGGCCCTGGAAGTCGAGGCCACTCCCGAGGCGCTCGCTCCCGGCGAGGTGCTCACCTACGACATCAAAGCGACCAATCTTGCGGACGCAGCCTCATCCAAGGTTGTGCTCACGACTAATCTCCTTCAGTACGACGTCGATTTCGAGCGCATCGATCCACCCGTCTTCTCCGCGATCTCGGCGACTTCGTCCGCCGGGGATTGCGTGCTGACGCCTGCCGGATGGATTTGCACTCTCGGCACGCTGGAGGCCGGTGCAAGCGCGACCGTCCGTCTACAAATGAGAGTCGATCTGCCCAGCACCTTGCGCCACACGTTCACAGTGCAGGATTGCGAGCGATTTGATACCGACTTCGAAGATAACAATGTGACGGTCCAGACGGATGTCGAACTCACCGTCGGCCTTGCCAAGGCTGACCCCGGATTCCTGATACTGGAGGTCGTCGAAGGTCACGAGGGAACGACACAAATCGTTTTCCCCATCAAGCTGAGCAGTCGGGCCGTACTTCCGGTGAGCGTGGATTACGCAACCAAGGACCTACACGCCACCGCGGGTGAAGATTACGAGCCGGTCAGCGGGACCTTGATCTTTGCTCCAGGCGAAACCTTGAAAACGGTTGCCGTCACCATACTGGGGGACCGTGAGGACGAGGGCCGTAATGAGAGTTTCTGGTTCAACCTGAGCAATGCGGTCAATGCCGAGCAGGAAGACTACCCCGCCTTCGGAACCATTCTCGAAGACGACGGCGACGCACTCGTGGTGAGTAAGAGCGCTGGAGCCAGCTATGAAGCGGGCGGCGAGATCGTTTACACCCTTCGCTACAGTGGAGGAGCCATCGCCCGCGAGGATGTCGTCCTGCGAGACCCGCTCCCCGAAGGCACCACGTTCTTGTCGGCAAGCCACGGCGGAAGGTTGGAAGACGGCGTGGTCGTCTTTTCCCCAGGCGCGCTTGATGCTGGAGCGGAGGCCGGCGAGGTCTCCTTCACCGTTCAGGCCTCCGAAGACACGACGGGACCCAACCAGATCGTCAACAGCGACTACACAGTTGAGGCAGCCGGAGGCGTCACCGCCTCGGGCTCGGCCATCGTCAGTTGCCGGCTTTCCCTATCCGAGCCAGGAGGGACTCCCTCTTCGCTACGCATTACGAGATGGGCCGTCACAGACGAGAATGGCATCGCTGCCCTCACTTGGACCTCCGATCCGAACGACATTTTCGCCATTGAAGCTTCCCAGGACCTCGAAACTTGGAACACCGTGCAATCAGATATCCCTTCCAAAGGCCAGGCCACGACCGAGAATGTCGCTCTTCCGCAGTCCGCATGGGGCTATTTCAGAGTGCGTCGCCTACCATGATTTCATTCATTCAAGGATTCTATTACTGAACGGCGCAGGTTCGCTAATATAAAACTTCTTGCATTTATCAATCAGATATGCCGCGCTTTTCAGAGTGATTGGGAATTATGGAGTTTTGATTGGAGTCATGCCGAAAGGGGTTTTGGCGAGGGGTCCGAACTCGAAATTCATTGCAGTTGTCCGGAAGCTGCACCCCCTCCATCCCAGGGCGATGCGCGGTGACCGAGCGACGGGGTTGAAAAAGCAATTTCCTTGGCGCCAGCCAAAAAATCATGGATGGGGACAGGGCATATTAGAACCCGCCACACCGCTGTTTTCTGCTAACCAGCTATACGTTAGCGCCTGCCTCCACCGCTGGCGGCCCATAGCTCCCCGGCGATCCGCTGCCACCACGAGCCTTGCGTTTTAAGGCTCCCAAGCAGCGCACCCAGACCTCACCTCGACACCAACGAG
>DATKCT010000051.1:0-11894 GCA_035513055.1 Verrucomicrobiales bacterium | reverse complement strand
ACTTTGCCGGCGGGGTGCACGAGCATCTGACGGGTCTCCGCGCCGGCATCGACCGTGATGCTCTCCTGAAGGCCGCCCTTGGCGTCGAAGATGAGGAGCTGGTGATTGGAGTCGTGGGCGTAAAGAAGGGCTTCCTGAATGTCTGGACCGACAGTGCGGGTTCCCGGCGCGTCGAGCGCCACGCGGGGTTTGTCGAGATCGTCCACCCGGAACAGGTAGGCGCCTTTAGCCGGCAGGTCAGGACCACCGGCTGCGGCGCGATTTCCACCGCGGCAAGGCGCCGCGAAATACTTCGAGTCGACACTGACATCGATGCGGATGGGATCGGGGAAGATGGCCGGACCCGCGGCTTCGTGCTCGAGTTCGCCCTCAGCGAAGGCGAAACGATGCGCGCTGTCTCCGCTGATGGTGAGGAGGTAGGTTCCATCAAATGTGAAAGTGGGCGTTCCGAAGGATTCGATCCCGGGAAAATCTCCGGCGGCATAGGTCCGCAGGATTGTGGCTTCGGCGGTATCGAGAATAGCCAGAGAAGTTCCCGCGTTGGTGGAGACCACCGCGTAGCCATGGGCTGGCGAAGCGGTGAGGGAGACCACTTCGGCGAGTTCGACGGTTTTCCGGGTGTCGAGCGTCTTGAGACTGAGCAGCCTGATCTCCGGTTTGTCGCGCATTTGGACGAGCAGAGCCGCGGAAGACAACGCGGCGCCGCTGCAGGGTTCGCCGAGGGCTACCTTGCGATCCTCGACGCAGGAAGGGACTTCAAGACGGCGGATCGTGCCGTCGCTTTGCACCGGATAGATGGCGCGATGATCTTTGGACCAGGCCAGCACAGGAAGGAGTTGGCTGGCGTCGAGGTCGATCTCGAAGGACGAGAACAGGCCTTTGCCGAGGCGTTGGCGGGAGCCGCGCAGGTTGGCTCCACTGCGGTTCAACTCGGGGTCTTCGCCTTCCTCGGTGCGGACGCCGGGACGCATGCCGCCTTCGATGGTTCCGCCCAAGGCGATTTCGCCCGGAGAACTGTAGGCGTCGGTTCCGTCCTTATAGGCGTAACGGGCTTGAACGATCCAGGTGTCGTTCCTTTTCCCTTCAAGCTCGAACACAGCCTCGGCGACGCGTTGGCCTTTCTCGTTGTCCTTCAGCTCCAGAGGCACTTCGCGCATGTTCTGTTTGATGGCGCTCCAGGATCCGTCGTCGGTGCGAGCGGCGCGAATTTCGGCGCGTTCTTCTTCGACGGCAGGGGTGGCGAGGAGGGTCACCCCTTCGATGCCGCGTCCGAGGGGATCGAGCACATGCGATTTGAAGGTGAAGGCGGACTTGAGAGCGTCGGCGTCGAATTTTTGGTTGACCTCGACGTTGCTGATTTTGCCGGCGAGAACCTGCCGGAGCTGTTGAGCGGGGATACAGAAGCTGATGTTGGTGCCGCCGAAGCCGGATACGGCGACGCCGACGAGATCTCCGTTTGCGTCGGTGACGGCTCCGCCGGAGTTGCCGGGATTGAGGTCGGCATCGATCTGAATTTGGGCTGTGGTGCCGTATTTGTCTTTGCGGACGCTCGAGACATAGCCCTGGCCGACGGAAATAGCGGGGTTTTCGTCGTCTACCGAGAGGGTCCGGCCCAGGGGAAATCCGAAAAAGTAGATGGGCAGGATTTCGGTGAGCGTTTCGCTGGAGGTAAGATTGACCGGCTGAGGGATGCGGTCAGGATCCATCTTGACCCGGAGTACGGCGAGGTCGAAATCGGCGTCGAGGACGAGGCGCTCCGCGGCGACGGTGAGTTCCTGAGACGTTCCGCTCTCGAATACGATTTCGATGGGTTGTTCCTTTTGCTCGCCGGTTTCCTCGGTGAATCCGAAGTTGCGCATCCCGCCGGCGACGTGTTCGTTGGTGGCGATGTAGGCGTACTCGCCTTCGCGGCGGAAGACGAAGCCGGAACCGGTGCCTCCGGCGAAGGAATGTTCCTCACCCACTTTGATATAGACCGCGGCCTGTTTTACCCGGAGGAGGGTTTCGGTGGACATGCGCAGTTGTTGGGCATCGGAAACGCTCGAGCCGATGAGAACGATGAGCGGCGGAAGGAGAATACGCGGGATCATGGCCAATCGGGCTGAGTTTCGAGGGAATCGCCGTCATCGGTTGGGCGTTGTTTCGATTCCTAGAGAAATGGCAGGACTTGCGCAAGCCCATTCGCGCAGGCTGAAGGCGAGGGAGGCGAGGTGATCGAGACTGTCCGAGGCAAGAGGGATATAGTCGGTGAGATCAAGATGAGGCTGCTGGGGGGGGCGCCTGTTTTCAGCGTGGAGGCGGAAAAGGGCATTTCGAGTCCAAGGAAACTGATTGACCATCCGAAAAGGGGATCCATCCCGGCTGAGCTTCGCCCGATGAGGACCTACCGCCAGATCGTTGAACCAGTGACCAGTGACACAGTGACCAGTGACCAGTGAGCAGTGACCAGTGAGCAGTGAGCAGTGACCAGTGAGCAGTGAGCAGTGACAGGCCCTTGCCGGCGCGGATGCCGGCTGAGACAATGACATGCGTGGACGCCGGCTGCTGCGATGACACGGGAGAACGCGTATTCCACTGGGAAAAGAGCACCCGGTTCCCGTTGACAACGGGAACCGGGTGCTTCGCTGTATGCAGTGCAATCGCGCGGGCTGGGAGCCGGTTACTTTTCGATCAAGTCCGCTCCGGAGACGTCTGGCGTGTCGTCCCCGTTGCCCGCAATCTGAACCTGGGTTAAGACGACTAAGCCATCGCCTGCGTCGTTCTGTTGGATTTCCACCGCATCGTTTGTGTTGCCGTTGATCGACGCATTGGTCACGTCTACCGCCAGATCGCCGCCGTCGTTTTCGCGGCTTCTCAACCCGTCTTTGCCGTTGTCCGAGATGGACACGTTGACGAGATTTGCTTCGAGGTTCCCTTCGCCTTCCTCCGTCAGATCCACACCGCGGTCCGCATTCGCGTCGAAATGGGCGTTCTTGATGTCGACCGACAGGTTGCCCCCGTCCAATTCATCGACTTTCAACCCGTCGTCTCCGGTGTTCGTGAAATCTGAGTTGACGACATGCACGACAAGATCGCCGTCATCCGCCTCTTCACAATCCACGGTCTGTTGCGGTTCGCCGTCGTCGTCGGCTGGAATTCCGTTCCCGCTGAACACGCTGGCGATGAAGTCGATGACAGTGTCCCCGTCCCCTTCTTCGCGAATGCTCAATCCTTCTTCGGGGTGGTCCGCACCCTCGGAGTTGACGATGCGGAAATTCACTTCGCCCCCTTCGGCTTCGTCCGCATCGATTCCCTGCTGAGAATTCTCGCGGATGCTGACGTTTTTCAACTCGACCACGAGATCGCCTTCGCCGGCTTCGTCGAAATCCATCCCGTCTTCGAGATCTCCGGGATCCTGGCTTCCGTTACCTTCGAAGATGCTGCCGGTCGCCGTGAAGACGATGGATCCGTCGCCGCTTTCATCGATTTCAACACCATCAGCCCCGTTGCCCGTCAATTGAGACCCATTGAGTGCGACGTGCACGCTGCCTGCTCCTGATTCGCCTACAAACACGCCGTCGGCATCGGACACCGAGAAGCCGTTGTTTGAGATCGTGCTATTGTGAATGGCGACAGCGATGCCCGCATTGGAGGCTCCGGGATCCTCGATCCGAACGCCTTGCTCGCCGTTTCCATCGACCAAGACTCTTGACAGGGACACGGAGACCGCGCCTGAAGCAGTCGCCGGAAGACTCACGGCCAGCCCGCTGCCTCCGGCGTTTCGCAAGGCCAGCGCCTGCAGAGCCACCTATCCCCGTTCATCTGTGACACCAGAAATCCCGCGTGCAGGAGGAAGCCCATAACAGACGGGACACCGTCTTTAACGTTGGATGACGACCTCTACGCGATGGCGCGTGCCTATGGGATGGCGAACGGCTTGTGTCGATCAGCAAAGCCATCGGGGCGCTGTTGCGCCGGCGAGTGGAATCCGAGCCCCTGGGCGGTCCGGGTGAAGATGGGGGAGTTGGGGAAGACAGCTATTTCGACCCGGTGTTGGGGCTGCGGGTGAGCCGGTGTGATGGGGAGTTGGGGGAAGGGGAGGTGCGGGCGGCTTTGGACGGGGAGGACGAAGGGGTGGCCGAGCAGTTCAGGGAATCGGGCTGCCCACTTGGGTAGGGAACGGGGATGGTCTGGTTACTGGATGGGAACGTCCTCGTGGCAACGGTGCTTGCCGGGCACCCGTACCACCGGCGGGTGCGACGGTGGCGCATCGCGAATCGAGGTGATGTCATCGCGACCTGTCCGGTTACCGAGGGTACTCTGCTGCGGCTGCACATGCAGTTTGCCAGGGATAAGTCAGCCGCGGCGGCTTTTTGGGCGGCCCTGCAATCGCTCCACGACCACCCCAGCCACCAGTTCTGGGGTGACGGGATGTCTTACCTCGAGGTTCCGCACCTCCGCCTCACGGGTCACCGGCAGGTGACCGACAGTTGGCTCGTCGCCCTGGCCTCGCTCAACAACTGCGAAAAGGCTTCGGGGAATCTCAGCAAGGCGGCCGCCGCTCATGATCATGGACACCAACGCGGTGTCCGCGCTGGCTGCCAAGAATCCGGCTATCCTCCGTCGTCTCGAGCACGCGCAGGATCTCGCGGTCTCTTTCATCAGCCTTTTATCGACGGTCTCCGGCGACTCGATTGGTGAACTGTTATCAGGCCTTTCCCCCCGCAGTCCCTCGAGCGCCCGGTCCTCCTGCGGAAAGGAGTTAGGTGCTTGTTATTGTATCAGCGGCCGAGGGACGGCATGCCCGGCGTGAAGAGGCAACGTGGAAGCCTCGTTGCAAATAAAAAACACCTGACCCCTTCTTATGAACGGTCTGGTTCAGACGTTCCGCGAAAGACAGCCCAGAGCCTATTCCGCGGCGAGGCCATCGCCCTCTTGCCGGCGGCGCCGGTAGAGGCCGAACCCGGCGGCACCGGCCGCCAGAAGGGCCAAGGACGAGGGCTCCGGGATCATCCCTTTGGTGATCGGCACACCGGCGCTGGTCTCGTAGGCCCACTCCGTGATCTCCAGGCTCTGCGGCCCCACAGTAAAGCTGGCCCAGCCGTTTTTGACGTTGCCCGGCCCGCCGAACTGAAAGCCCACGAGCTGTTGGCCATTCACAAACGGGCTGACCGGAGCGGAAAAACTCGTGATCGATCCGTTTTGATCGAAATTATCTCCCGCACTCACAATGGTGTTGCTGCTGCCTTCAGTCAGGAGCCCCGCGTACTCGCTGCCAATGAAGGACAGGAAATTGACGACGGTTGAAAAGCCGGTGTCAGTCTGGACGAATGTACCGGCGACACAAGTCTCCGGCCCTTCGGTCTGCGTGCAAACATAGGTCGATATGGGGAAGGAAATCTGTTGGAAGGCCTGAGAGAAGAAGAATTCATTCCCGCCCATGCCGTCGATGTTCCAAACAGCATTATCGTTTGGACCGGCGACGTTTACCGGCATCCCGGTCACATGCACGATGGCGGCGTCAGCGGCGGGCGCCGAAGCGGCCGCGGCCCCCGCCAAGGCGGAATAGCGAGCCAGTTTCGAGTCGAGTCTCCGCGATGGCGATGGCGATGGCTTCATAGGTCAAGGTGAAGCCAATCAGTTGGGCTTCCCGGAGTCAACGCATAAAATCCCTTCTTAGTTTTTCTCTTTTTCCAATAATCTTGCTAGACAATGCGTCATTAACCGCGATTGGCACGAATCTAGCTGGTCTCCCCTTCTGCCGCACGGATGCGGTAAAGACTGCCGTCGACGGCCTGCGCCATCTCCGATTCCTGCAGGCCGCAGCCGAAAAATGCCGCCAACTGCTTGGCCACGCCAGCGGGATCCGCCAAAACCTGGGCGTGCCGCAGATCGAGCACCCGCGCCTGATCTAGCGTGTGCAAGCGGCGCCGCGCCTGGAGGACCTGCTGGCGAAGATTCCACTTGAGGCGATGCGCATCGAGGCCGGCCCCGGACCGGCCCAGGCGCTGCAGCATGGCTTGCTGGGAGGCCACAATCTCATCGAGGTTCCGGTGGATGAACACCACCTGGCAGCGGAGATCCCGCGGGAGCAAAGGAATGAGTGGAGCCACTATCTTCACCACTTTTCCCCGCCCTTCAGGACCGAGCCAGGCGGCGTCGCGGGCCAGCCCTTTGATCTTGGAAAGCTCGAAGTAGCCGCGGGGATTGTTCTCGTCAGGCGGCCGCTGGTCGTCGCGGAGGGGCTCGAGCCCGCCGGCGACAAGCATCTGCATGAGCATGGATGTTCCCGCGCGGGGCAATCCGGTGACGATCTGCACGGACTCCCCGATGGCAAACGGCGGCAGCACCGGCAATTCGGCGCGCTGACCCTCGGGTTCCCCATCCAAAACGGAATCCGCCTCCGATTCTGCAGCGGGGTTTGCCTCTAGGTCCCTCTCCGCAGTCGCGTAGCGACCTCGGCGGAGGCTGCGCAGCAACGTTTTGCTGGACCGGAACCGTTCCCGGTGCTCGCCGGCCTTCTCCGGCTGGTTGAGAGGACCGGCGTAAATCCGCGCCAAACGGCGATGCGCGTCGGGCAGCGCCGGGCTCTGGGAAACCGCCACTTTGAACGCTTGGACGGCGTTCTCCCAACGACCCAGCCGTTGGAGGGCCATGCCCAAATGGTAGTGCGTCTGTGGTTGGAAATAGAGCAGGGTGGTGGCGTTGATGGCAGCGTCCGCCGCCTTGCGAAAACGCTCCCGGCGCAGATAACACTGAGCGAGCCCCGCGTGCGCCGTCGCATTGGAGGGATCCAGTTCCACCACCTTTTGGAAGTCCCTTATGGCGCCGCTTAGATCCCGCGACCGGATCCGGGCGTAGGCCAGCAGATTGAGGATGGTTATGCGGGATTCCGAATTCATGCGCTCTCCCGCCTGTTCGAGCCGCCGAATGGCTGCGGCGTAGTGCCCTTCCTGCAGGAGGAGGCGCCCCTCCAGCAAAGCCAGGGAGGCCGGGTTGACCGAGGATTCCGCCGTCAAGCGGCGCAGCTCAAGTTGCTCCTTCCGGCTCCAATCCTTGCGCTCGATTTCATTGTGCGCCTCGCGGAAATCGCGCAAGGCGACCATGGCTTCCCCAGCAAACTTCTTTTTGTTTTCCATTACTGTTTCCAAAACCTCCCGGGCTTCCGCATTACGGGAGAGGGCAAGCAGACTATTGAAGAGTCCCACGCCGTAGCGATGCTCCCGCGGTTCTGCCTCCCAGAGGTGCCGGAAAATCCGCTCCGCTTCTTTGTGCCGGCCGCCGTCCATGCAGGAACGGGCGAGATTGTACTGCAGTTCGTTGACGGTGCGCTGGCGCGCCTTTTCCCGGTCTTCATCCGGCTCCTCGATGTATCCCAGATCCACCAGGTGATGGAGCAACTCGTTGGCCTCGGAGGCGTCCAAGGCCATATCCGGCGGGTGTCTCCCGCTTTCACCGTCGATCAGGTCCCACGATTCCACGGTCTCCGGTGGCCGGGCCGTCACGTGGGCCTGCACCAGGACTTTTCCGTCCATGTCCCTTCCCACAGGCAACCCAAAGTGATGGAGGATCGTCGGCGCCACGTCGAGCAGCGTCGCACCGAAGATCCGCTCGTCCGCGCGAATCTGGGGGCCGCGCCAGACGAAAATCCCGAAGGGGCTGTGCTCCGCGGCGGGGCCCGCAGGTTCGATGGGAATACGGTCTGGCCGCAGGGCGTCGGGATGAAAGCCGTGATCGGAGATGAGCATGATCGAGGTGTCTTCCCCGGCCAGGTGCATGAGCACGCCGAGCATGAGATCGTGGTAGCGGTAAGCGCCCTCGATGACCTGGCTGTAGAGGCGGAAGTCTTGCTCGCTAATCCACTCCCTCCGCGGCGGGTGATATTTCATAAACCCGTGCCCGAAGTGATCGATGGCGTCGTAATAGACGGCCATGAAGTCCCAGGGCTCGTTCTGAAGCAGCCACGTGGCGGCGTTGTGGATTCCCACGGTGTCGGCGATAATCCGCGCCAGATTCTCCAGACGGCGATCGTTTTTCTGATCTACCTCCGCCGCCTCCGGAACGAAGAGCTGGAGCACTTCGGGATCGACTTCCGCGGGATGCAGCCGCAAGGCCGCCAATTCTTCCTTCAACCGCGCGGGATGAATGGTACCCGGCCGCATCCGCCAGGGTTTTCCCACCGGAGCCTCGGCGCGCTGGTAGAAGTTAGATACCATGGCTCCGCGGATGGGCTCCGCAGGATGGGAAGGCCACCAGCCCACCACGTTGCTCCTCAGGTTGTTCTGGCTGAGTATGTTCCAGAGGGCCTTGGTCTTGCGGGAGAGATTGGTGATGGGCCGGATGCCCCCCGTCGCCGGGTCCGGTTCGGAAAAACCGTAGATCCCGTGTTTGTAGGGACGTTTCCCGGTGGCAATCGACGTCCACAACATGGGAGAGAGCGGCGGATGCAGCGTGGCCAGGTTCCCCATCACGCCCTCGTTCACCAACCGTTCCAGGTTGGGCATCTTGCCGGCGTCGAGCAACGGCGTGATCGCTTTCCAGTCCGCGGCGTCCCAGCCGATAAGGAACAGTTTTCTTTGGCTCATATCCTACCGTCCATGGTCCATTCTCTCGCAGGCCGGCTGGGTCTCAGGTTTCGCTCCACATCCGCAGGAGGTTCGCCCGGATCCGGCGCAGGGTAATGGCCTCCTCACCCTCGAATTCCCGGTAACTGGCACTCTGCAAAACGGAGGTCAGATCGTGCAAGACATCCCGCGCCTCGGGCGATCGCACCAGGCTTTCGATCCATCCCACTACCACCAGACGACACCCGCTGGTGATCTGCTCCACGCGGTGCCGGAGCCCGGTGTCGTAGAGGACGATGCTCCCGGCCGATTCCTTGGCCTTCAATTCCCCCAAGGGTGATTCGAGGACGAGTTCACCTCCGCCATAGGCCTCCGGATCGTTGAGAAAGACCGTGAAGGAAATGTCCGCGCGCGCGGGCTGCGGGTGAAAATGGGTGATGGCGGCATCGTTGTGACTCCCGTAAAACATTCCTTCGCCGTAGCGGGAAAACATGATTCGGGCGATACGCCGCGGTTCCGCCCAGGCGCGAATCCGGGCGTTCTGCATGATCCGCTTGATCATCCCCTGCAACAGAGGCACGGCGGCAGGTGTCGCGGGGGTGAGCTGTTGATTGCTCTTGCGGGTACGGGCGGCGCCCGCGGTGCGCGCTCCGTCTTCCCAGGTCAGCGACTCCAGCCGCGGTACCAGCTCGCTCAAGACCGCTGGCTCCAGGAGATTCTCTATTCGGGTGAACATGGGGCGTAAGTAGCGTAATCCGTTAAAGTGATCTGACAGGAAATCCCTCGTCCGGGGGCCGGGCTCGTATCGGGAGAGACAAGCAGTTTCCAGCTCAGCGACCGCCGAGCAACGCAGAAATGGGAAAAGAGGGCCGCGATTCTAAAAAAACTCGAGCGAAGCGAGCAAATTTTCCCACTTTCGAAAAACTTGTTTTGTCTACGTATTTCGCAAACGGCACACAACTGAGGCGGGTAGCGAAAAGGGGAGAGGGCGGCGAGTCAAGGGCCAAGCGGACCAAATTCGCAATCGTCGGCATAGGGCATGCACCCTAAGTGCGATTTCCGAGAACAGCCACAAAACGGAATCAAGAGTTTGGTGTTGCATTAGCTACGCGATAGGCCGCGTAGCTGGTTGCTTCGTGCCGCGCCGCCTCGACGTCTTCGGGGACCGGGACAGTTTTCTCGTTGTAGAGATAGCCGATCGCCGTGGGGTCATACGCGGTCCAAGCTCCATACATGGCAGCCGCGGTATGGAACAGGTTGCGGGCGTGGCCGGGCGGATCGGGCACATTTCCCCGGATGGTGGCCAGGAGTCGCTCGTTCCATTCGCGGGCGGCTAACGTTTGAGCGTCTCCAACTGTGACCTGGCGCTCACGAGATCGAGTGCAGAGGCGACGATGAGGCTGTCCCACCAAGAGAGCCTCCAGGAGTCTTCGATCTGCCAAGCGGTCTCGAGTACCGCCGAGGTGATCAGGGCGGGACGCCATGCGAGGAGTTCGCCGACTTCTTTTCTCGCAACAGCCGGCTCCAAGCCGGGGCTCAGCTTGCGAGTCGCCACGACGTAAAACTCCTGGAGAACTTGGTAGCTGAGGCGTCCGGAGCCATTTTGCCACAGACGTTTCATGAGAGCGGCAACCCGGTCGCGTTTCTGCGGTTCCTTGGAGTCGTGAGTATAGATCAGCGATAAGGACTTTGTGAGATTCTTCTCTTTTTCATTCGTTCGCCAGGAAGTTCTTCAAGCTCGAGGAGGTTTCGCCCGCGCAAGCGGCCCAGCAGGCGGCCCAACTCCTCCAGGAGGTTTCGCCCCGGCTTCTTGGCTGACAAGGGTCGCCAGTAACACCAGGAATCCCGCGTGCAGGAGGAAGCCCATAACAGGGAATCGCCTTCTCTCACACCACCCCCGAAGCAAGGCTTCGGCCACCGCAAAGCGTAAGCAAGACTTCCGCATTCCATAAAGACGCAACAATTCGACCAATTTGACAGGGCAGCCTTTGGAGCGTTTGTGGCTTGCCACCGCTTTCCGGGGAGGGTCGAGCCTGCTCGATGCGGCCGGGGAACCGGCCGAGGAAGTCGAATGTCTCCGGCTTGCCTCCGCCTCCCGCGCCGCCGCCACGCAACGGCAGCCCGAAGCGCATCAGCCGCGTTTTCTCCTCGTTGAACTTCAGTCCGAACTGGTTGCAGCGGATTGTTAGGCGCCTTACGAGCCTCGTGATTTGAGCGACCGCCTCAAGGCTCGCCCACAATCACGAGGCGAGGCATTTTCTCGCGCAGCGTTTTCAGGCCAGCCTTGGTGACGCGGGTGCCGGTCACCTCCAACCATTGCAGATCGGACAGCCGAGCGATGTGTTTGAGGCCTTCATCCGAGATCGAGGTGTCCGAAAGGCTTAACTCCCGGAGATCCGACAGGCCAGTCAACTCCGCCAGCCCGGCGTCAGTGATCTTAGCGCGGCGGAGATACAAGGCCCGCAGCTTGGGCAGGTCGCGAAGAGACCGCAGCCACTTGTCCGTGACTTCCACGCCTTCTGGCCCGTACAACTCCAGGCTCACGACACGCCCGTTGTTTCCCAGCCCCAGATTCCCTTTTTCCAAGGGCTCCCAACCCGACTTGTACAACGCCTCGATCGCGAACCGGTCCTTTGGATGGATGTCACTCTGTGCGCAACATCGGCCTGCGTGAGATAGCCCGAGGACCAGCGCTAGAGCAGAACACGACACGAACCGCATGGAAAACTCCTTTACTGCAGGAATTCGCTTCTCTCTCAAAGCCTGGCCTTCCCGCCTGCCCAGAGGCGAGGGTTGGGGGGGGTTCAAAGCTTTAGTCAAGATTTGCACACTGGTACCGAATTCTTTCTTCGAAGCCCCACAAGGAGCGCAAACACGACGGCGATCGGGAGGCCCCCGGCGAGCGCGAGCATCAAAGGGCTCATGGACGCGACCGGCTCACGCTTCTGCCTCGTAGAGCCGCTCGGCATCCTCGCGCCTGCAGAAGCTCCTCGAGGAGACATAAGGGGAAGCCGTACTTCTTCGAAAGCTCGTCCCTCGGCTCGCTGTCGAAGGCGACCACTTCCATTCCGAACCCCTGCACCTAACGCTGAGGCTTCTGGATTGCGAACTCGCAGGTTTCACCCTGGTCCATCTGGTGGACCTCGCTGCGGTACCCGACCTTGGCGGCGCCTGAGCGGCCACGGTCGAAAGAGACGGTCAGCGTGTCGCCGGTCACGGTCACTGTGAGCCAGTGTCCCTGGTAGCGGATGCGCATGCGGACACCAGCGAACTCGCGCGGCAGCTCGGGGTTGAACCACAGCACGCCGTCCCTCATCTCGAGGCCGGTGTGGCCGCGCTGGATCAGGTCCA
>DATKCT010000050.1:0-12703 GCA_035513055.1 Verrucomicrobiales bacterium | reverse complement strand
TTCGACCAACAGCCCCGGGTCTGAAACGGGTTCGAACGCCATTGATGGTCAGCCCACCAAGTATCTCAACTTCGACACTACAGGCGCGGCCCCCGTCCCCTCGGGCTTTGTCGTTACGCCCGGGATCGGGAGCACGGTGCTTCTCGGCATGACCATTCAGTCGGCCAACGATGCGGTCGAGAGGGATCCGAAATGGGTGCGGCTGGAGGGTTCCAATGACGCGGCTCCTACTTGGAGTTCCGGATCCTGGACGGTGATCTACGAAAATAACGCCATCGAGCCATGGACGGCGCTGTTTCCGGGGATGGACCGGTTTCAGACACAGACCTTCATTTTTGAGGAACAGGCTCCCTACCTGCATTACCGGTGGACGGTCCTCGAGGTGCAGGGAACCACTGCAAACAGCATGCAGGTCGCCGAAGTGGAACTGCTGGGCAGATCGGCCCCGGTGGATGTGACTCAGCCTGGAGATCCATTGACCGGCAGCTCGACCAACAGCCCGGGATCCGAGACCGGCCCCAATGCGATCGACAACCAACCGACCAAATACCTGAACTTTGATACGACGGGCGCCGATCCGGTTCCATCCGGCTTCGTCGTGTCGCCGTCCGTGGGCGCGACCCGGATTGTGGGACTCAGCATCCAGTCCGCGAATGACGCAGTGGAACGTGATCCGCTGGTGATTCTGCTGGAGGGGTCCAACGACGAGGCTCCCGGGTGGGATAGCGGGAATTGGGATGTGTTGTACGAAAACTCGCAGGTTCCGCCCTGGACGGCCCGGTTTGAGACGCAGCGTTTCTATTTCTTCGACAACCGCACATCCTATCTCCATTACCGTTTCACAGTTTCCGAAGTCCAGGGCACGACTGCGAACAGCACGCAATACGCGGAGATCGAGCTTCTTGCCTTCAGCGAGTCGGCTCCCTGCGACAAGGCTGACTTCCTGACGCATCCGGTGGACACGCCGGTGTTGCTGGGCTCCGGCGCCGGAGCCGAGTTCTTCACCCGGGTAAACGGGCCGTGGCCGGTGCAGTGGCTGAAGAACGGGGAACCGATCCCTGGCGCTGTCCAGACGCGCTACACCACCGGACCGGTCTCCGCCGAAAACGAGAGCGATGTCTACACAGTGGAAATCAAGGGCTGCCATGCGAGCGATCCGGCGCAGGCATATCTCTTCGACCCGGCGGATCAGCCTGTGAGCATCGGCATCAACTTCGCCGGACAGGGCGCCAACGGCGCTCCCACGGTGGCGGCCGCGACCGAGATTGGAGGTTCCCAGCCTCAGGCCTACTGGAACAACCTTCCTCCGGCTGGGGCCGGAACCCCGGCCGGCTCTCAGGCGGATCTGCGGAACAGCCAGAACGAATCTACGGGGATCCGGGTGGAATGGGTGACAACCGCCTCATGGGGCTCAGGAACGGGTACCGATAACACGAACGCTAAGGTATTGAACGGTTTGGTCGAGGGCGGGACTGACGAGGCGGCTCCCGCGACGATCACATTCACTGGTGTGCCCGAGGGCAAGCATTCCCTGCTGATTTACTCGGTCGCGCGGCCGCTGGAGTTCCCGGATGTCGGGTTCCATCAGGTCGAGTCCAATAAGCGCATCTACATGCGGCAGTTCAACGCTGACCAGCACAACCCCAATCCTGGGTTCACCTTGGTGACGACGACGGATCTCGCCAATCCGGGCGAGGGGAACTTTGCCCGGTTTGACAACGTCGAGCCGGTGGAAGGGGTGGTCACCCTGAACTTCTGGGACGCGGGAGGGAGCGGCAATTCGACGGTCAACGCCGTACAGCTCGTCCTCGACGCCCTGTTGGATCCGCCCGTGGGCAGTCCGGATACGGATGGCGACGGCCTGCCGGACATTTGGGAAATTGCGTTCTTCGGCGATCTGAGCCGCGACGGGAGCGGGGATTTCGACGAAGACGGGTTGAGCGACGCCGATGAACTTGCCAACAAGTCCGATCCGACCCTGAAAGACACCGATGGGGACGGCCTGGAAGACGGTGGGGAGGTGTTCATCCATGGGAGCAGCCCAAGGCGGGTGGACACCGACGGAGATACGCTGAGCGACTTCGACGAAGTGACCATTTACAATACGGACCCAGCGAATCCCGACAGCGACGACGATGGAGTGGTGGACTCGATCGAGGTGCATCCCTTCTTCGACACCGATCCGAACGATGCGGGCTCGAGGCCGGATGTGATTCAGGCGGTGCAATCAGGACCGTGGATGGATCCAGCTACGTGGGGCGGTACGGCTCCTGTGGCGGGAGAGAGTTATGTGGCCCTGACGGGCATCGCGAATTCGTTGACGTCTCAATCGGGCGCGTTTGCGGGGGATTCCCTGATCCTGATTGGGACGAAACTGGCGCTGAATCACACGGGAGCGGCGTCAGCCAACCTGGTGATCAGCGGCGCGACGATCGAATCGACGGCTTCCAACACGCTCGGCGGCACGATCGAGTTTTTGGGAGAGTGCACGGTGGCCGTGGGCATCTCCACCCTGACTCTGAATTCCCGGTTGTCCGGCTCGGATGGGATTACGATTGTGGGTGGATCAGAGGAGACTCCCTCCGGTCACCTCATTCTCGGCGGCGCTGGGAGCACGCTGAAAGGGGACAGCACGATGGTCGGCACGAGGGTGACGCTCGCCACCGCCAGCGCCCTGCTCGGCACAGGAGAAGGCGGACTCCTGATGGTGGGGGGGATGCTGAATGTGGAGGCGGACACCCAGTTCTGCGGCAACCTGGACATTCAGGCGAACATCTTCACACTGGTGCTGGACCAAACGCTTGCGGTTCGCGACCTGCGAGGAATCGGCCCGGATGGAAGCATCCTGTTCAGCCTCCACGGAGTCTTCGGAAACATGGATCTGACGCCAGACGACTTGGTGAACACCGTCGGGTTCAGTCCGGAGCAGGCGCCGCCTGCCGGCGGCATGCTCACTCTCAACGACGCGTTGGAATGTGGCGAGACGGAGTGTCCCTATCCTCCGGAGCAGGACACCGATGGAGACGGGCTGACCGACTGCGATGAGGAGCGGGAGCACGGCACCGATCGCGAGAATGCGGACACCGACGGCGACGGATTGAACGATTGGGACGAGATTTTCGTCTACGGGACGCTTCCGCGCGATCCCGACACGGATGGCGACGGATTGTCCGACGGAGACGAGGTGAACACGCACAATACGAATCCTAACCTGGCCGACACCGACGGCGACGGTTTCACCGATAAGGTGGAGATCGACAACGGATCGGACCCCTTGGACCCCGCAGATTTTCCCGCGACTTTTATCGTGCGAACGATCGCGAGCACAGGCGGCCAGATCGCTACCCTCGATGCCGCGAGGAATCTTCGCGATGGCGTGATTCCCGGGACGGAGACTACGACGTTCGATCAGACGATCAACTTCACGGATGTCGAGACGGACACGGCTATGGTGCCGGGAGACATTCTCTTCCACGGCGGCGTCGCCGATGACTTCGTCTTGCATGCGACCGGTCTTTTCGAGATTCCGGCAACAGGCATGTGGGGGATTGGCTTCAACACCGACGACGGGGGCGAGCTGATCATCGACGGCGGGACCCCCAATGAGCAGGTGCTGGTGTATGGGCCGCCTCGCGGGCGGAACAATACGTTCGCCACGTTGCAGCTCTCGGCAGGGATTCACACTTTGGAATTCTTGATGTATGAGCGCGGCGGCGGCGCGGGCGCAGAAGTGTATAGGAGCGCGGCTCCTGGGGATTACGGGGCCAACGACAATGGCGCACTGCCTGCGGAATTCAATCCAGTCATCATCGAGGCGGCCAGACCAGGTGCTGTCGAACCGCCTGAAGCGGAGTTCTGGATTTACAGCATCGTGCGCAATCCGGACGGTTCGATAGTCCTGACTTGGCCGGCTGCGGACGAGGGCGCATCGCACGCGGTGCAGTATTCGCCGAGCATGAGCGATCCGTTTGACGACATCGCCAACGGAGTCACGAGTGGAATATTTACAGACACGGAAGCTTCCCGGGTGATTCTCGACGAGGGGTACTACCGGGTCTCTGACGAGTAGATAGCCGTCTGGGGATCTTAGCGATGCGCTCGCGTCCTTACGGCGGCGGGGGCGCGTAACGCGGAGATGCTTTGACGGGGACGACGGGCTGGGCTTTCCGAGGCTGGGCAGCGGGAGCATGCTGCTCCGCTGTGGTTGCCTTCGCGGCCGGAGCTTGGTAGGTTGCCTGCAATGAGCACCCTCCGCGCCGTTGTGCCCTTCGCGGCATTGCACCTTGTGTTTCCCTGCGCTGCGTGGGCGGGGATCACCTCCACCCCTCTCTCCGCTCCCTCGCCGCTCGAGGATCTCGCTTTCGAAAAACTGTCCCCGGAGCAGAGCGGCGTCGATTTCCGGAATCCGCTGCTTCCTGACCATCCCCAAAACTATCTTTACTACTCCGGCTTCGCCTGCGGCGCGGTTTGTATTGGAGACGTGAACCTCGACGGGTTCCCTGATCTGTTTTTCGTCAGCGGTCCGGAAGACAATGGGTTGTATCTTCAGGACCCGAAGCAGCCCCTCCGCTTCCACCGGAAGAATGGCGTCGGCGTCGACGGAGACGGCCGCTGGGGCAGCGGCGCGGTTTTTGTCGACATCGACGCGGACGGCGATCTCGACATCTACGTGTGCAATTACGACTCGCCCAACCAGCTTTACATTAACCACGTTGTGCCCGATGGCGTGGTCCGGTTCACGGAGGAGGCGGCTGCTTACGGCTTGGACTTTAGCGGAGCCAGTCAGATGGCGGCTTTTGCCGATTTCGACCGGGACGGCGATCTCGATGTGTATGTGCTTACGAACCGCTTCTACCGCCCGGGCGGACGGCCGGAAACTCCCCCATTTAAGATCGTGGATGGGAAGCCCGTGGTTCTGCCGGACTTTCAGCGTTACTATCACCTTCGGCAGAGGGGTCCTAACGACTTCGAAATGGATTCCTATGGGCAGCCGGACGTCTTGTTTCGCAATGACGGGCAGAGGGAGGGCTATCGTGTATTCACCGACGTCACCGAGGCGGCCGGGATCAGCGGCATAGGGCACGGGCTGTCGGTCACCTGGTGGGATTACAACCAGGACGGATTTCCGGACCTCTACATCGGCAATGATTTCACGGATCCCGATCGCCTTTATCGCAACAAGGGCGACGGCACGTTTCGCGAGTGTTTAGCCGAAGTCATGCCCTACTGCACGTGGTCGTCCATGGGAGCGGACTCCGGGGATTTGAACAACGACGGGTGGCCGGACTTTATCAGCGCCGATATGGCCGCAACCACCCACTACAAGGCGAAGATCAACATGGGAGACATGGGCCAGCACCGATGGCTGATGGAGAACGGTTGGCCGAGACAGACGATGCGCAACACGGTCTTCATCAACAGCCAGGGAGGCATGTTCATGGAGACTGCGTATCTCTCCGGCCTGGCGGCGAGCGACTGGACCTGGGCGGTCCAGATTGCAGACTTCGACGCGGACGGACGCGAAGACGTGTTTCTCTCAAACGGAATGGCTCGCAATTTCTCCGATGCGGACATCCCGTTTGGAGCCCGCGAATTGATTGGGAAGTCCGAATGGGATCTGTACCGGGACACGCCTCCGATGCTCGAGAGGAACCTGGCTTTTCGGAACGAAGGCGAGCTGCTGTTCTCGGACCGCAGCGCGTCGTGGGGACTGGATGACGAAGGGATGTCGTATGCAGCCGCAACGGGCGACTTGGACAACGACGGTCTTCCGGATCTGGTGGTGGCCAATCTGGATGATGCCGTATCGATCTATCGCAACCGCGCTGCGCCGGCCGGCGCGCAGCGCATGGCGCTCCAGTTGCGCATGCCTGGCGGGAATCCGCACGCTTTCGGTGCGGAGATTGTTGCGGAAACGGACCGGGGACTGCGTCTTTATCGCTACCACAATCCTCACACCGGATTCCTTTCCTCCAACGATCCCCGCATTCAGTTGGGACTGGGAGAAGCCCGCACGCTCCGGAGTCTGACGGTTCGCTGGCCGGACGGATGCCGGCAGGAGTTCAGAGATCTACCCGCGGGATATCTCCACACGCTGACCTATGAGGCGCAAAACGGGCGCCGCGCGTCGCCAGATCCAGACCCGGATCCGGAGCGTCTGTTCGAGATAGACCTGGCCCTTTCCACCTTGGTCTCCCACCGCGAGTCCCCCTTTAACGACTACGCCTCTCAGCCGTTGCTCCCCGGCAAGCTCTCGCAGCTTGGCCCGGGCCTTGCCGTCGCGGATGTCAACGCGGACGGCGTCGACGACATCTGGATGGGGGGCGCGTCCTCTCAGTCCGGCACGCTCCTTCTGAGTGCGCCTTCTGGACACCAGGTCGCGCCCGGTCCCTGGGAAGCGGACGCGGGTTGTGAAGACATGGGCGCTCTGTGGTTCGATGCGGATGGAGACGGACGGCTCGATTTGTTCGTAGCCTCGGGCACCAACGAGTTCAGGGCTGGGACGCCTCCGCAAAGGAACCGCCTGTACCGCCAAGTTGATCCGGGACGCTTCGAGCGGGTTCCGGATGGAGCCTTGCCGGATACAGCCGCATTCACGAGCTGCCTGGCTGCGGCCGATTTCGACGGCGATGGAGATCTGGATCTTTTCCTGGGGACCCGGTGCATTCCCGGGAGATATCCTGCCGCGGCCGACAGCTTTCTTTGGGAGAATGTGTCGAGCGTGGGAACCATCCGTTTCCGGGAAAGCGCCGCCGCGCCGCAGCTCAAGGGCGTTGGTCTCGTCACAGGCGCGATCTTCACCGACGTGAATGGGGATGGCTGGTTAGACCTTCTGGTCGTGCGGGAATGGGGAAGCCCCGTGTATTTGGAGAACGTCGAAGGCCGTTTCCGGGACCGTTCGGAGGAAGCGGGAATATCCCGGCTGTCCGGGTGGTGGAACAGCATCTGCCGGGGCGACTTTGATGAAGATGGAGATATTGATTACGCGCTGGGAAACACCGGTCTCAACACGAAATACGGCAGCCCCGATTCGACCAAGCCGCTGGTGCTGTTTTCTGGGGACATGGACGGAGCTGGGGAGATTCAGTTAGTCGAAGCTAAGTTCGGAAAAGAGGGGCTCTTGCCGATCCGGGGCCGGAGTTGTTCCTCGGCGGCCATGCCGTTCATTGCCGGGAAGTTCTCTTCCTACCGTTCGTTCGCTTCCGCGGGTTTGGCGGAGATTTACTCCGAGCGCCGTCTGGAAGAGGCGGACCGCTTCGAGGCAGTCGAGCTTCGCTCGGGGCTTTTGCTGAACGAGTCTACCGGAGGGTCGGCCCTACTGCACTGGAAGCCGCTTCCGGTTCCCGCTCAGGCGTCGCCCGTCTTCGGCTGCGTGGCGGCCGACGTGGACGCGGATGGGCATCTCGATCTGGTCTTGGCGCAAAACCTTTTCACGCGCGAACCCGAAACGGGACTTTGGAGGGGCAGTCCCGGCGCCGTTCTCATCGGGGACGGCAGCGGCGAGTTCCGGCCGGTTCCGGCTGGGCTCAGCGGATTCTCGGTTCCGGGCGACGGAAAAGGATTGGCTTCGGGACGATTTTCGGGGACGGGAGCCCGGCTTTCGGTCGCCGTCGCGCAGAACAACGGACCTCTTCTGGTTTACGCCGTGACATCGTCCGCCGGGGCTAAGGGCGACGAAACGGCCGGGTGGGTAGAGTATCCTCCCGGGACGCGCCTTGTGTTTGACCGGGCGGCAGGGAAGCGTTTTGCCTTCGAGTTTGCCGCAGGCGAAGGCTATCTTTCCCAATCGGCTAACCGGGCCCTGCTGCCGGCCGGTTTCCATCCCGCCGAGGCTGCCGTCCTCAAGCCCAATGCGAGTCCTGAGAACTGATGGGCTTGAGATAGTGCGGTTTGCTGTGCTTTGTGGCGACCAATTGCTCTGGGTTAGTCGCCGGTCTTTGGTCCTTGGACAGGGCGCTTGTCGTTGGAAGCGAGCCGGAGCGTGCTGAGCCCTTAGCCTTAGCGATCTGGCCATTGCAGGCGCGAAGATTGTTCGCGGCGCGGAAGCCCTCAAGACCGAGGCAAGCGGAACGAAGGCAGGATGGGGGGCGGCGCGCCACAGCAGCATTTGTGACCCCCACCAACCCTCGCCTCTGGGCAGGTGGGAAGGCCAGGCTTTGAGAAGGGAATTCTTAGCAGTCCCGGGCGATCCTCTTGTAGACTTTGGGCATGGCTGATCTCGAGGGCTACGGACCGCGCCTGCCCGCGACGCCGACCGAGCGCCGCGTGAGCGCGCTCGCCCTCGTGGGCCTGTTGGGCCTCTTCGCGGCCGAGGTCGTGAGCAGTCCGGCCAACGCCAAGGTCGCCGTGCTGGCGTTCTTTCTCGCGTGGGCGCCCCTGCTCGTCCTCCACGAACTCGGGCACGCGCTCGCGGCGGTGTCGGTAGGCTGGCGTGTATCCGAGATCACGCTGGGCTTCGGCCGCGAACTCTGGCGCTTCTCGGTCGCCGGGACCCTGGTCCGCATCAAGTTCCTGCCCGTCGAGGGCTACGTCCGACCCTCTCCGCGCACCCCCGGGTGGGTCCGCTGGAAGAGCGCGTGGATTTACTTGTGGGGCCCCGGCGCCGAGTTGCTGGCCGGCGCCGGCCTTTTCCTGGCTTCCGATGGACGGCTCTTCCAGCAGACTGAGTTCGTCCCCGTGATCGCCCTACAGGGGGTCGCGGCCGCCATCGGCGTCTCGCTCTTCTTCAACCTCCTGCCGCTGCCTCTCGGCGGAAGGGTCAACGACGGGCTCGGGATTATCACGAGCCTGCTGGCCTCCCGCGAGGCCTTCGCCTCCCACTTGGTCGCGCCCTTCTTGCTCGGCGCGAAACGAAGCCTTCTCGCCGAAAACCCGGTCGCCGCGGAGCAGCTCCTCAGCGTCGCTCTTGCCGAGTACCCCGGCGACCCCTGCCTCCGGGCCTGGCGCGCCGTCTGCCTGGCCGAGCGGGGCGATCCGCGTTTGGCCGAGGACCTCCTGCGCAGGACCGGCGAGCCCGCGAAGCACGATCCGGCCCTGGCCGCCGAGCTATATGCCGCCCTGGCCTGGGCCTGGCTCATCAGCGACGATTCCGGGGTCCTGGTGTTCGCCGCGCAGGCCGCCCGCCGGGCCACCGAGTTCGATCCCGGAGACCTCCACCACTGGCTGCTCGAGGCGCGCATCGCCTACGCCCGGGGAAGAATGTGCGAGGCCTTCCGGCGCGCGATGGATGCCTATCGTGCCGCCAGCGAACTCGAGGACGAAGGACCCTGCCTCGCCACCCTCGCCATGGCCTCGCATCGCCTCCTGAACGCTGGCGACCTCGGCGATCCCGAGGTGGCGCCGGTCCTCATCCGCCCCGACTATCCGCGACGCTTCCAGTCGGCCCTGCAATGGACCCCGATCGGCCCGCGGCTGCGGCGCCAAGTCGAGGAACTCCTGACGCCCACCGCCGGGGCGTAACGGGCTCGACCTCAGTTGCGCGACGAGAACAGCTCCACACGGGTACAATTTCCGGCTCTGAGCCGGACAGATGAATTGATGGAATGGCCAGCAACAGACGGGAACTCCGGGGCATGGCAGAATCGAGCTTCTTCTCAAAAACGACCGGTTCAAGCCGGCCGAGGCGACGATAGACGCCGAGGGAAGGTTTGTCTTCGAAGATGTGCCGGCAGGTTCGCCCCACTTTCTCCGCCGGCGGCGTGGACGGGATCATGCTTTCGTCAAGCTCTCCAACTGCTAGGCATTTGCTTCTCAAAGCCTGGCCTGGCCTTTCCAGGTTCAGTGAAAGACGCTGCTTGCTAATCGGGTCTGAGCTGCTGAATAACCTCCTTCATGATGGTTTCTCCTTTTCTGCTTCCAGCTTAGCAACCTGGTGGGAAACTGTCCTGTCCGCCCCTTTCTATGCGGGCGGATTTTCGCCCCGTTCTCCAAACCAACGTCGCAGGAAGACAAGATCAGCCGCATCTTTTTCGCGGCAGGTCTTCCGCTTCATCCGCCAGAGGAGACGGGGGGAGGCGAAGGGAGTCTCGACATCCTGCACGATTTTGCGGTCGATGTCAGCGTGATTCAACGTTCGGTGACCATTGGATCGATATTGTTGCCGAGGTTCGTATAATCGATGAACTCCTTCGGATCGGTCCCGTTCAGGAATTCCTCGACGTTCGTGTAGCCGTCCTCGTCGGAATCGGAGGCCCCGTCGGCGGGATCGTCGGGATTCAATCCGTAGTCTCTCTCCCAAGGGTCCGGCATCCCATCGCCATCGGTGTCGGCGGGGACTTTCTCTGGATCAAAGCTGTACTCCGGATAGCCGCCGGCTTCGACCGGATCGTTGATGATGCCGTTGCTTCCGGCGACCTTGCCTGTCCGGACCGACTCGACTATGCGGCGGTCCACAGCATCGCGTTTTGGCAGAGTCGCGCCGGCGTTGGCCAGAACCGATTCGTAGGCCCCCGAAGCAGTCTGCTGGTTTACCGGCCAGCCTTCGAAGGGCGTGTTCACGCGCGCCAATTCCTCCGGGCCTTTCATGCCTCGCCAATTGTTCATCGTCACCTCGGGAAAGCCTTCAACAATGTTCCCGGCCACGTACCACTTGCCGGGGCGCAGTGGAGTGTCCGGATACCAATTTCCGGCTTCAAATGATCTTCCAGGAGAATACATGTCGCGCTGCTCAATCCGCGCGATGGTGCTGCGCATGTTCGGGTTCGTCGCCGGTCCGGATTTGTAATAGTTATTGACGACGTTGATCATCGAGGTCTCATCGCCGCCGTCCATGGTCCGGTGGCGCCAGTTGAAGATCACGTTGTTGCGGTAGTCGAATGCGCCGGACATGCCGATGGAGGGATTGCGCCCGGTGTTGCAGGCGAAAAGATTGTGGTGGAACGTCGAGTCCCGCCCGCCCCATGTCCCGCCGAACGCGTGGTTCTTGGCGTTGAGCGCTTCGCTGGAAATACACCATTGCACGGTCACGTTCACCGCGGGTTGTTTGACGGAACTTCCATCAGGCAACCGCGTCATGTGGCGGTAGAGCGAAAGATTCTCGTCCATGCCCCAACTGGTCGAACAATGGTCCACGATCACCTGACCCGCCGGATTCCCGCCGATGTTGTCCGAACCCTGGCCGCCCTCGGGGCGCCCGCGCCGGACGCGAAGGTGGCGCAGGATGACGTTGCGCGTGTTGATGTTCAGGGAGTGATTCGCCAGACAGATGCCGTCGCCCGGCGCCGACTGGCCGGCGATGGTGATGTCGGGATGATTGATGTCGAGGTCCCGCTCCAGTCCAATGATGCCGGCGACGCGAAAGACGACGATGCGAGGCCCCTCGGTCTCGATCGCCGCGCGCAAACTGCCTGGACCGTTGTCATTGAGATTCGTCACGGCAATCACTTGGCCGCCTCGCCCGCCCGTGGTGAACATGCCGCCCCCCCACGCGCCGGGAAACGCGGGCGCTCCGGCGGGAAGGATCGGCGGCAATGGAGGCGCCTGCCCGGGTTCGGGTCGGACTGTGTCCCGTGCCAAAGCGACCGCAGCGGGCGCGTTGGCTCCGGACGGCGGTTTATCGTCCACGTTGAAGTTCGATTGGCCGTGCCCCGCCACTGCGAGCGCGCTCACGCAAAAGGCAATCGAGCGGGTCAGAGGGATCGTCGAAGGGGGAGTCGATCTGATCATGGTGAAGCCAGATTGTGTTGGGCCTCGCGCACTGTTATCGTCTTCATGCAGCACAAATTGACGCCCATTTTCCCACCGTCAATACCTCCCGGCTTCCGCGCAAATCGATTCGGGGGCCGGCCTGCGTTCGTCAATGGCGATCAGGAGTGTCCGCCTCGCGAAATCTATCCAAACTTTTCGCTTGCAATACATAGGTCTTCTATGCATAATCCCGCTATGCACATCGGCAAAGACCTCGTCGCCGCGTCCGCCGCTCCCCTCGTCCTTTCCCTGCTCAGCCACGGCGAATCCTACGGCTACGCCATCCTCCAACGTATCCGCGAACTCTCCGGCGGCGAACTCCAGTGGACCGACGGCATGCTCTATCCCGTCCTCCACAGGCTCGAGGAACAAGGTCTCATTCGCTCCCGCTGGGGCGTTTCGGAAACCGGCCGCAAACGCAAGTACTACCGCCTCGCAGCCACGGGTCGAAAAGCCCTCCAGTCCCACCAAACCCAATGGCGTCTCGTCGATGAACTCTTCCGCCAACTCTGGAATCCCCGCCATGCTTGATCCCCATCTTCTCCCCGGGCTTCCCCGTCTCCTGCGCCGCTGGCGCCGCGAAACCGCTCGCGAAACCGCGATGCCCCCGGAACTGCTCGATGAACTCGAAGACCACCTCCTCTCCCTGTTGAAAGAGGAAATACTCAGGGGAACCCCGGGCGTCCAAGCCTGGACTCAGGCCCTCTCCCGTCTCGGGAAGCCTGCCGGAATGGATGGCGGCCCGCCCGAGCACGGAGGTTTCCCGTTCTCTTCCAGCCGAATGCGGAGCCTGCGGCCGTGGGCCGCAGGCGCCATCTTGTTTCTGGCGCTTTGGATCATGTTGCTGCTCACCAAGCGCTCGGCCGTTCTCTCGCCGCTGCTCACCTTTCACATCGCGTCAGTCAGCTTGGGATACGGAGCGGTGTTCCTCGGCGCCTTCCTCGCCGCGGTCTACCTGATTCAACGCCTGTTCCGCTCGCCCACGCTCAAGGCCTATCAAAAGCGCTTGCGGTTGCTC
>DATKCT010000049.1:0-30779 GCA_035513055.1 Verrucomicrobiales bacterium | reverse complement strand
GCACTATTTCATAGATGTTCCCAGGTCGGGCAACATCATCGCCATTGGTGTGGTGGATGCACCGCGGGTGACGAAGGGCGATCTTGTGAGCCGTGCCCGCAACCTCGACGAGCAGTTCCACCTCGGGTTTTCGACGGAGGGATTCGTGCGTGCGATGCGGTCGCAGTGATTTGCCGGCGGTCATGCAATTCGTAGTTGGCATTTTTTCTCCACGGGGTGGCTGGCGGCGACGGTGAACGGTGCTCTGGGCGAGGCTTCAGAGAGCGAAGCGCCGTCGACGAAAATCGAGAACGGCGCGTGGATCTGTCAGGCTGGTTTGAAGAGATGACAAAAGATTGACTTGCCAGTAAACGGCGAGCTGGCGTGATCAAATCAAGGGTTTTTTCTGATTTTATTTGAGGGTTGTTTTTGGGCGTAGTGGTCCGCGGCCAGAGCGCTGAGGCTTCTTGGCCTGATGAGTTCGTGGGCGTGGGCGGCTTGAGGTAGGCGCGAGCGACAAACCGGGACGGGGCGGGTGGTGGCGCACACCGGTTGTCCGGAGCATCAAGTTCCGGACGCCGCCCCTGTTTGCCTGGCGCACTGGTGTGACGCGCGCTCGCGCGGCTTGCGCGGCAGCGGGGCGGAGTATCTTGGAGCCATGGTCCTGCCCTCGGAGTGTGAGTATCTTCTCCGGCGGGCCGGATCAGGGGCGACCGGTGTGGGTTTAGTGAGGATACGGTTACAGCGGGGGCTGGCATGGCCTTGGAGGGCGGGCGAGCCGCAATCCGGTCGGGTTCGAGTTGTAGTGAACCTTCCACGCGGCGCCGAAAAACATCTCGGTGTCTTCGTCCGTGAAAAAATCCGGCGCGCCGTGCGGGCCGTGCGCACGGCGTTGTCCCAAGCGCTTGTGTATTCCGGCAGGAGACAGTAGGCAGGAAGGAATGATCCCGGGAGATTCGCCCTCGGGCTTTTCGGGTTTGATCCGGGATTGGGGCGGTCATCAGAAAGGAACTGAGAAATGCAGAACGAGACTTCGTCCTTGAAAGGATCCTGTTTTCTATGGAAGGTGGTTCCCATGAGCTGGGTCGAACCGTTGGCAAACCGGCGCGCTGTGTGGTGCTGGCGCCTGAGCGAGCATCGCTTTTCTTATTGTATGACGAGGGGGTTAGGCCGTTTGTTATTGGGCGGAGCGCTTGCTTGTGTATCGCCATGGAACGACGTTCCAGCGGAGCAGCCGGACACGCTTCGCTATTCCATTAGTCCACCGCCAGGAGCAGCCCAGCAGAACGCTTTCTTTGGTTCGAGTGTAGCGATAGACGGGGAACTGACCGTGGTGGGCGCACCCGGAGTCCATGGGGTCGAGAATTCGTCCGGCGCCGTGAAGGTATTCCACTCGTTCACGGGCGAGTTGCTGCATACGATTCGGAATCCTGATCCAGCGCCGCGAGATCATTTCGGCGGCGCCGTAAGCGTTTCGGGATCGCGACTGGTGATCGGATGTAAGGACGACGACACAGACGAACTAGACTCGGGCAGCGCGTATCTCTATGATTTGAACAGCGCGATTCCGGCGGCTCCCTTGTTGCGTTTTAAGCACCCGCATCCGTCGGTAAGGAGTTGGTTTGGGGCCTCCGTGCTTATTGCTGGCGATACCGTGATCGTAGGGGCGATGGGGAACTCGCAAGAGATCAGAGCGGGAGGAAGTGTGTTCGTGTATGATTTGAATTCGGCGACGCCTGGCTTGCCGAAACTCACGTTGCACAATCCTTCGGCGGATTGGTGGGATGGTCGTTTCGGTTGTTCGACAGCGCTGTCCGGGAGCCTGCTGGCGGTAGGGGCGCAGGGCAGCAGGCAGGACGGCATCGAAGCTGCCGGCTGCGCTTTCGTCTACGACTTGAGCAGCCCGGTTCCGAGCGAGCCGAGAGGGAGGATTGATAACCCCGAACCCGAAGAGTATGATTGGTTTGGAAACGCGGTGGCGATTTCGGGGACGACGATCGCGGTAGGAGCCTTTGGCGATCGATTGAGAGGCGAGAATGCCGGGGGGGTGTATGTGTTCGACGTTAGCGTTGATTTGCCCTACGAGCCCAAGGTGGTTCTTCGCAATCCCCAGCTCGAAAACCACTCCGATTTTGGACTGTCCGTGGGGATTTACGGATCGTTAGTCGTCGCGGGAGTTCCCCGTATCAGTAGCGGAGATATGGTAGGCCTGGCGCACGTTTACGACCTGACAAGGACTTCGCCTGGGACTCCAGTGGCGACGTTGAAAATGCCTGGGTCTGGCGTTTTGAGCGGGTTTGGCCGGTCGGTGGCATCGTCGGGCCGATATATCGCCGTCGGTGCGGGTGGGGAGGAAGGGGGAGCCTACGTGTTCGAGTTGCTCGGAGGTTCGAACGTGCCGCTCGTGGCGGCGCTCGAGGAGCGCTGTCCGATAGAGGGGGATCACTTTGGCTCCAGCGTGAAGATTTCCGATGGGCGTCTGATCGCCGGTGCTTCGGGTTTTAGCGGAGACAGAGAGCATGTAGGGATCGCCTATGTTTACGATCTGGACGGCGGCGATTCAACATCGCCCGCGGCTGTGTTAGAATCTCCCAGTCCGGCTCAAGGCGATGCTTTTGGTTCAGCGGTAGACCTATCCGGTCATCGTGCGGTGGTAGGAGCCCTTCGGGGCGATGGCGGTGATTTGGACTCCGGGGAAGCGTTTGTGTATGATTTGAGCCACGACGAGCCGTCGAGCAGCGTATTGGTGTTGGACAATCCCAACCCCAGTAGAGACGGACTTTTTGGGGCGGGAGTGGCGATTTCTGGTTCCTGGGTGGTCGTGGGGGCTCCATCGGATGATACGGATGGTGACGCAGCCGGGATTGTCTATGTGTACGACGTCAGCAGGGCGTCTCCAGGAACTCCTGTATACACCATTCGCCATCCCCGCCCGTTGCAGACCGCATACTTTGGCAACGCCGTGGCGATTTCCGGCATGCGTGTTGTGATCGGCGCTCCGGGAGGCGGCTCGGGCATGGTTTTTGTATACGATTTGGACGGAGGCTCGCCGGCCGTTCCCGTGCTGGAAGTCAGGAATCCGGAACCTGGGGGCGGCGATTTCTTTGGGGGAAGCGTGGCGATCGACGGGAGGCATATGGCGGTTGGGGCTCCACGAGACGATCATGGAGCCAGAGATTCCGGAAGCGTATATGCCTACGACCTGGAGGGACCCTCCCCCAATGTGCCGGTAGGGACTTTTCGCAATCCGCGCCCTGCGCAGGAGGATTCATTCGGCTGGTCGGTGGATGTGTATGGCTCTCGGATTGTAGCTGGGGTTCCGGGTTCAGATCTTGGGGGCCGCGACAGCGGGTGGGCTTATGTCTTCGACTTGGACAGCCCTACGCCTGGTGAACCGGCGGCTGAACTGAAAAAGCTCTTACCAAAGGCGGGAGACCACTTCGGTACTTCGGTGACGATCGAGGGAACGACCGTAGCGGCCGGGGTTCCGCTTGATGATTTCGTAGCATTTGATAAGGGCGCAGTTTATATCTTTGGCCCAAGCGACGGCAGAGCCCCTGAGATCCGGATCGAGCAACCGGATGGTGTGGAGTTGGCCACTGCCGGTACGGTCATTCCTTTCGAGAGGAGCGCCATTGGATCGGCTGGTAGTGTTCGTGTATTCAGAATCCGCAACACGGGGTCCAGGGCGTTGACGATTGCGCGCTTGTCGACAGCGGGCATGCAGGATGCTGAATTCATGATAGATCACACCAACCTGACTGCTGTCGTCGAGGAGGGTTCGAGCATCGAGGTTTCCGTAGTTTTCATGCCATGCGAGGTGGGACTGCGCGTTGCTGCTTTGCATGTCTACAGCGACGATGCGGACGAAGCTTTCATCGCCATTGAGTTGGAGGGAGAAGGCGTGACCGCGGCTCAGCTTTGGGCGGAGGCCATGACGGGGGCCGGTCTTAGCGGTGATTCGGCAGCTCCGGATGCAACCCCATACAACGACGGCACGGAGAACCTTCTGAAATATGCCTTCAATATGGATCTGTCTGGCCCAAGTTCGCACACTCTCTCGCCTGGTCTGGGAGCGAGCGGGCTTCCGTTCATCATTCGAGGCGAGGGCGGGACATCCGGCGTGCTTCGATTCGAATTTGTGCGCCGGCGTGGCAGCGGGTTGACTTACACTCCGCTGAAGAGTGAGGAACTGAACGCTCTAAGCTGGATGCCGTTGACTGTGCGGCCGACAGTCGTTGGAATCGATCCTCAGTGGGAGCGGGTCACTTACGAGGAGCCTGGTGCGCCTGAGAGCGCCGCGGAACTCTTCGGCAGAGTCAGGGTTTCCATGCCATAGGTTCCTCATGTGGCTCGGACTGAATGAATGAGCGTGACCGGATCGGCGCCGCTTCGTTGTGTCCTTGCAATGCCGGATGAAGCGCATTTTCGTCGAAAGAGACGCAGGCTCGACCAGTCCTGAAGTGCGGGAATTGATTACCGAGGCGCTTGATGGGCGGGCGGGCGCGCCGCAAGTCACGCGGGCGCTGAACCCCCACCAACCCTCGCCTCTGGGCAGGCGGGAAGGCCAGGCTTTGAGAAGCGAATTCCTAGCAGTCTGGCGAATGCGCGGCCGTGCATCAAAAAGCGCTAGCCGGCGGATCTCAGTCTGCGCCAGGCTGCGTTGAGGTGGGCCCGCGTCGGCTTCTTCCACTCCGTGTCCTCTGCGTCCTCCCGTAAAAGCTGCCTAGAACTCGCCCCTTCGTCGAACAGGAGATCACGGAGGCAGCGGAGGACCTTCAGCCTCAACCATCTGCAGCAGCGGCCATCGAAGACAGCAAGACAGATTGACGGGAATCCATATTTCCGCATTGTTGCCCCATGAAAACGACGATCGACATTCCGGAAGCGCTCTACAGAAAGGCGAAGATTCGCGCCATCGAACGCGGCCAGACGCTCAAACAAATCGTCGTCACCTCCTTGGAGAAAGAGCTGGAACCCGGGAACGACCTAGCCTCCAACCGCATTTCCCCTTGGGTAAATCGGAAGGTCCTGCCCGAGTTTGCCCGTCTCCAAGCCGCAGGAGCTTTCCGGCCCAAGCCTGGCGACCGCGACATCACTGAACTCATCTCCGATGATCGGGATGACCGGCCGGTATGATCTTTTTCGACACCAGCTACCTCGTCCGCCTTTACCTCGACGAAAAGGGTTCCGAAGCCGTTCGGGCGCTTGCAGAGACCGCGCCCATTGCTTCTTCATGGCACGCGCAAGCGGAATTGCTCTGCACTTTTCACCGCGCCTACCGCGAAGGCCGTCTGGACAAGAAAGCCTATCAAGCCCAAAGGAGCCAGTTTTCCAGCGATCAATCGGCTTTCATTTTCCATTGGCTTCCCGTCACGGAAGCGACCTTGAGCCAGCTCGACGCCACGCTGGCTAATGCTCCCGCGACTGCCTTTCTCCGTGCCGCCGATGGCCTCCACCTCGCCTGCGCCGCCGAGCACGGATTCAAAGAGGTCTATTCGAACGACAGCCGCTTCCTGGCCGCAGCCCCGCTCTTCAACCTAAAGGGTGTCGACGTCATCGAGGTCCCTTCGTCATAAACTGCTAGAAATTCACTTACGGCACGGATCCCACCGTCTTCGTGGACTACACCAATTTTGCGAACAACCTGGATACCATCAGCAATTGACTGCTGACTGTTAATATTTGAAAATGAAAAACGTTCCGAATGACGAATCACTGCACATCGGGGGTTCAAACCCGGCGTTTGGAGCACCGCGTTCACGCCGCTTCACCCACCGATGCACCACGGCATTCGAACGTGGAAGCGGCGTGAACGCCGTGCTCCCGTTCAGGTCGCCAAAGCGCGAATCGTTTCGGGAAATTCTCCTCTTGTTTGCGATGTTGGCCGCGGCTCCCGCGAGTGCGGCGGCCTTGCGCGTGGATATCAACTCTGAAGGCCGCGACGACATGCGCACAGTCGGCTGGGAAAACTGGCGGCCTTCGGGTGATGACATGAGCCAGTCCTTTGGGGACGTGACCGTCACCCTGCGAGCAGGCCGTGACGGCGGGTCCGTCGGGCTCTCCGGCGACAAGGCGATCGTTGTCCACGGGGTCACAGTCGGCGCCGACGCCGCGGTCGTCACCGGCGGCAATCCGTCCGTGATGGAAGTCCGACTCCACGGACTCGCGCCCGGCCCGCACACGTTTGTGGGGTATCACCATGCCCTTGACGCAGCCGACGGCGCCTGCACCGTTTCGGCGGGCGACCGCAAGGTTGAGGGCATCAAACCATCCAGGGAGGCCCGCCACAACGACGAGGTCGCAACTTCCTTCATCGAGTTCGAGGCGGAGGCCGGCGAACCCGTTGTGATTCGGATCGTGGCCACGAGCGGAGATCGCGTGCTGCTCAACGGATTCGCGATCGATGTCGCCGATCCGAATCAGAAGGCGCTCATGCCCCTGCCCGCCGACCACGAACGCCATGCCGACGGCGACAACGGAAAGGTGACACTGTCTTGGACCCCGGCCCGCTCGGCGGTCCGTCATCGAGTGTATATGGCTCACGACCAAAGTGCCGCCGCCGTGAGCAAACTCGTTGACGCCACCAGGGACTCGGAAGGCTTTTTGGCTTCCGTCGAAGGCAACTCTTTCGCAGCGCCCATCGTTCCCCGCAACTCACTGCTGCACTATGCCTGGCGTGTGGACTCCGTGGATTTCCGTGGCAACGTCACGCGTGGAGATATCTGGCGTTTTCGTGTTAGCCATCTCGCCTTTCCCACCGCCGAGGGACATGGCCGCTTTGCCATCGGAGGCCGAGGCGGGCGTGTGTTGCGCATCACCAACCTCAACGATTCGGGACCGGGTTCCTTGCGTGAGGCGGTCGAAGCCACGGGGCCGCGCACCGTCGTCTTCGATGTGTCCGGTCTCATCACCCTGAAATCGAAACTCGTCTTTCGCGAGGAGAACGAATTCCTGACGATCGCCGGCCAGACCGCGCCCGGAAAGGGCATCTGCATCCGCAACTACACCTTCGGCGGCCTGGGAGGGCGCGATACCATTGTCCGGTTTGTCCGGCTTCGGCTCGGCGACCTGGCCGGTCGGACGATGGACGGGATGGGCCTCGCCGGCAGCGATCATTGCATTATCGATCATTGTTCGATTTCCTGGAGTATTGACGAAGCCTTCAGCTCCCGAGGCGCCAGGAACATTACGTTCCAGCGCAACCTGATATCGGAGGCGCTCAACATCGCCGGGCATTCGCACTACGGCAGTGGCAAAGGCCATGGCTTTGCGGGCTCGATCAGCGGCGACATCGGCAGCTTTCATCACAACCTGCTGGCGCACAATGCCGGGCGCAACTGGTCCCTTGCCGGCGCGCTCGATCAAGCCAGCCGACACGCCGGACGCCTCGATATCCGAAACAATGTGGTGTACAACTGGAGGCATCGCACCACCGACGGCGGCGCCAGGCAGGTCAACTTCGTCAACAACTACTACAAGTCCGGCCCGGCATCGCAAATCCAGACGTATCTCAACCCGCAATTTGAGCACCCCGCCTTCGGTCCGCAGCAGTATTACGTTGAAGGCAACATCATGGAGGGCGTCGCCGGACCGGAAGGGCCGACGGGTCCCTTCAAGGGCATGGGAGTCCGAGGTCGACAAGACGCGCCCGTGACCGTTCCGGAGCCGTTCTTTGAATCCTATGTCAAGACGCGCAGCGCCAAAGAGGCATACGAAAACGTGCTGGCCGACGCCGGTTGCAACGTCCCCATGCTCGATGACCACGACAAGCGCGTGATCGAAGAAACCCGCGCCGGCAAGACCACCTACAAGGGAAGCAAGTCGGGGCTGCCTGGACTCCCTGATTCGCAGGCGGACGTCGGCGGCTGGGAAGATTATCCCGAGATCCGCCGCCCGGACAACTGGGATACCGACGGCGACGGCATGCCCGGCTGGTGGGAGATCAAACGCGGCCTGGACCCTCACGACGCATCGGACGGCGCGATGGATCCGGGCGGAGACGGTTACACCAACCTTGAAGATTATTTGAATTGGCTGGCCGCGGGCAACAGGCTGCGTTGAGGCCGCCCAATCCCCAATACCTGCCGAAGTTTGGGATCGGGGCCTTACAGGATCGGCCTAAATCAAATAGAAGGCCACCGGGAGCTGTTCATCGAATCATCTGGCCCTGATGCACTGTGGGATGGAAGACGTGGCGATGATTTGAAGGTCTTCATTCGCTTCAACCCCTGTTCTCGTTCCGCGAAGGCCACCGACATCAGCGGGTGATCCCCCACCATGTCCTTCAAGCGCTGGGTTTCGAGGAGTTGGACTTTCAAGAATTCTCTTTGAGAGCGCGTCGTCATGGTGTGGCCTTTGCGATCTCCTGCCTTGCCGCCGCGTCGTCGGCAGGAGTGTCCAATTCGATTCTCAACATGCCCTTCCAAACTAAAACTGGGATCGGATTGGGCACTGAACTCCGGAAGAATTGTAAGCTGCGTTCACCTGACAGTGAAAGGGTGAGAAGCGGCTTGGCTTACCGTTCCAAGGTCTCCAGCCTTTTCAAGGAAAACACCTCTCCTCCGCGGACGAGAACGCGGGGGATGCACTCGCGGAGTCGAGCTTTTGGCGGGCAGGCGCCCTTCGTGGACGACGAACACGTGAGGAACGCGGAACCAGAAGAGATGGGTCTACCGGCCTTTGCTACTCCGTGAAGCCGTAAAGGACTCCGCCTACAAAGCGCAGATCGCTGCTGTCCGGCCCTGCGTTGTGCAGGGAAATCGCCAGCACGTGCTCGCCGGGAGAAACCGGGCGGTGGATCGGCAGCTCCAGCGCCGTCACCTCCGCCTCGTTCCCAATCACTGTCTCCGCAGCCAGGTGGTAGCTCTCGATTTCACCTGGAGACACGTTGCTGCGCAGAACCTCTTCGCCATCGAGATACACAATCACGCCATCGTCGTGAACCAGCACGAAAAGCAAACGGTTCAGTTCCTCCGTGGTCGTGAACACGTGCCGGAAGTAGGCTCCGAATCGCTTCCCCTCAGGCGGCAGGCCGATGTCCACAGACACGGGATCCCCATAGCCGAACCCTAACGGCCCGATAGCGGTCCGGTTCCACGCGGAATCGTCGTAACCGGGGAGGAAAAACGTTCGGTGAAACCCCGGCTCCTCGAGTTCTGGGTCGACTCCGTCCCGAGGGTGGAGCCAGCGCCACTCCGCGCGCGGCTCGATCAACACCTTTGCCCCGGCCGGAGCCTCCGGCCAGGAGGGCATCGCCTGGGCGCGCGCTTCCGCAGTTCTCTTGGCTTGCATCGTGCGGAGCGCAATGACTGAAACCAAAGCGATCGCCCCGCTCAGAACGCAGCCAAGCACCGCCCCGGCCAGCGCTAACCTGGCCCCTTTCAGCTCCGCTGGCTGCCGCCGAATGTCGCGCAACGCCAGGATGCTGAGCACGATGGCTGGCAAACCCGCCAAAATGCTGCCCGCCAGCGACAACATACCCAGCAGAAAACCGGCTACCGCTTTGCCGCTCAGTCTTTGCTTTCCCTGGCGGCCTGCACTGCGAACCCGGAACCCGCCACCACAGGCCGCGCACACTCCGGCGGAGAAACTCGCGGTTTCTCCGGCCGCCAGATGCGCCCCGCAAAGGGGGCAAGAGAAGTTTCCGGATGTCTTCATCCCCTAACCAATACGGTCCCCGCGAGAATGTCCTGCGCGCCACGGCGAGGGAGGGCAATCGTCAACACCAGCCCGCAGAGCAGAACAGAGAAGAGGGCCAAAGACATAAAGCCGACCGTCGCCCAGTCCATCATTACGGCCTCACCAGAAACCGACGGTTGACCTCCATCCAGATTGAGCGCCGGAATCTGAATGAACCACACGCCGAAAACCGCTTGCAAGGCGCACAACGGGAGCCACGCGACGGCGCTGCGCCAAGCACACTGCCAGCGCGACGCCGGCGGATTCCCGGCGGCAACTCCCCGCACACGGGTCTTCGTGATTAGAAATGCTAGACCACCGCGGCTCAACAACCCGGTCGCCGCCGCAAGGACGAGCCCTCCGGCTGTCGCCAGCGCCACCGCCGGACCGAGGCTCAAGCTTGTTCCCTTTTGCACGAGACTTGCTAACAAAAAAGTGGGAAGGCCGTAGAGAAGCGCCTCGACCGAGCCGGAGATGGCCAGCACGCCCAGCCGGTCGTCCCAACCGAAGCGGTAGGGCAGCTCTAGGGTCCGGCGCAGCAGAATGGCTGCCCTGCCGGGATCCAGCGGATCCCTGTTAGGGTCCGTCATCTCGCTCAACAAATCCAGCGCTCCCGCCGGCGCACGCTCGTCTCCAGAGCAGAGACGGGCCGAGTCCCGCAAACACTCCGCCGAGCGCGCCTCCGGAGAAGCGGCTCTCGGCGGGGCTCCCCCATCGTCTTGCAACGGGAAGTCCAACAATTTCACTTCTCCGTGAGAATCCACCCAGACCTGCGACATTTCCAACCGCTCCGGCAGAGTGCCATCCGCCAAAGCCGCTTCGAGTTCCTCGGCGACCTGAAGCAGGATTCGTCCCGCCACGGGCCAGCGCAGAGTTCCGGTTGCCGCCGCGGCCTTTAAGGGAGCGCCTTCGGCAGCCTCGAAGGCTTGCCAGACTTCTCCGGCTTCGATTCCCCTGCGCAACCACCTCTGCCGCGTCTGGCGGATCACCGCGACTCGCGCGGAGGATGGCTCGTAACAGGCCTTCCCGCGGAAGATCCACACTCGACGTTCCAAAGTGGGGTCCCACCCCGCGAATACTTCCAGCCCGGCATCCGAGCGGAGTTTCCCCTGAACCTCGAACGGTCCCACCCGGCCCGACGCAGCGACGGGCAGAAACCGCACCGCTTCGGGTTTCTCCGGAGCCGGATCCGATCCGGATACACGCACGACTCGTGTGCCGCTGGCGAGTTCGTGCAATCCACGCATCCCGTTGTCCTTGCGCATGCTCACGCACACGAGCAAAGCCAAGGCGAACTTGGCGAAGGACAACAATTCCGGAATCACCACCTGCGACCACAGGTCCAACTGCGACACGTCCACTTGACTTCCTAACTGATCGAGGGCGAATCGCATCTCAAAAGCTTCAACCGGCAGCCACGCCAGCCCTGGCAGAATCGCTGACCGCAGCATGGAGCGTCCCAGTCCCGGAGGTTCTCCCGCAATCCCTAAGACTCGCAGTCCCAGCCACTGTTTCCCAAGAGTCCTACCCCAGCAGCCTTCCAGGAGTATAAAATACAGGACGATCACCGCGGTATTAATGCCTCCGGCAAACCGCAACGCCGCCGTGTCCAACGCGGCTCCTCGAAGCGCGAGGCTCATGTTCACCATGGCGATGCCCAATCCGGTGAGGAGACCGATCATAAAGACGTCGATGAAAAACGCCGCCACCCGCCTGCCGAGATCGGCGATCGAAGTGCCGGCGCTGGAGAAAGGAGTCAAGGCGCGCCGAAACTCGGCGACATCTCGAAACCGGCGTCCCGGCTCCCGAGCCAGGCCGCGGGCGACCACTTTCGCCAAAGCTTTCGGAACTCCCATGGCCACCGTGTCCAACAGGGGCGCGTCGTCCGCCACGATCTGGGCGATGACCGCCGCCGGGCCGCCGGTGAAAGGCGTTCGCCCGGCGATCAGGTAGAACAGCGTCGCGGCGGCCGCGAACAGATCCGTGCGGCCATCGACTACGCCTCCGCGAATCTGCTCCGGAGCACAAAACTGCGGTGTGCCCATGAACGCGCCCGTCCGCGTCAAATCCGAGGTCGCCGTCAAGGATTTGGACAGACCGAAATCGCCGATCTTGACCCGTTCTTCCCCGTCCACAAAACAGTTGGAAGGCTTCACGTCCCTGTGAATCACTCCGGCGCGGTGTGCAGCCTCCAGCCCCTCCAACACGTCCAGGACAGCGTCGACCGCCCGCGCCACTGGCATCGGTCCTGACTCCCGCACCACGTCGGACAATGTCCGTCCCGGCATCAGTTCCATGGCGATGAAGAAGTCGCCGTCGACCTCGCCCGCCTCGTAAACAAAGGTGATCCTCCGGTGGGACAGCGATGCCGCCAGACTGGCCTCGTTCAGGAAGCGCTGCTTCGTTTCTTCGGCTTGAGGAGCCTCGGGCGACAAAAGCTTCAGCGCGACCCGCCGCCCGGACTCTTCATGTTCAGCCTCGTAGACTACTCCCATACCGCCCTGCCCAAGCTTGCCTAACAAGGTGTATTTCCCCACCTGCACGATGGCGCCGCCGCTGTCCCACGTTTCGCCGCCCGGCAGTTGAGCCGGCGTTTGGCTTGAACGAGTTCCAGCAGCGGCGTCTCCTTCAACCGTCCAGGCTTCGCCTAAGACCGTCGGAACCTCGTCGGCCGGAGGGTTGTCGCCGGAGGGTTCCTCCGCCTCACGGTTCGACGGCTGCGGGTCTGGATCGCGTTCAGGCATCTTTCATCGCGTCTTCGAGGCTACCGGACCACCCGGCGAGAGACTCTGTCTCGCATTGAGATCCGGCTTGTTTCATGAGCGCGACGGCCGGATCCGCGCCGCATCCTGCGGCCCGTGCGAGCGAAAGCAACGTTTTGAAGGTCGCCAAATCCGCGGCGTATTGGTTGCTGCGCAAAGCAAATCGCTTGCGCGTCTTCGTGCACACGAGAGTTTGCGGCGACCCGACCCGTTCGGTGAGGGGGGTCATATCGAGGCCGCGGGATTCAATCGTGGCATGGAGGTGCCGCCGCCGGTCTTTGTTAACCCGGAAGCGATGCACCTCCTCAACCGGGTCTGCAGCGAACGCCTGAAGCTCCTGGCAGTCCTCGCATTTACACTTCAAATTCACTGGTTGACTCCAGTCCGCTGGAGGGGCCGGAGCCGTGGCGCTGCGCGAGAGAAGCGACTCCGCGCAGTGCTTCCAGAGGGAGGGAACGGCCGGTGAGGGCTGCGCTTTGCGATCGCCTGAGCCGAGCAACGCCTTGAGCGCAGGCGTCAGCAGAAGCAGCGGATCGAACACCTCGGGGTGCGACTGCATCACTTCAACCGCACGATGTGTTCCGTCGGGGCCGCACAATGTATCCAGTGCAGCGATCAGTTGAGCCAGAAGTTTAGGCGTTATCTGACGTTCCGAATCCCAGGAATACAACTCTTCGAACGGCTTCTTTCGAAACGCATACGGGTCCGCCGGCGGAGTGAGTTTTAGGAGAGCTGAACACACGGCCGAGATAACCGGATCGCGTCGAAAGAATTCGCTGTGCGCGGAAGCCTCAGAGGCCAACAGCGTGAAGAGTTTCACCATGGGCTGCGGCCGCTCTGGGAGCTTGCTCCGGATCAAGAGATCGAAGGACGAAGCGGCTGTCTCCGGACTCAGAATCATTGCGCTCTCGCAGAGCGCTTGGTTCTCGGAACCGTCATACTTGTCCTCGATCACACGCTGGACAAAAGTCGCGATGAGGTCGCCGTCGCGCAGGCGATTGAGCGTTTCGAGCATCGTGACGCGGTTCGCTCTGCGAAGGTCTCCATCGGATCGCATCCAAGAAGTCCGGTCATGATCTCTCCATTCGTCGATCATGCGACTAGACAGGTCTAACAGGCGGCGGCGGCGTTCTACGTCAGGTTTCTTACTTTTCACCAACGCGTCCACTTGCTTCTTCAGATAGGGCGTCGCGGCCGGTGGGCCCGCTTGCAAGAGAACCTCAGCCGTCGCGGCCGACGGCCACAAAACGATTGCGGCCCGGTGATAGGACCGCTCGAAAGTCGCTCCCTCGTTGCCCGTCGCTTCCGTCATGCGCTCTTTATCTGGTTTCTCGCCGTCGAGCGCGCCGGCCGGAAGAAGCTCTCCGGGCCCAAGCGGCACAGCGCCGTAGGATGGGCGCTTCCTATCCGGCGAGATCCACGAATCGATGAACTGACCGGCGTCGCACACGTCGACGATCGAATAGTCTTCGCAGCTTCCCCCTTCCTGTTCGTAGTCGTCGTATCTGGAGCGGCGCCACCTTCGTGAAGAGCCGTACCAAGAATCGTAGGCCGGTTCCGCCGACCCGGACTCTTCGATGTGGACGATCCCGAGATACAGGTCGCAAACCGCCAGCTTGGCGGCCTGACACAGAACTGCGGCTCGAGCCGCATCCGCATTCTTTAAGCTGTCGAACGACAGCTCGGCCGGGCTGTATTGATGTTCGAGGAGCCAAGCAAGTTTCACCGGAGCGTCAGGATTACGGAAAGCATCGCCGATCAATCGGGCCGCGTCTGTCGCTGGTCCTGCCAAATCAGGTGGACCCAGCCGCGCCCGGCTTCGCGCCTGTTGGAGCAGGTTGTAAACGAGACAGACTCGAAAGCCTTTGGTTACCGGTTTGACTTCATGCTCACAGTCCGCATAGAAGGCCGCCCATGCGACTTCCGAGGGTTCATCGCTCGCCAGGCTCACACGGTGCTCGGCCCCTTCGTGCCGGATCAGCAAGTCGCCGCCTTTGTGCGTCGAGGGCAGCGACACCACGAGGGTGCCGAACATCCCAGGGGTCTTCTCCGTGTCGCGATGAGAGAGAAAGAAGCCTCCTGTTTCGTAGACAAGCATCTTGTAGAGTTCGGCGGAGACTTTCTTCCCCGCGCAACCCAATGATGAGCAAGCCTGATTGACAATATCTGCCAGGGACGTTTCCCAACCCTTCCCGCTGATCTTGACGGCTTTGGGCAGGAGCTGCCGGACCTTTCTCACGGAGGTGTCGAGCACGGTTTCCGTTCCACGTCCATACGGAGCCAGCGGGGCCGCTTGGGCGATTTGTTTTGCTTGAGCGGCGGGAACCGGAAACGCAATCTGCCCGGCTCCCTCCACTGTAAGAAGCGGCAGCGCCACGTTTTCCTTTCCCGAGGCGAAAACCTCCCCGGGCCGGGTAACGCCGCGGAGGACTTTCTCCAGTTCGGGGAACGCTTTCGCGTATTCGATTTCGATCGGCGGACGGGCCATGAATTTCTCCTACCGAACTGGCACGTTCTCGACAAGCATTTCGGCGAATCTTCCGGTCGTGCGGCTCCGAGCGCTCGGACTTGCCCTCCGGCCCATGAATATATAATGTGTCAGACACCAAATAAAAAGATTGACGTGGAGGGCGCGAGGGGTCCAGGGTGGTGGCATGAGAAAGCTGCGCCGCTTCCTGCCCGGTCCCAAGGGGCAGACCCATTGCTATCACGTCCTCTCCCGTTTCGCCGGCCGTCACATCGTCTTCGGCGAGCACCTTCGCCGAGGCCTGCGGGCGCACCGGCTGGCAGGTCTTTGCCTGGGTGTTGATGGACAACCCCTATCACGCCGTCTTTTGCAAGCACGAGCCGAATCTGGTCGCCAGGATGCAGTGGTTCCAGAATACCTTCACCCGCCGTCTCACGAAGGAAGCTGGGCAAGCGCAAAAGCCGCATCTTCACGCCTACACAGGATTGCCATATTTACAGGATTCGCCGCTCCGAGAGCCTCCAGCTTTCCTTGGCTGTTGATTCCAAGCGCATGAAAACATTCAACGCCAATGCCTTGTCCCCATCGGCGCATAGGCAGTGCTGGGGTGGCACGCTACGCTCGCTCTCGAGCGTTTCCCGGCAATGCTGCTCGCCCGCGAGCTGTACCCGATCTTCGTGATCGGAAAGCTCAATTCCGGGGGATCACACGCAAACGGAAGTAACGCTCGGGACCGGCCTCCGGAGAGACCTCGATCTGATAGATGTCTTCGGCGCTGGTCTCATTGAGCGGGCTGGATGACACCAAGTCCATCAGCCCATTTGCCGCGGTCCATTCGATGACATTGGTCGAAGTCTGCACCTCGACAGCGTAATCCGCGGCGATCGTGTTCCGGCGAAAACGAATCTGAGCCAGACCGTCTTGGTCTTCAACGCGGGTGATGCCGAAGAGTTCGTCCGCGTCCGCCGCCAAGGGGTTTCCTTGCAGGACGTACTCCATCAGAGTCGTGAGACCGTCGCCGTCCGCATCCGCTTTGTCGCCGGAGATAGCCGCATTGGCGAGATCGCTCGCACTAAAGACGCTCGTCTTCCAACCAGCCAGTGTACTGCCTGGAAACGAGCTGCCCTCGGGACCGCCCGGCGAACCTCCGATGGCGCTGCTGCGAGTCCAGGCTTCGGGATCGGCGAAATCGCCGCCGGCTTGTTCCGAACGCAAGACCAGCGAGTATCCATCTCCGTCCGTTCCGGCGGGCCATCCGGCGTCTTCGTCATCTGAGTAGGCAAAGAGTGCGACCGTTCCGGTAAAGTCGCTGGTCAAAGCTAACGTTTCGCCTCCATTGTCCAAGCGGCCGGAACCATCCTGCTGCATGTAAGATCCTGCTACCGGCAACCCGTGTCCGTAACGCGCCGCGAAAGCCTCAGAATTCCGGACCACCAAGACGCGGCCTCCGGGAACGATAGTCTGAACCGCGCCCTGGGAGAAGTCAAAAGAGACGCCTTGAGTGATGCGCAAGCCGCTCAGCACGACCGGGCTGTTGCTCACGTTGAGGAATTCGATAAACTCGAAGTCGTTCTGATCGGCGAACCCGGCGGCGGTTTCTTCGTCGGAGGGCGCCGCGGGGTGAAACATGATCTCCGAAACCACGAAGTTCTCGCTCGAGGCAGGTATCCCGACGACGAAGAGGGCTTCGTTGAGGGCGGACCAGGCCCCGTTGGTGCGCAGAAGCCGCGCACGAATGTAGGTAGGACCGTCAACGACCAGACCCTCGGCCGGCAGCGCCTGCGCCGTTGAGGAAACCTCTCCTCCCAATAATCGCGGATCCGACCCGTCCAATGTGTAATAGATCGTCCCGGGCCGCTGGTCGAAGAGCCCTCCCGTGCTCATGGTCAGAACGAGGCCGTCCTCGACCACGCCGCCGGGGCTGCTGAAGACGACCGGCCTTTCGAATTGCCGGTCCATCCAGTTCACCCGGTCTTCCAGCCAGTCCTTCATGAAGGCGATTTGTTTCTCGTAGGTGTTGCGCTGGGGTTCGCCCGGGGCGTTGGGCCAGTCGTAGACGCCGAGCCGCGGCCATTTGACAAAATTGCGCTCCTGGGCCTCGTCGATGAGAGCGACCGTGTTGTCGATGTCGTTCATGAGCGAGGCTGTCGAAAAAATGCCGCGGCGCAGTTGGTACCAACGGTCCGCATAACGCAACGCGAACTCGGGATCCTGGAAAAGCCGCCGGTAGTACGGATAGTCCCCGCCGCCCACCAACTGGTAGTACCAACCCTCAGGAATCCACCCGTTCAAATAGTCGGCGTTTCCAAGGGACAGGTTGTAATCCCAGGCTGGTCCACCGGTGATCTTCCCGCCCCGGTCGATAAAGTAGTAGTTGCTCAGCCGGTAACCGTCGATGTTCTTGGTCAATTCGACGAGGATGTGCTCGTCGATCATGGAGGGAACGTCGAAATACCGCGCGTATCCGGTTTCCGGGTTGGCAAACTCCGCTGAGTGCAGCGTCGAGACTGCGCTTTGCAAGTAGTTCCTCAACCAGGTGATCTGCTGGTCGCTCGGAGCTGAGGGCTGGATCACCTGCCAGGTCTGGCTCTCTCCTCCGGAGGTGCTGACCGTGGGGATGACCACCCCTGCTCGAGGCGCTTTGTCTTTGCGGAACATATAACCGCCGGTGACTTCCGGCTCGGCGTTCTGCCAGGGTTCGAGCCGGGCGATGTCGACCCTGTCGCCGCCCCGCTTGATATTCTCCATGAAGAGGTAGACGCCGCGATAGTCGGCCATGGTCAACTCCGTGTCCGCCGCCTGAAAGTTAAAGAACAGCTCCATGAAGCGGGTGCGCACGGTGTAGTGACCCATATCGCCAAACCACTTGTAGGAAAGATAGTTGCGCATGAGCGTCTTATCGGAGTAGGGGGCATGAATGATCCAGTCCGCTTCCCTAGGCATCCCGAATGGCTCGATGTCCCGGTCGTCATCCCATTCATTCCACATCTCCAGCCGGTACTGCTTCTTTGGAAATCCCGCCGAACTCTCGCCGCGCACGTGCATGCCCGCGTGCCCACCGGCCTGGATCGCGTCGAGGGAACCGGCGCGCCCGGATTCAGGATCGATCTCAATAAGGGCCGTGCTGACGGGATAGTAGCGATCGACTCGAGTCTCTCCATCGATGTTCCTTCCAAACGAATCCAGAAAGATGAGCGGCAGATTGGAAGAGAACCCTTGAATATCGGCGCCGATCTTGAGGTAACTTGCGGAGGAAATATCCCCTGGGGGCGAGCCCGTCAGGAAGCCGCGCGCGCGCAGCCGCATAGTCCGGGTGACCTCGATAGGACCTTCATACAGGTCCGAGGTTTTGAAGAGGCTTTCCACCGGCTCGGAGTTGTCTGTGGTGAAGCGGATTCTGGCGCCCTCGGCCGGGCAGGTAAGTTCGACCGTGATCGAGCCAGCGAACGTTCCCCCTGCCTGAGAGAACTCGACTTTGCCGGCAGGCGGATCGAGCGGGACATCATTCGGTGTGCCGGGAGTAGGCCGGTCGAAGAACCCCCGGACGCCGTTCGTCTCGCCGTAGGATGCCTGAGCCACTTGGCGGGGGTAATCCTGATACTCTGAAACCACTTCCCCATCAGCGTTGACCAACGCCAGGTATTCACTGTTATCGTTGATCCTGAAAATGGTGTGGTATTCCGTGTCGAACAACCCTCCCCGGTTCTTTCCGGAGGCGAAGACCACCAAGTAGCCCCCGGCGGGAACTTTTGCCTGCGTGGGAAACGCCCACTTTTGCAAGTTGTCCGGGTTGTCCGTCAAATGCCAGCCGGTCAGTGAAAAGAGTGTGTCCTCCGGATTGTGGATCTCGATCCAATCCGGGTAATCCCCGTCCTTGTCCGCAATCCGCGTTTGGTAATCGGAGCTGAATTCGGAGATGTAAGGAGCCGGCCAAGCGCTCGTGGGGAGCAAGCCGGCGAAGAGCCAGAACAGGAGTCTCTTCATAGGGGGGGGGGATTCTCTAGGGATTCTCGGTTGGACCAGTCTACAGGTTGCGGCGCCTCGAGGCGAGAACGATTCTGGCATAGCTATTTTATTACAGATTCGTGACATTGACCAGAGCAAAGCGGCAAAAAGCGCCTCGGGAATGGCCCCGCATATTGGGGCCTGTTGATTTCATGGAGTCTGCGGGCAAACCCCATTCCGGCGTCCAGTTGCGAGCGCCGGGCTACGCCCCGCCCGGCCAAAAATGCACGCCCAGGGTCCACCGGTCTCGGAATCCCAGCCGGCGATAGAGAGATGCGCCGGCCGGAGCCGCCACGAGTATTGCGCGGCGAAAACCGAGCGCTCGGGCTTCCCAAAGCGCGGCGAGCGTCACGGCGGTTCCAAAGCCCCTCCGCCGGGCAGAGGGCAAAACGCCGACCGAGTAAATGCCGGCGGTTGCTCCGTAGCCAAACACCTGTACCGCGCCCACCGGGAGCGACTCCTTGTATCCGAGCAACCGGACGCAAACCTCGTGGCGTTCCTCGAGATGTTTCCGTTCCCGCTCCATGGAAGCGAAGTCGAGCTGCGGACGCATGCCGAATGCGGCGGCAACCACGTCGGCCCATAACCCGGTCCTCTCCGCGTTGTCGGCCCGGACTACCCGGCATCCCTCCCGAGCGCCGGACTCCCAACCCTCCCCGGCGCTTCCGAGGTCACAGAACATCCCAGTTTGATGATAGAGTCCCATGATGCCTGACCGCTCCAGGCGTTTGGCGAAACCGGCAGGCGTGTGATCGGTGCGGAACTGCCAGGTGTAAGGACGGCTCGAGGCCTGCAGGAGCGCAATGGTCTCTTGAATGCGGTGTTCATACTCCCCGGGCGGGATCGCGCCCTGAAGAATTCCATTGCGCTCAGGACGGTTTTCCCCGGTGTGAAAGCGATGCAGTCCGGGGAACGATTCCCAGGAGCCCTGCAATCCCGCGGTCTGCATCATCCAGATGCGCGCCAGATTGTCTTGGATGGCCTCGCCGGTTTCACACGGCCGGTTGTCGAGTGGCGCGTCGGGTTCGCGGGGCACGGCAGGAAGATGGGGAAACGTGGGCTCGCCAGTTCGCCCGACAGGCCACGGCAGCAGTTCCGGGCGCAGTCACACCCCGGGTTTTTTCCGGCAAAGTCTGCGCACAGCCTCGATCAATCCGGGAATGTCGTGCGTCCTGGCCTCGCTATCGACCACGTTCCCGTGATTGCGAACGGCTTCGGAGGTAACCGGTCCGATGCTGGCGATGCGCAAACCCGGTGGAAACGGCAGATTCAAGGAGAAAAAACCCTCCACCGTGGAAGAGCTAGTGAACGTAACCACGTCGGCCCCTTCCTCCAGGAACCGGGCCCTGCCGCCGCAGACATCTTCCTTCTCCGGAACCGTGCGATAGGCCACGGCTTCGTCGACGATGGCGCCCCGGTTTCCCAGTTCGCGGGAGATCACCTCGCGCGTGGTCCCGGCTCTTACCCACAAAAACGTGAGATTCTCGATGCTTCCCTCTTGCTGCTCGAAAGCCCGGACCAAGCCTTCGGCGATATACTCTTCGGGCTGGAGATCGACCGCGAGCCGGTATTCCGCGATCTTTCGGGCGGTTCCCGGACCGATCGCGGCGATACGGGCTCCGCCGAGGCAGCGAGCGTCCGCGTAAAGGCGGAAGAAGAGTTCGAAGAAGGCCTCGGCGCCGTTTGGGCTGGTGAAAACAAGCCAATTGTAGGTATGGGCGTCGCGCACGCTCTGGGCGAAGGCCTTGGCATTGGGCGGCGGTTCGATCCGGATGGTAGGCAGCTCGATCACGTCGGCGCCCAGGTCACGCAGGCCCCGGCTGAGAGCGCTGGCTTGCCGCCGGGTGCGGGTAACCACGACTCGCTTCCCAAAAAGCGGGCGGGACTCGAACCAATTGAGCTGGTCGCGGCACCGGACCACTTCGCCGAAGACTGCCACGGCCGGGGCCTGGAACTTCGCATCCTCAGCGCGAGACGCGATGTTCTTCAATGTTCCTGTGAGGGTCTGCTGCCTTCCTGTCGTTGCCCAGCGCACCAAAGCCACCGGTGTATGCGGCGACGCGCCTGCGCTCAGCATCTCCTGGGTGATGGCGGCCAGACGTTCCACACCCATGAGCATGACTTTCACCCCCGCGCCCGCAGCGATAGCCCCGTAGCCGGTGACCGGATCGCCTTTGGCAGGATCTTCATGACCCGTGAACAAGGTCAGGACGGTGTTGCAGGACCTGTGAGTAACGGGGATCCCCGCGTAAGCCGGCCCGGCGATGGCCGAACTCACGCCGGGAACGATCTCAAAAGCCAATCCAGCGGCGGCTAGAGCCTGCGCCTCTTCACCGCCTCGCCCGAAAATGAGGGGATCGCCGCCCTTGAGACGGGTCACGACTTTTCCTTCGCCCGTCAACCGCACGAGAAGCGCGTTGATTTCGTCCTGCGTCAGTTTGTGACGGCGCGATCGCTTACCGGCGTCGATCTTTTCGCAGGCCGCAGTTGCCCAACGCAGCAGTTCGGGATTCGCGAGCGAGTCAAAAACGATCACCTCGGCGGCTTCGATGCATTCCCGGCCGCGAAGGGTAAGCAGTCCGGGGTCGCCGGGTCCAGCTCCCACGAGATAACAAACGCCGACGGATCTCGATTTCATGACCGTGTCAGGGGCTGGAGCCGGGAGAAGAGTTCCCCGGCCACTTCCTCCGGCGAGTTGGCAGGACCTTCAGCGGTCGCGCAGACAGGCGAAGCCGAATCGTCGTCCTCCCGGAAAACTTGGGCGCTGGCGTGCAAAACTCCTTTTTCCACTGCCGTGTAGACCCCGACTGGAGTAAGGCAACCGGCTTCCAAGAGCTGGAGAAACCGGCGTTCCAGCAGGACCCGGCGCCGGGTTTCCAAGTGGTCGACGGCGGAAAGGATGCGCTCGAGGCGCTCGTCGCCGGTCCGGATTTCGAGTGCGACCGCACCTTGACCCGCCGAGGGGGGATACCGCGCCGGATCCAACCCGGTGCAATGCACCGTTCGGTCTCCGCGAAGCAGGTGGCCGTCTGCGGGACTGACCCAGCCCAGGCGCTGCAGACCAGCGAATGCCAACACGATGGCATCGGGACCGCCCGGAGCCAGGAGTTTGTCGACCCGGGTCGGGACATTGCCGCGCATTTCCACGATTTGAAGGTCGGGACGCTCCCACAACAGTTGCCGCTTCCGCCGGACACTGGCCGTGCCGACCCGTGCTTCGGAGGGAAGACTGGCAACGCCCTGAGACAGCGGAAGCAGAGAAAGAACGACATCGTGCACCGGCGCCCGCGGCAAAAACGCGGCAAGGACGAAGGCGTCCGGCAAGTCGGCAGGGACGTCCTTGAGACTATGGACGGCCGCATCGATCTCTCTGCTTTGCAAGGCGAGTTCCAACTCCCGGATGAACATCCCCTTGTCCATCACGCCCGCCACGTGGGCGCCGGACAAGGCCGCTTCGGAGCGCCGGTCGCCGGTGGTCCGGATGATCTTGCGAAAGATTTTCACGTGAGGATGAGCCCGTTTGAGAGCCTCGCGAGCGAGACCTTCCTGGGCCAGGGCGAGATCGCTGCCCCGCGTGCCCAGATACAGGGTCGAGAGAGGGTCCGGGCTCATGACTCGCGCGCGAGTTCACCAGCCGATGGGAGCGCGGTCGCCAGACGCCGGTCGCCCGCCCACTGCGAAAGGAGCGTGTCCGCTTCCGCCGAAATCAGTTCGCAACAAGCCGCGATCTGGCTTTCCCGCCGTTTCCGCGCTTCGTGGGCTATGCCTTGCAGCGTATCGATGTCGTGCAGGTAAACGCCATCGAGTCTCCGCACGGCCGGGTCGACGTCGCGCGGGACGGCCAGATCGATCAAAAACAAGGGTCGCCCGTGACGCTGCCTAAGGTGGGGACGCAGGGCCTCCGCTGTGACGATATGGTGGGGCGCCGATGTGGAACTGATGACGATGTCGGCCCGGTCGAGTTTCGAGGTCCACTCATCGAAACGGATCGCCTGCCCGCCCATGACCCGCGCGATCTGCTGTGCCCGCTCGAAGGAACGGTTGGAAACGATAATCCCGCTCGCTCCGCGCGATTGTAGACTTTGCGCGGTGCGCCGGCTCATCTTGCCGGCTCCGAGGATGAGCACTTGGCAACGGCGAAGGTCTCCGAAGATCTTCTCCGCGAGGTCGACCCCGGCCCCGCCCACCGACGTGGCGCCGCGGGCGATTTCCGTCTGAGTCCGGATGCGCTTGGCCACGCGAAAGGCGCTTTGGAAAAGACGATTCAGCGCGCGGCCGGTCGCTCCGGCACGGTGCGCATGGGCATAGGCGCTTTTGAGTTGACCAAGGATTTCCGTTTCACCGAGGACCATCGAGTCCAGTCCGCTGGCGACGGAGAACAGGTGTTCGATGGCTTCCCGGCTCGCGTGGCGATAGAAAACCTCGCCACCCGGAGGGTCGGGACTTCGCGCGCTCAACCAGTTCAAAAGGGCCCCGGACGGGTCGGCCGCGGACTCGCCTTGCTGCGCCGCGGCATAGATCTCGACCCGATTGCAAGTGGATAAAACGACGGCTTCATCGACTCCCGCAAGGTCCCGGACAGAGTCCAACACCTCGGAAAGCTGGCGATCCGGCACGGCCAATCTCTCCCGCAGCTCGACGGGCGCGGTGCGGTGGCTGATCCCCAGGCAATAGACACGCATCCTTTTGACGGACTTTACTTTTTGAGGCCACACTAGAGGCTGCTGCGGGTCAGAACCCAGTAGCTCATCACGGGAAGCGCAAAGCATAAGACCGCGGCGATGGCTGAAGACCGGCTTCCCATCCCCCGGACCCGGTGCAGCAAGAGCACCAACCCGTAGCCGCACCACACCAAGAGGATGAGCGCCAGCTTGGGAACGCCCGGGAACCTCTGCATCATGAAAGCCGATCCAATCCCGACCGACAAAAGCGTGAAGCCAGTAAGCAGGAGGCGCTGCAGCGCCCGGCCCAGATAGTGAATCGCCGGCAGTTGATAAAAGAGGGTTTCCAAGCGGCCCCTCTTGAGCTGCCAATCCTGGAGAAGAAACATGATGCCCGCGAGAAAGGCGAGGGCGAAGGCGCCGTAGGCCAAGAGCGAAACCGCCGCGTGCAGCTCGAGCCAGAAATCGGTAGGGCCGAGGTCAGTGCGCCGGTCCAGAGGCAGGAGCAACGCCAACAATTGCAGCCCAGCCACCAACGGCGCGGTGAAAAACCCGAGGAGCGAAAGCCGGAACGGGGTCCCAATAACGAAATAGAGCAGGACAGTGGCCCAACTGACGAAGACGAGGATTTCGAATCCATTCGTCAGCGGACAACGCTCAAGTTCATTGCCCCGGATCGCGAGGAAGCCGCATTGTCCCGCGAAACCCGTCGCCATGAGGCCGTAGCGCAGCGGAGTGGGGGCCTGACGGCGATTGCGCAGACCCCACAACGCCACGCCGAAGGAGGCGAGGAAGAAGCCGGTGGAAATCCAAAGAATCCCAAGGTCCATACGGGAGGGCGTGAAGAAGCACGCCGGTGGGCCGCGAACTTAAGCGCAGGGCGCGCCGGTGCAACCCGCGAGGGGAGCCGCCTTCGGTGCCTCTTAGGAACTCAGTTGATCTGCTCCTGATTTCCCGCATACGATGCCGCCATGGACGCGACCGCACTTCCTTCAAACCCTCCGCCAGTCCACGCAGGTCCGGCAAAATCTTCCGCGTGGCCGCTCGTCTTGGGCATCCTCGGCATCATCTTCGCCTTAGGGGCGTTGCTCGGCTCGCTTTCTGGGTTCGTCTTTCTTGTGGCAAAAGGTCCATTCGTCCGATGGACCGCGCCGGGCGCCGAAGCGGAAATGATGGCGTACTATACTCGCTGGACTCCACACATGGCCGGATTTGGGTTGATTGCGGCCCTCCTGGCCGCCCTGTTGCTTACCGGCTCCATCGCTCTCCTTCGACGGCGCCGTTACTCGGTGAGGCTTCTCCGCACCTGGGCGGTGGGCAAAGGCATCTATGCCATTGTGTACCCTTTCTGGATGATGCCCATGCAGCGGGAGTCCTTCGAAATTCAAAGGGAAACGATGCCCACGCCACCGGGGGCGGCGAACTTTTTCGACATGTTCGCCTCTGCGACGCCTATTATAGCCGCCTTTCAGGTGGGTTGGTTCCTGGTCTTTCCAATTATCGTCCTCCTGCTTCTCGCCATGCCGAAGATCCGCGAAGAAACCCGGACTTGGCCCTGAACCAGCCGCTCTGGAGCGAACTCCTCTCGTCCCTCGAGGTCCGTGGCCGCCTTCGCCTGGAGTCCGGTTTCCGATCCGCTGCCGGCCGCCGCCGCCGTGTGTGTGATCACCGCGGCCGGCTACGTTCTGTCCGCGAGGTTTCAATGGGCGGCGATGCTTGGCCCCTCCCTCCTCGTGCTGATCCTCGGAGCCCTGGCCTCCAATCTGTCGCTCCTGACGCCCGCCTCCCCCGTTTACGGAATCGTACAGGGTCCTGTCGTTTCGATGGCGATCGTTTGGCTTCTGTTGGCGATCAACCTCAAGGATCTCCGCCGGGCCGGGATCCCAATGCTCTCGGCATTCGCCATCGGCGTCGTCGCGACCTGCATCTGCGGCATCATTGCCGGTTTCGTGTTTCGCGGAGTCTTTCCCGCAGACAGTTGGAAACTCGCGGGAGTCATGACGGCCACGTATTCCGGCGGCAGCCTCAATTTCGTCGCGGCCGGATCGGCAGTGGACCTGCCCACCGAGATCTATGGAGCGGCGCAGGCTTCAGACAATGTTTTGACGGCGCTGTGGTTTGCCGCAACCCTAACGCTTCCGATTCTTCTGGGTCGCTGGCGAGCCGTTCCATCGCGCGCGGGCGAAGCCAAGAGCAGCCAATCTCCTGCTCCCGCTGCCCATAATGGGATGCTGAGCGCAGTGCGGCCGATCGATATCGCCTCCCTTGGGGCCCTCGCCCTTCTTCTGATCGCGGCGGCGCAGTGGACCGCATCGAGGGCCTCCTTTCTCCCGGAGGTGGTGTGGCTAACCACCTTCGCTCTCCTCACCGGCCAAATCCCTGTGGTGCGACGGCTGCGCGGCGCTTTTCTCCTCGGACACGTCGCCTTGCACCTTTTTTTCACTGTCATTGGGATCAGCTCCGTGGTCAGCGAGATTCTCCGGGCCGGACCGGGGGTGTTCGGATTCACGGCCCTCGTGGTATTCGGGCATGGCTTCCTTCTTTTCGGAGTAGCGGCGCTCATCGGTCGCATGGGATGGGGCTTGGGATGGGATACGGTGGCCGTGGCCAGTCAGGCCGCTGTGGGCGGTCCGTCGACGGCGATGGCACTCGCCGCCAGCCGGAAGCGGCCGGATTTGGTAGGTCCTGGGATGGCGGCCGGCCTCCTCGGTTACGCGGTGGGCACGTATCTCGGGCTCGGCGTGGCCAGTCTTGTGAGGGTGGCGGGCTGAGGCGTCGAATCGGGAGGGTCAGGTCCTGCCGGCGAAGTCTACCGGATCCGGCTGGTTTGCCGGTTGCCAGGACGGCGCTGCCGCCGGACACTGGCGCGTGGAACCGTCGCGCGAAGCCGAGGAGAATCTGCGGTTGATTCGAGCCCTTCTGGAACGGGCTGTGGTCTACCGGGCCATATCGGGCCAAGCCGCACTCGCCGGAGGCGCCCTGGCCGTTCTGGCGGCGGTGCTCGCGCGGGTCTCGGCGCTCGACGCCACCGCGGGCGGTTTCCTCGGAATCTGGCTCTCGGTGTTGGCCGCGGCGGTGGCGTTCAACACCTTCCTTTTATGGAAAAGCGCGGGGTCCAAGGGCCAACCCTTTCTTTCCGGGCCGATGAAAACGGCTCTGCGGGCCATTCTGCCGCCGCTCGCTGCGGGGGGCATCGCCGGCGTCGCCGCCGCAATCGGAGGAGGCGACCTTCGCACATGCGCCTCGGTTTGGGTGTTGTGTTATGGCATGGCTCTGCATGCGGCCTGGTCCTTTAGCCCCGCGTCTTTGCATCGCCTGGGACTCGTCTTTCTGGCCGCCGGCGCCGTCCTGCTGGCGTTTTATCTCAATCCACTCGGTGTTTCTTGGCCGTCCGGTCCCGGATCGGCTTCGCTTGTTATGGGCGCGACCTTCGGCCTCTTCCATGTGATCTACGGGACGGCGGTGCTGGCGGCCGGGAGGCGCGGCCATGATTGATTTCAGCAAGCTGGACAAGGTTATCCACGAGCGCGGGCGGCTCTCGATCATGACCCTTCTGGCCGGACGTGCGGAATGGACCTTTCCCGAGTTGCGCGAGGAGCTGGGCCTAAGCGACGGAAACTTGATCACCCATCTCCGGACCCTTGAGGCGCAGGGTTATGTCGTCTCGAGCCGCAACACCCCGGGAACGCGGCGCGCAACGCATTATCACCTCACGCCACAAGGCCGAAAAGCCTTTGAGGAATACCTCGCCGTGTTGGAGGCGATCGTCCGCCGGGGAAAAGGTTAGTCTATAGGAGGCTGACGCCGAGCAATTCCCGGGCCTCCGCTTGGCCGGCGGCCGGCCGCCCGTATTCGCTGGCGGTCACCCGGGCCAGGGCGGTGAGGTGTCTCCAGCGGAACGCGGGCCGGGTCGCATGGAACTCTTCCCACACGGTCTGAAAATACTTCTCCGCATGCAGCGCTCCATCCTCGCTCACCGCATAACGCAACAGCAGTTCGAAAACGGGTCCGGGCGGATGCCCGAGCTGACCGCAGCGATGCACGAGTGTTCCCGCCGTGGCTTGAAGATTCTGGCGCACTGCTTGCTCCAGTTCGTGCAATAAAGCCGGCAACTCCGTGGCCTGAATGCGCTGAAGCTGCCACTCGATGGGAAGCGGCGCCCAGTTCTCGAAATCTCCTCCGCGCTGGGTCCGGTCCAGCGCCGCCTGCCACGCCCCGAGGATAAGGCAGGCGTAAAGATTCCTTCCCCGGCTGGCGCGAGCCATGTTGCGCCAAGCGTTGGCGGAATCGCTGGCATGCACCCCGATCGAATCGCCGTGCACGCTGCCGACGGGTTTGCCCGCCGATTCGCCTTCCGGAGGCCGGCCCCGGTCGCGCAGGACCAGTTGATTGGTGGCCAGGGAGATCGCCTCACCGACGGCAGCGGGATCGAGCCCTGCCGCCAAGGCTTCCGCTACCGCTCCGGCAGCGTCGGCAGGGCTACCGCTAAAAATGGTCTGACTCAGTTGCTCCACAAAGGCGTCGTCCGCGGCGCGGTCGCCCGGTTCCTTCCCCAGCAATCCGTATTCCTCCAGGAGTTGCGCCAGAACCTTCCCGTGCTTCTCCCAGTTCTGAGAACGGGACTTCTCGGCGTGCAGACAGTAGCGAACCGACTGGCGCAGCAGGGTATGCGCGTGCTCCCGGCCGACCACTTCCAAGAGATCCCAGGCGCGATAGGGGAGAACGGTCCGATGGACTTCCGTATTCTCTTGGACCGTGTGCAACAAAGCATCAAAAGCAGCTTGATCGCCTTGCTGCGACAGCAGCGCGAAAAGGCTTTCCGCTGCTGGCCGGTCCTGGCGCCGGACCGCATCTCGCAACGCCGCAGCATCCGCCTGACCCCCTTCTCCATCCGGCAGAACCGGGTGCAGCACCTCCGCCGCCCTGCCGCCGAAGCCCTGAATCCTCTCCGTGTTGCGATAGAGCACTTTGAAAACGGGCAGGGCCTGCTGTCCAGCCGGCATGGATCCAGACATTTTCAGCGCCGGACTCAAGGCCATCAGGGTATGGTAACCCACGTAATCCTCGCCGCCGAACGTTCGCGCGTTGGCCAGAGCCCCCGCCGCGATGAGCGTCTGCAATGATTCGCCCTCCTCCAATTTCACCGCCAGAGCGCCCTGCAATGCAGCCACGGGAGTCTCTTGCATGAACCTGACCAAAGGCTCCATGGGCCCGAAATCGAGCGCCTTCGGATCCTCTCCGGAAAGGTTTCCGGAATCCAAACCCAGCTCCGAAGCCAAGCCCGGGCCCAGCGCGGCGAGAAGAGTGCCTCCGCCGACCTCGGCCAAGAACCGGCGGCGGTTGGGTAGCGATTTCAATTTCATGAATGACCTCCCGGTCTAGGATGATTCAGCGAGGGATGACCTTCCTTCGCCTCAATGCAAGCGTAGCACAGACCCCCAGGAACGCCAACAGCGTGACGGAGGGCTCTGGGATGAGCCGGTTGACAACGTCGCCGGAAATGAAGTTTCCTTCTACCGTCAGCGCCTCAAAGGTCGCGAACTCGTCACCGGGCCCGGTCATGCTGTGAAACGTAAAGTCGCCCGTTGTCGTGAACGGCTCGAACGCGGATACGTCCTCGAAGAGGTCGACTATGCCGAAACCGTCATCATAGAACGCGGCAAAGCCCAACGGGGCTTGTAATGTCGCTTGGATCAAGGCATCGCCGAGGGGACCAAAGATGCTCACGATCGAGAGAGCCTCGGCCTCGGTATTCGTCACGGCATACGAATAGGAGAAGGCGCCCCCGCCCAAGGGGATCACCGTTCCCTCCACCATGACCGCGGCGCGCCCGGTAATAGGCATGCTCCCAAGCAACACCAGCCCCAACGAAAGAAAGCGTCTCTTGTCCATGGTGGAATTCCGGATAGATTCTGTTGCTACCAGGATTGGGGAACTCTCGTCAAGATAATCCGGTCACAGCGGAAAAGCCCAAAAAACCCGGATTCCCTCCGCTTGCCTTCCCGTGTACCTCGCGGAGGTCACGGCCGCTTCCCGTCACTCTGCGGCCTCCTTCCCGGATTCCCCGGGGCTGAGTTCAGAAACCGCCTTCCCGAGCAGGGCTACTGCCAGCGGAGCGTGGATCGGATCGAAATGGGGGTTCAAATTCAGGGCCTGATACAGGTGCTTTTTTCCCTCCGCCACGTTCCCCAGCGCGATCTGAATCAATCCCGCGTGATAGTGCATGCCGGCATCCTGAGTTCCCTGGCTCAGGGCCCGCCGAATCAACCGCAGCGCATCCTGGAACCGGCCGTTGCGATAGAGACACCAAGCCAGGGTGTCCGCGGCTCGCACATTGGGAAAGGCATCGTAATCCGGCTGAGCCATATCCAGCGCGTCCTCGGGATTCCGGTCATGATCCGCATAAAAGCGCGCCAACTGACCATGCTCGCCGGCCGGCCCATGGACCGGCCCCTTTGCGCTGCCCGGTTCCGCGCCGTGGAAGGCGATCAAACGCTGGTAAACCTCTTCGGCGGTCTCCCGGCGTCCCGTCGCCCACAAAAGATCCCCGAGCCCGGCCAGCGCTTCGTGGGTTTCACCCGCATCCAGCGCTTTTCGGTAGCACGCCTCGGCTTCCTCGGCACGTCCTTGGGCCAGACGTATCCGGCCCATGGTCATCAGCAGGGAGGGGTGCTCCGGATTGAGCATCAAGCCAGCTTCCGCCGCTGCGGCGGCAGGCAGCAGCGCTCCCGTTTCGAACAACATTTCCGCCCATTGGGCGCGGCACCAAGCCGTTTCCTCTCCTGCCGGATCACCGGCTTCGATTGCCTTCTGCATCATCCAGATGGCCCGGCGGGTGTCCCCAGTGAGAAACAGCAGATGAGAGGCCCGGCTGTAGGAGGAAAGCCCGGGCCGGAGATCGAGCGCGCGCTGATAATGCTCGAAGGCCTCGTCGTAGCGGCCTAACTCCACGGCAGCATCGCCCAGAAGCGCCTCGGCCCGGTCGTTGTCCGGATCCTTCTCGAGCGCCATCCGGGCCCACCGGATTCCTTCGCCGAAAACGTGAGCCGTATTGGCTGCCCAAGCCAATCCCACCAAGGCATCGGCGGAATCTGGATCCAACCCGGCGGCCTTCTCGAAAGCTTCCCTGGCTTCACTCACATAGCGCACATCCAGCGTTTGCCGGTAACGCAGCATGCGCTCTTCCCCAAGGCGGCTCCAGCCCGCCGCATCCGCCGGCGTGGA
>DATKCT010000048.1:0-21157 GCA_035513055.1 Verrucomicrobiales bacterium | reverse complement strand
CAAGGTTAACGGCGACTCTTCCGAAGCCCTTCCGGTTACAGCTTTCGTCAGTTCCCCCTCTTCCAATCCGTGTTCATCCGTGGTTCTCTTCGCCTCTCAACTCCCACCAACCCTCGCCTCTGGGCAGGCGGGAAGGCCAGGCTTTAGGGAGCGAATTTGGGCAGTTATTCGACCGGCGCTGCCGCTGAAGCGCGAAGACCGGCGACGGCCTTGAGCGCGGGTTTCGGCTGGCCGCTGCGGTCGAAGAGCAGCGGGTAATTCGTCCTGCCCCGGACGGGGAAGTGATTCAGCCATGAGTTGCGGTCCGTGACTCCCCAGAAAGTCACCCGGGTCAACGCCTCCCGGTGTTTGAGGAAGACGCCGAACAACTCCGCATAACGGCGCGCGAGACGGTCCTCCATTTCGGGCGGCAGGCCCGCCGGATAGGGATTCAACTTCGGGTCCGCCGCAAATCTCCTGTTGATATCGGCTCCGCCGCGGCCGGGAGTGGGCAGGACATTCACGTCCAGTTCGGTGATCATCACCTTGAGGCCCAGACTGGCAAAGGCCTCGATGGTTTCCCCGATTTGCTGGGCGGAAGGCCGCTCCAGGTGATAATGCCCCTGCAGACCCACGCCGCTCAGCTTCACGCCTGCGGCCTGCAATGTCTTCACCAGTTCCAGTGCGCCCGCCCGCTTCTTTTCGCCTTCGAGAGAGTAGTCGTTGTAGTAAAGCTCCGCGTCAGAATCGGCGGCATGGGCGAACTCGAAGGCTTTGATGAGGAAGTCTTCGCCGATGATCTTCAACCACGGCGACTGTCTGAGCGTGCCGTCCTCGTTGAGCGCTTCGTTGACCACATCCCAGCCGCGGACCTTGCCTTTGTAGCGGCCCGCGACAGTTTGAATGTGCTCGCGCATCCGCTCGATCAGTTCGTCCCTTGTCGGCGGATTTCCGTCTTTGCCCTCAAACACCCACCGGGGCGTTTGTGAGTGCCAGACCAGCGTATGGCCGATGATCGCCATGCCGTGCCGACGGCCGAATTCGACAAATCGGTCGGCCTGATCAAAGACGTACCGGTCCGGCTCCGGATGGAGGGCCATCCATTTCATGGCGTTCTCCGCCGTGATCGAATTGAAGTGCTTCGAGACAATCTCCACCTCCCCGCCGCCTCCACCGGCCGGACCGGCGGCCCCAGAAAAATGCCCCGGATTCAGGGCGGCTCCGATGAGAAAGTCGTCGCGGAAGATATCCTTCAGCGCCGGCTGGGCGGCCGAGATCGTGTCGCTGGTTTTCGCGGCCTCCGCGCTGGTCGAGCCGGCGCTTGCGCTGAGCATGAGAAGAACAGGGAGAAAGAGCAGAGCGGGCTTCAACATGGATGTCATTGCCGTCGTTTGCACGGCGAGACCATAGCAGGAGACAGGCCTGAAGCGACCCGATTCATCGGGTGACCGGCGCCTGTTCCTGCGAGTCCCCGGCTGGCGGCGACCGGTGCTGAGTCGCCAGCTTCGCCGTGGGGAGCCTTCGGCCCGGCCGGTTGCGCGCCACTGCCAAAAAGATGAGCATGCCCTTGGCGGGATTGACACGGCGACTGTCAGACATTAATGTGTGACAGCATGAAGATGAAGACGATTCCGCTGCGGATGTTGATTCGGGAACCGTTGAAGGTCAAGAGGATGACCCGCTCCGGCCAAACCGTACAGGTGACTGACAATGGCCGACCGCTGTGGATTCTTCAACCTGCTGACGGCACGGATGCCGACGAAGCCGAACGCCGCCGCGCGATTGATGAAATCCTGGACGAAGTGTTGCACGATAAGCCGTCAGGAATCAGCGCAGCGAAGCTGCTGGAGGAATCGCGCCGGTGAGAGCTTACGCGGATAGCAGCTTCATCGTCCGTTTGGTGACTGGCGAAGCAGATTCGCCTCGAGTCGTCGCTGCATATCGCGAGCTTCGCTCGCCTAAGCTGTTTTTTCTTCCGCTGCACGCGTTGGAGGTGCGAAACGCCATCCTGCAACGCGCCTTTCATCAGCGCCGCTCGGTAACCTCCGGTGAACGGCGGCATATCGCCCGCGAACGCGATGCCGCGCTCGCTCGGCTCGAGCATCTCGTGGCTCGCGGCGCGCTCCTTGACGTGACGTTGGACATGGATGCAGCCATCCAGCGCGCTGCAGACCTTTCCTCGGCTCACACCGAGCGTCTCGGAGCCCGGGCGATTGATCTGCTCCACGTGGCCTCCGCGCTTACGCTCGAGAGCGAATTGTTTCTGACCACCGATGAGCGTCAGACGCAGCTCGCCAAAGCCGAGGGGCTGAAAGTCGTGTCGCCACGATGAATGCGGACCGGCGAGCATTGTCCACGGGAGGACGCACGATTAGCACTCCCATGAGGCTCAGTATATAATGAGGCCATGCCGACGACCGACGGCCAACGGGTGCTGGATCAACTACTCGATCCCGTGACGCGGTGTTTGACCCCGGACGCCGCGAAGTCGCTCCTTCAACTTCGCGCCCCCGCCCAAGCGCAAGCACGCATCGAAGCGTTGGCGGAAAAATGCACCGCCGGCACGCTGACGCCCGACGAGGAAGCAGAGTATGACTCCTACCTCTGGGCGGGGAATCTCATCAAGTCGGCCACACCCGGTCCGTAGCTCTGTTTGTTCGCTTTGTCCTTGACGTTTTGGCCCGGGAGGGTGTGGGATCGACCTCGAAGATTCGCCCTATCTTGTTCCCGGCGGCGACCGGCTCCCGAAGGCGCCGTACCGCCGGATAATAATTGATCGTCATACCGATGAAATCGTTACGCGGAATAGTGTTCTCGGCGGCTGTTGCGGTAGTCGCCTTCGTCCAGACGCCCTACGCTCCGGCCGCGGAGTTGGTGGCGCACTATGAATTCGAAGATCCCAACAATCTCGGCCTCGACAGTTCGGGTCTCGGCAACCATGCCGACGACGTCTTTCAGGTTCAGCAGGTGGAAGGGATCTTTGGCCAGGGCGGCTTCTTCAATGAAAGTTTGGGCAGCCGTTTCATCAAGCAGGGCGGCTTGACTGGATTCTCGGGCAAACCGGGGGTCACCCTGGCGGCCTGGGTCAAACTCGACCCCTCCACGACCGGGTATGACGGCGTGATCAGTCAAGACGACGGAGACTGTTGCGATAATCGCATCCTTTTGGCCCCCGGCGATCACCGGCCCTTCATCAACCTCAGCGAACACAGCGACCGTCACCTAACCAGCGGACCGGTGTTCGAGTTCAACCAGTGGATGCACATCGCCATGACCGGCGAAGACGGGGATGGCGGAGCCATCGCCCGGGTCTATGTCAACGGCGTCGAAATCGCGGGCAGCCCCCAGGAGTTTCCGGTCATGGATGACGGCTCCGAGTGGAACACCTATCTCGGTGTCGGCGAGTCCGGCACGGCCCACCGGATGACGGGCGCTCTGGATGATGTCCGTGTCTACCAAGGCGCGCTGACCCCCGAGGAAGTAGCGGCCTTGCTTATGCCGGACGATTCGAATCCCGGCATCAACCTGAATGACGGGCAGGTCTTGAATGCGGGCGCCCTCCCGGCGTTGACGACGTCTCAAGAAATCCGTTTCACCCTTCGGAACACCGTCAAACCGGACGACGAGAGGGGAGCCGAAGTTCTGACCATCGATTCGCTGGACATCATCGGGGGCGACACCACTCACTTCACCTTGGTATCCGCGCCGGCGTCGATCGAGCCGGGAGCCTCGGAAGATCTCGTCCTGAGTTTTCACAACATGGGGCGGTTCGGAGCGTTTTCAGCGGTTTTGCATGCTCTGACCAACGACGGCGACCCGGAAGATCAAGATATCACGTTCACGGTAGAGGCCGCGGTGGCGAATCCCGTGGGTCCCGCAGCGCATTATCGTCTAGACGAGACGGACGCAAACGAACCGGCTGCGGATGCGACGGGGTTAGGCCGGGAGGGCTCTTACACTGAAAACGGCGGCTCGATCAGCCTGGGCAACCCCGGTCTCCAAGGCGGTACCGGCGCTGCGGCCGTATTCTCGGGCGGCAGCAATGTGACCGTCGACACCCTGCCGGCTGGCGCTCTTAACACATTCACCATAGCGCTCTGGATCAATCCCGCCACGCTGGGGTCCTTACAAGGCAATGACTTCCGGACCATCGTCGCGCGCGGCTCCGAAAACCCGTCCTTCGCGCTGCTGGAAGCGGACGGCGAATTGATCTGGTTCGGCATCGACGCGGGTGTAGCCTCGCCGCTCTTTTCCACGGACGGGCTTGGGCTTCAGGCGGGCACAACGTATCATCTTGCAATGCGCTACGATCGCGCGACGCAAACGGGATCCCTCTTTGTCGATGGCTCCGAGGCCGCCAGCGGAGCCGTGCCGGCATTTGACGATGAAGGCGCCTTTTATATCGGCTCCTTCGGCGCGGGCGCCCTCGCTTTCGACGGCTCGGTTGACGACGCGCAAGTGTATGACATCGCGCTTTCCGAAGACGACATCGACTATCTCATTGCCAATCCCGGCGAACCGCTCGTGCCGGATCCCGATGTTGGCGTCGACACAGACGGGGATGGTCTCACCGATGACGAGGAGGTGGCGTTGAACACAGATCCTTTGGATCCGGATACGGACGATGATGGTCTGAACGATGGCCGCGAAGTGGCGGCCGGAACCAACCCGCTCAGTGCTGACACGGATGGCGACGGCTACGCCGACGGCGCGGAATTACTCTTTGGCGGCGATCCGCTCGATCCGGAACGCGGTTTGGGAACCTTCTTGGTGCGAACCGTCAAAGCGGCTGCCGGGATCCAGTTCTCCGATATGGCGGGCTTTCGAGCTGCGCTTGAAGATCCGGCGCAGATCTCCGGCGAGCACGTGGGCAATTTCACATTCATTAACTTCCAGGACAACGCCCAGGGCCATTTTGCCCAAGACGAACTCCCTTTCGGACTCTGGTCGAATTTCGGAGCCCGGGACGACTTCGGCATTTACGTGACGGGCAGAATCTACATCGCCGAAGCCGGGATCCGGACCTTTGGCATGAATTCGGACGACGGCAATCAACTCTATATCGACGGTGTTTTGGTGGCGGAAGATCCCGCCCCGCACGGATCCCAGGATGTCTTCGGGGCCATCGACCTCACGGAAGGCGAACATGAGATCGAGATGTTTTTCTACGAACGCGGCGGTGGAGCGCAGGTGGAACTGTTCGTCAACACACAACTGGGCGACGTCCAGTCTTTCAACGACGGCGTATTCATCCTCCTGCCCGCTTTTGGAGAGGCCGATGCCGATTCCGACGGGGACGGGCTCTACGATTTCTTCGAGATTGGCTACTTCGGCAATCTCGACGCCACAGCGGAGGAGGATCCCGATGGGGACGGCCTTGACAATCTGGGTGAGATGAACGCGGGCACCAACCCCTTGGTAGCCGACACCGACGGCGATGGACGTTCCGATGGCGAAGAGGTCCACGGACCCATCGTTTCCGATCCGACAAGGGCCGACACGGATGGAGATGGACTCAACGACGGCGATGAGCTGATCGCCGGCACCGACCCTCGGAACCGGGACACGGATGGCGATGGCTTCGGAGACGGCTTTGAAGTTCTCAGGGGAACTGACCCCCTCCAACCGAACACGGATATTCTCCAGCCGGTAACGGAAGTCGCTGCCATCACCGGAGCCGCGGGAGCGGATTTCAGCGGCGACTTCGTCTACGCGATCAATGTCGGCGGCCCAGCGTTGACGATCGGCGACGCCCAATTTCTGAGCGATTCCGGCGAGATTCCCGGACTGACTTGGGAAGCGCAACACCACATTCCCCAGTGGGACGCCAAGTCCGATTTCGGCCCGGACGAAATGGACGACAACCTCGCCGTCTTGCTCTGGTCCATCCGTTGGTCGGACCGCGCCAATCCGCCCACTGGAGTCACCTATACCTTAACAGGGCTCCGTGGCGATACGAATTACAGGCTGCAACTTTTCTTTGCCGAGAAATGCTGCGATCGCGGTTTCGATATTCGTCTCAACGGCGAACAGATTCTCGACGACTTCAGTCCGGACCTGGTCCAGGCCCCCGCGGGAGGGCGGAGCGGAGCAGGCGCGCTCGTGACGCACACATTCCCAGGTTCGGGCGACTCCTTGGTCATCAATCTCGATGGCGTCGACGCGAATTTCCCTGACGGAAATGCTATCTTGTCGGGCATTACGCTCGAAGACATCGGCTCAAGCATGCCCGATCCGGAATCCGAGGTCCCCATCATCACCGGCGTGACGGCCGGTCCGGGCAGCTTCTCGATGTCGTTTACGGGAGCGGAAGGCAAGTTTTACGATATCCAATACTCGACGGACCTGAATACCTGGAGAGTGATTATGGAAGGGCTCTCGGACGACATTCACTTCGTGGACGAGGATCCGGAACGTTTAGACGAACCGGCGGGCTACTATCGCGGCGTCGAGAATTAACTGAGGGAACGCTCTTCGCCGTCTCTACTCGCCTTCGAGCCTCTCCTGGATCCGCAGGCGGGAGGCCTCATCCGACAGCGTGCGAGCCCAAGCTTCGGCCGCTTCGGGGTCGGACTCGACGAGCAGGCCGGCGAATATTGCCACCGCTGCATCGCGCGAGGGCGATGGATCCAGCTCGGCAAGCCAACGGGACAGGCCCTCTGGATCCCGGCGCATCCACAGCTCGGCCAACATCCCCATGGCCTCTTCCCGTTCGCGGCTTTCGGGAAGGTGAGGCAAGACCTCGAGCGCGATCGCGGTGTCGTTAGACGCTCCAAAGTTCACGAGACCCTGCAAATAGCGCCGCCGCACGACGCCATCGGGAAGCTGTTCTGAACGCTGAAGAGCCGTCTGCAAATCGCGGGAAATGACAAGTTCGGCATGCGCAATGTCCCCGATATGGCGCTGCATGGGATGATCCTCGGGAAGTTCTCCGAACTTCTCCACAGCGCTTTGGGGATCCTCCATCGCCCAACGGCGCAAGTGCTCGAGAAGCGTAGCCTGAAGCGCCGGGCTTTCGGGATTGGCCAGGATGAGATCGACCGCCGCGCCTGAAGATGTCTGCCCGGCGCGAGCGAGCAATAGGAGATCGAGCAGCTCCCGCTTCCGCTCGGGAGGCGCCCGACCACGGATCCATGATTGCGCTTGCTCTGGGTCCAGCTCGGCCCACTCGGTGAAGAGCGCGTTGGCGACACGCTCGCCCCGCACCGGACCCGCCAGCCGTTCCAGCGTCGCAAGATGCTCGGCCGCAGCTTGCGGATGCGTCCGCGTCCAGGCTCTGACCACGCTTTCCGCAAGGGCGGCGCGCGTGTCGCTCGCGTCCAAGGCCTCAACGAAGGCCAGCGCGCCGCCGGGATCAGATTCCACCCAAACGCCTATCGTTCGCTCACGGGCACGTTGACCGGCTTCCTTGGACAAGAGGAATTGCCCTGTGAGCAAGCGGTTCAAGAGGCTTTCGGGATCATCCAGAGCAAGTCGCCGGAAAGCCCTGTCCACTTCGGTGGAATCGGTGAGATGGCCCTTCTCCAATAGGGCGATCAACTCTGCATTCGGCAGAGACTCCAGCCGGTCAAGCGACCGCAGCCTGAAGCGAAATGGACTCGCGGCTTCGCCTGTTTCGGCTTCCCGCGCGGCGAGAAACGTTTCTGCATCGCTGGTTTTTCCGGGCGGCGCGTTTGTTTCCAAGTAGGAAGACCATGGAACGTCGAACCGCTCCGGGAGGTCCACCGGCGCTTCCTTCATCCTATGGCGCTCTGCGAGCGCGGGCCGGATAATGGTCCGCGCACCGGTCCAGCCTAGCAATGCGCCCACGAGCGCCGCCACAAGAAGAAAACCCACCCGTTGGTTCATTCCGGCGCCCTCTCCAGTTCGTCTGCGGCTGATCTCCCGACGGCTCCTTGAAAGACGTCGGAGGCCCATGTTCTTTTCAGGGATTCCGGCAAGGAAACGATCGCCGCAGCGGCCGCCGCCGGATCCCGTTTCGCCCAGGTCTTGATATAGGATGAGAGCGTCCCTAAGCCTCTGGTGTCGTCGCCGGGCAACAAGGCGAAGGCCTCCGCGGCATTGCCGGGATCACTCCAGATCGAACCTTGAAGAATCTGCGCGAAGAACTCCGTCTTCAGCGCTTCGTCCTCGATGCCCTGCGCATAGGCCGTTGCCGCCCCGGCGTCGTGACGGGCGAATGCTTCGACGGCGGACCTGGCGACTCCCTGCGGCCAAGCATCGATGCCGCCAGTCTCCTCGAAGAAGTCGAAGGCGGCCTGAGGCTGAGTGTGAAGCCAGCTCCAGAAGATGTTGTAACTGACCTCATTGAAACGGTCCGGATTGGCGATTCGTTGGGTCTCGATCAAAGCGGTTGCCGGGTGAGTTTCGCCTAGGCTCTCAAGCGCGTCGCCAAGCTGTCGATCGCGGATCACCTCATCGGGCTCGTTCTCCATCCAATCGAGCGCCTCCTCCGGCGCCTGCGTCACCCAGGTGTCGAGCGCCGCGCGCAGGTGAGAGGCGTCCCAGGGTGAACCCGCGTCGATCATTTGTTGTGCGACTTCCACTGCACTCGGGCCGTCGCGTCCAGCAAAGTGGCGAACCAACTCGTGAGATAGAAGGCCCAGATCATAGGACGTCTCCGTTTGGGTCAACCACTGCAGCGTGGCTGGCCAATCTGCTTGCGCCCAGGTCAGGACGGCTCCGCGGAGCGGATAATACCCAAGTTTCTCGGGGGGCAAATCCGCCGCAGCGACAGCAGCCTCCTGAGGCGCCAGTTCTGCCCAACGGGCATAGAGGGCAACGGAGATCTCATAAAGGCGATCCAGCTTTTCTGCGAAGCCCAAGATCAGCTCGTTCACCGCTCGAACCTCCTCGTGGTCCAGCGTGTACATGAGCCGGCAAATCGCGCGTTCTGCATGTTCGTCTCGCTCAGCCGAATCTTGTAGCTGTTTGAGGGCGCGCGCCAAGGCTGCGAGATTCAGTTTCGCCGCAGATTCTGACGAAGAAGCGATGGACGCGGTATCCCCGAGTAGCGAGCGTGCCGGGCGGGCTGTGGAATGAGGCGATCGCTCCTTCATCCCGCGTTGCGCCGCCATCTCGAAGGAAACCGGAATAGCGGCGGCCAATACGAAAACGAGCGTGCCCGTGACGAGCGCTTTGGAAGTGGACATCGTGGTCAAGGTGTAAGTGAGAAGGGAAGCGGCGGCGGCGTTGCTGCTGGGCGCGCCCGAGGCCAAGGAGGCGGACAGTCCCACCGGCGCGGCGGGGGCCAATTCCGAACCGAGGAACGGCGCAAGAACGGCCACGGGCGCCGTGATCCCTCGGCCCCGCAGTATGCGGCTTAACTTCGCTAGGGTCCTTCGACACCGCTTCTGAGCCGCCTCAGGCGTCGTGCCCAAACGGGCGGCGATGGCCTTGAATGGAATCCCCTCGACGTAGTGGAGGATCAGCAGGTCATGCTCAACGCTTGAGAGCCGCGCCAGCAATTCATCGACATGCGGACGGACGGAGGCCCAAGGATCCGAGGGTGGCATGGGAGGAACCGGGCTGTGCTTTCGGAACATGGCAAGATGTCGCTCACGCGTCCGGTAGTGACGGACCACTCGCATCGACTCGAACACCGCCGCCCGGTGCAGCCATGCGGCGAGGCAAGCGACGCCGCGCAGACGAGCGGCTTTACGGAAGAGAGCGATGAACGTGTTCTGCGCGGCCTCTTCCGCCAATCCGCGGTCGCCGCCCGTCCTGCGGAATGCCGCTGCGAAAACCAGCGCCGTGTGCCGCTCCACCAATTCTTGAAAGGCGGCATCATTCCGCTCCTCCACGAAGGCTCGCAAGAGTTCGGCATCGTCCTTTCGGGCGCTGCCGTGCGGGATTCCGGATGAGGCGGCAGAGATCACAGCTTTATCCATTTACTCCGTGCCGGAGGCCAGATCGGACATCCATTTTCCCGGAGAGCGTTTCGACGCGCCGGAGGTGTTTCTTTTCCGTTCATCGGGATCTCGAGAAAGATGAGCCCACATTTCGCACGGCATCTCATTTCAAAACGCCAATGAAGAACTTGGAGCTGCTCCAAATTCTCTCGCCCCGCAGCGACGGCTCTCTACGGTGACTTTCCCGGCTCTTCGGGAGCCCAGTCCTGGCGCTGATTGCAATCCGCCGATAGACCCCGCCGGCTGAATCCATTCCGCGGCTCTGATCAGGCGCGACCAGCCGGCTTTGAGAACCGGTTTCCCACGAGTTTGTCCTCCCGCGGCCTGGCCAACACCCAGCCTTTCATGACGAAGCCCAATGCCACACCGAGGAAGAAAATGGCCCAGAAGATCAATGGGCTGCCCGCGTCGAATCCGTGGGCGAAATTCATGCCGAAGAGGCTCGTGACGGCCATGAGCGGAAAGAACAGCGCGGCCAACGTGTTGAGCCGGTGGCTCGCGTGCAGCGCAGCCCGGCCCAGGCGCGCCTGGTTCTCCGCCTCGCGCGCGGTGCGAAATTGGATTTCATTGCGCGCGTCTTCCAGAAGCAACTCGAGGTTGCGCACGACCTCGTAAGCCTGGTCGCGCAGTTCGATGAGCGCGACGTCGCCCTTGACCGCTTCACGCGCGGCCTGGATAGCGGCGTGCTGGCTGCGCGACGCGCGAACCAGCGGCGTGAGCGCTGCGACCACCTCGAATAAGCCGTCGAGGGTCATTGCCCGCTCGAAGTCTGCCGTGAGTTTCGTCTCCAACCCGGCATAGTCCTGCACGTGCCGCTTTACGCCGCCGATGCCGGGACCGCCCCGGTTGCACTGCCACTCGCCCTCCGGACTCCGCCAGAAAAGAACGCCCTCGCGCTTCGAGTCGTCCGGGCCGGGCGGCTTGTGCAACACGAGCAGCAAGTGCCCCTCCTCGACGATGGCCCGCTGCTGACCATAGGTCGACGTGCCGAGACGAATACGGATGGATTCTGGCAGACTCCAAGCCGGTGGAATAATCATGACGCGCTCAGGTGATAGTTGTAGCGGCATCGTGCTCTCACGTAAGCCCACACTCAACGCTGAAATGCAAATGCTCCGCCGAACGAAATGCGGGTTCATCCTTCAGAACGCCGGGCAGCGGCACTTTAGAAGCTCCCCGTTTCCAGTCCGATAGACAGAGGATTCTCGGCAGTTCACGGTCACGACGGCGACGGTCCCGGAGCGGAGAGTTTCGTACAAAAACACAAGTGTGGCGCCTCTGCAGTCCATCGACTCGTGAGCGCATAGCGGGGGTCCACCGGATCGAGCCGGGCTAGGGCGATCCGAACAGCGTCATGGCCCCGTGGACCAGCGCCTCCGCACCGGACCGGATCGACGGTTCCGGCTCGACGCGGAACAAAGGCGAGTGATGACCCGGCGCGCTGGCCACCTCGTCCGGCGGAGTGCCACCAACGATAAAATACACACCTTTGACCCCGGACTCGGGGGTCACGAAATAGGCGAAATCCTCCGCACCCATCCCTTCCCGGGCCTGCTCGATGACGACGCTGTCCCCAAACTGGGCGAGAAAAACTTCACGCATCCGGCGCGCTGTGGCTTCGTCGTTGATCGTCGGCGGCGTCGTCTCGGTGGGAGACCGCACCACCTCCGGCAAGTGATCGTCCGGGACCCCTAACGAACGGGCCACTCCGGCCGCCACGCGATCGATGCCGTCGAGCAACAATTCCCGCGTGTGCTCGTCGTTGGATCGCACTGTCAACTGCATCTCGACCCGGTCGCTGATGATGTTGTGCTTCGTGCCGCCGTGGATCGCCCCCACGGTGATGACGCCTGGCTTCAAGGGATCGAGCGTCCGGCTGACCACCGACTGCAGGCTCACCACAATTTGCGCCGCGACCAGAACAGGATCGACGCCCTTGTGGGGCGCCGCCCCGTGGGCGCCGATGCCATGGACCGTGATGTCCACCGAATCGGAGCTGGAAAACGCCGCGCCGAGCGGGACCGTGATCGTGCCCGCCGGCATCCCGGCCCGCACATGAAAGGCCAGCGCGTAGTCCGGCTTGGGAAAACGCTCGTAAAGGCCGTCCTCGAGCATGGCCCGGGCGCCCCCGATGCGCTCTTCTGCGGGCTGACACACCAAGACCAAGGAGCCGTTCCAGGCCGCACGCCGCGCCGCAAGTTGCCGTGCGGCCCCCACCAAGGCCGTCATATGCACATCATGACCACAAGCGTGCATGACCGGCTGCTCGATTCCAGTGATGTCGACCTGTTTCACCTCGGAAGCGTAGGGCAGCCCGGTCTTCTCCTCGAGCGGCAGACCATCCATGTCCGCCCGCAACATCACCGTGGGACCATCCCCATTCTCTAGGATGGCAACGACACCGGTTCCGCCGACTCCCTCCGTGACGGCGTAACCCAGGGCTCCCAACTCCCGGGCAAGCAGCTTGGCCGTCTCGAATTCCCGAAACGACAACTCCGGATGGCGATGCAAGTGCTCGAACAGACCGGCCAGGTTCTTCCGGTAATCCTCGGCGATCGCCTCCCTAATCGATTCAGCCCCGGCCGGCGCTCCGGGGACGAGCAACAGCACTCCCCACAGGTATTTTCGCGTGATGTTCATCATTCTGGTTGTCCGGAGACCGTAGCAGCTCGACCCCCGCCCAGGCAAGCGCGCCTCCGGTCCATCCTTGGGGTCACTGCCTACGCAGCACCGGGACTGGGGAGGCGCCGGTTTTCCTTGGCCGTTGACCCGCCACGGCGCGTTGGCGCGCGTCTCGAGCCCAACGCTCTCCACTAAAGTGCGGCGTCGATCTCTTCAGCCCTGGAAACTGTCGAAACGCCGCGTCGGCTCGCTCCAATCCGCATGCGGTTCCGGAAAGTAGGAATGCGGTGGAAATGAGGCGCGCACCAGTTCCCGCGCTTTCCAGAGCGACGCCGGCGCGCCGCCCACCATCATTTGCACCAATGCGTTGCCAAGCGCCGTGGCTTCGACCGGACCCGCTTCGACGGGACGTCCCAACGCCGTGGCGATGGTTTGCATCAGCAACGGGTCCCGGGTTCCGCCGCCGACGACGTGCAGCGCTGGGTAGACCTTGCCGGTCAACGATTCTAACTGTCTCAGCACCACTGCGACCTTCCACGCCAGGCTGTCCATGGCCACGCGCAGCACCGAACCGCGATCCTCAGGAACAAACTGACCCGTGCGCCGGCAGAAATCACGGATCGCTTCGGGCATGTCGCATCGTCCCGCGAATATTGGCGCGTCTGAATCGATGAAGGCGCGACAGGGTTTCGCCGCCGCAGCCAATGCAGAGAGCGCTTCGTATTCCGGTGGAGATCCATCCTCCTGGCGCCAAATTCTCCGGCATTCCTGAATGATCCACAATCCGTTGATGTTCTTGAGCAACCGGATGGTGTTCCCGACCCCCGTCTCGTTGGTGAAATTGAGGTTCAGGACGCATGGATCCAAGAGCGGATCCCCAATCTCGGAGCCCAACAAAGCCCAGGTGCCCAAGCTCAAGTAAGCAAAGTCCGGACCTCGAGCTGGGACAGCAGCCACCGCGGAGGCTGTGTCGTGACTCGCCGATCCGATTACGGGGATGTCCGGCAGACCCGTGGCGGCCCGCACCGCGCTTCGCAACGAACCATAGACCGTGCCGGGATCCACCAGCTCAGGCAACAGCCGGCTGGGCAAGCCGATTGCAGCGGTCAGCTCCCGGTCCCAATCGCGCGTGAGCGGATTGTAGAATTGCGTGGTGCTCGCGTTCGTGCGCTCGGCCGCCATCCGTCCGCTGAGCCGGCAGGAAACGAGATCGGCGATCAGCAGGATTCGAAACGCTCTCTCCACGAGGTCCGGGCTGTCCCGGATGTCGGCAGCACATTGATAAAGAGTGTTGAACGGAAGAAACTGGAGCCCCGTGCGGGCGAACAGACGCTCGCGCCCGATCCGCGCCTGAACCGCCTCGGCCAGTCCCTTTGTCCGCGGATCCCGGTAGGCATGCGGCGGACCCAGGAGTTCTCCATTTTCGCTCACATACGCATAATCCACAGCCCAGGAATCGACCCCGAGCCCGGCGATGGGTTGACCGGAAAACTGCCGGGCCGCCTTCCTCAATCCGTGTCGCAGTCCCACCCAGATCGCCTCAAAATGCCAGAACAATCCATCGTCTGTTTCCAGCAGGGGCGTCGCAAAACGATCGATCTCTTCGAGTCTCAAAGCGCCGCCTACTAACGTAACCGCCAGAATTCGGCAACTGCCGGCTCCCAGATCTATCGCAAGGTACGCGGCGGATGGCGGCATGTCCAGTTATGCCCTTGATGCGTCGCGCTCCGGTCGCCAACCTCGACGCTGCGCGCCGCTCACGCGCGCGCAGACCAGCTCCGGATGCTTCCCGCGCCAGGCATCGGGCACCGGCACGGCTTTCCCCTGCGGCAGTTGCACCCACACCAGAACGTGCCGGCCTTCCGCCATCAGCTCGCCGTTCGTCCGGCCTTTCACGGCAAATCCACACACAAACCGCACCCGGTCCATCTCCACCAGCTCGGATTCCACCCGCAGCTCCTCCCCCAACCGCGCCGCTTTCCGATAAGCGATCTCCGCACGCACAATCACGGGAAAGCATTGGGTCTCCGTCATCTCCAAAACCGGAAATCCCATCCGTTCCAGCAACTCCGTCCGCGCCGCCTCGACAAAGCGGAGATAAGCCAGGTTGTGGGCCACACCGCCGCAGTCGGTGTCGAAGAACTGCACGCGCAGGGCAATCTCAACGCGGGGAGCGGCCATGCAGGGCTGATCACGCACCCGGCGCCATCCGTCAACTCCCTTGCGCCGGAACACGCAGGGACGGGCGCCCTCGCCCCTCTGCGCAAAGTCGAGGAAGCGCCGAGCACGCATTTGTTTGCGTGGGTCGTCCTCACGATCCAGTTTCCTATCCTATGCCTTGCTCGCCTTTTCTGGGCCAAACCGTTTGTTTCTTTGCCGCTGCGTCCCCGCTGACCGCGGCAGACTGGCCCCAATTCCTCGGTCCCAATCGCGACGGCGTCGCGCGCGAAAGCCCGCCCCTCATCACAGAAGTCCCCGGGGACGGAATTCCCCTGGTCTGGAACCGCGCCATCGGCGAAGGCTTCGCCGGACCTGTCGTGGCTGGCGATCATTGCCTCATCTTTCACCGGCGCGACGACGAAGCCGTCGTGGAAGCGCTGGCGCGCGCTACCGGCGAAACCATCTGGACCGCTTCCTACCCAACCAGCTACCGGGATAGATTTGGCTTCGATGAGGGACCGCGCTCCTGTCCGACAGTCGAAGGCGAGCGCGTCTTCACTTATGGCGCCGAGGGCGTCCTCCAATGTCTCGACCTCAAGACCGGACGCCGCCTCTGGAACGTCGACCTCGCCGCGGACCACGGATCTCCCCAAGGGTTCTTCGGACGCGCTTGCGCGCCGCTGATCGCCGAGCATCTCGTGCTGGTGGCGTCCGGGTCCGCCGATCCCCAGGGGCCCTGCGTGCACGCCTTTGAAGCGGACACCGGGAAGTTAGTCTGGAGCGCGGGAAACGGCGAGGCTGGTTATGCGTCGCCTCTGCTCGCGAAATCCGGTCCGGATCCGCTGGCTCTCTTTTTCACCCGAGAAGGCCTGTTGGCGTTGAACGCGAAGACGGGGTTCCTGGTCTACCAAGAGCCATTCCGCGCCGTCGACCATGCCTCCGTGAACGCGGCCAGCCCGGTCCTCGTCGACGACGGCCGGGTCTGGTTGTCCTCTTGTTATGAAGCCGGCGCGGCCCTGTGGTCCTTCGGTCCCACCGCTGCGTCCTGGCGCTCCTTGTGGAAGCTCGGCGATCGGCTCGATTGCCACTACGCCACACCGGTCCCGTCCGGCGATCACCTTTTTGGATTCCACGGCCGCCAGGAATCCGGCCAGGACCTGCGCTGCATCGCCTGGGCCGACGGTAAGATTCTCTGGAAATCGGAGCGGATTCCGGCCGGATCACTCATCCTCGCCGACGCGACGCTGCTAATCCTCACCGAGCGCGGCGAACTCTTGGCCGCGCCCGCCGATCCAGCCCGCTATGAGCTGCGTTGGCGCGCTCAGCTCACCGGAGCCGATACCAGGGCGGCGCCCGCCTTCAGCGATGGTTTCTTCTTCGCCCGGGACCGCCGTCAGCTTGTCTGCGCCGATTTGCGGGCCAAGGGTCCCGGAAAAAGCAAGTGAACGCTTGGGTGGGAACGCCGCCGGGCCCGATGCAACCGTAAAGGAGGAGTAAGGTCCCAGATGTCCCGTCGCCGCGCCGCCTGATCGGGCTGGGCCGCTTGGGTTTCCGCCGTCGTTGCTACCTGACCGTATCAAAAAAACGGATTGTGTTCCTTTTCCTGACCTACAGTCGTGCAGGGGCCGTGCCCGGGGCAGAGATGGGTAACGTCCGGCAGACTGAGGATCTCCTCGCGGTTGGTTCGCAACGCATCCGCGTAGGACACCTTACCGCCGCCCATGGAACCGGCGAAAAGGGCGTCTCCGACGACTGCGACGGGACGTTCCAACCCGTCCACGACATACGTGATCCCCCCGCGAGCGTGACCCCAGGTCAGCCGCGTGGAAACTTGCAAGGCGCCGGCAACAAAGGCGAAGCCCGGCGCGATCGGGCTGGCCCCCGGCACAGGCTCACGTTCTCCGGTGTAGACGGCAGCATCGGGATAGGCGCTGCGCAGCCGGTCCAGATCGGCGATGTGATCGATGTGGGAATGGGTGATTGCGATCACGCGCACCCGCAGGGCATGCTCCTTCGCAAAACGGATCAGGCCCCGGGCGTCGGCGCCTGTGTCGAAAACCGCAGCCTCCAAGGACTGCGGATCCCAAATCACGTAGGCGTTGACCCGCATCTCGCCATAAGGGGTGTTCTCGCCATGCACGCCTTCCGTAAGCGGGACCTCCGGATACCAGCCTCGGCGGGCCGAGACGGCGAGCCGCTCCGGATGGAGATCCAGCACTGGCGCAACCCGCCACACCGTCTCTTCATCCGGGGACCCAGCGCACAAGGCCGCCAAAGCCTCTGCCGAGATGCCTGCCCGCGACAGCAGTTCGGCGTCTCGGATGCCGAGTCCACGCTGCGCTTTGCCCGTGATGTCTTCCACATAGTCTTCCAAAGGAACGGCGTCCATCCGGAGAGCATATCATCCATCGGACTTTGCCCTGAAGCAGAATTCCACCAGCGGGTCCTCACGGCACTGAACCAATCCATCCGCATCCCGGAGGGATGCCAGCGACAACGGTGGTGAGCCACCAGATTGGGGGCGCCTGATGCCCCGCAGCACCGTGGGGTGGCCGGCACGGCATCGAGGTCCGCACGTGCGAAAGCCCGTCGCTCCACGCGAGCCGAACACACCTCGCCCACCAGACCGGGCCGGCCTCTCGCAACTGGACTCGGCCGGCTAACCAAATAAATCGAGCTGAGGCGGATCGCTGACCAGCAGATTGCGTGATTCCTTTCCTCCCTTTCGGGATTTCGGTTGAGAAGCATTCCGTTCCAAGTGATCCAGGATCTCCCGGGCCCGGGAAATGATCTCCTGAGGCAGCCCGGCCAAGCGCGCCACCTGGATCCCATAGGAACGGTCCGCCGCACCGGCCACAATCCGGCGGAGAAAAATCACCTCCTCATTCCATTCCCGCACCGCCACATTGTAGTTCTTCACCCCCTGGCGTCCTTTGGCGAGGGCCGTCAACTCATGGTAATGCGTGGCGAAAAGCGTGCGGGCCCGAATGACGTCGTGGAGATGTTCTGCCACACTCCAGGCGATGGACAGCCCATCGAAGGTAGACGTGCCCCGTCCAATCTCGTCGAGTATAACCAAACTCCGCTCCGTGGCGTGGTTGAGAATGAGCGCTGTCTCGTTCATTTCCACCATGAAGGTGGATTGCCCTCGGGAAAGATCGTCGTTGGCTCCCACCCGCGTGAAGATGCGGTCCACCAGCCCGATCTGGGCCGAACGGGCCGGGACGAAGCCGCCCATTTGCGCCATGAGCGTGATCAGCGCGACTTGCCGGATGTAAGTGGACTTTCCAGCCATGTTTGGTCCGGTGATGAGCAATAACCGGTTCTCTTCCGGCTCCAAAAAGGTGTCGTTGGGAACGAATTTCTCGTCTGCAGCGGCCTGGTCGAGAACCGGATGCCTGCCCTCTTCGATGTGCAGCTCGAGCGAGTCCGTGAGGACGGGCCGGGTATAGTCGTAGAGGCGCGCCGTCTCCGCCAATCCGCAGATCACGTCGACCGAGGCTACGGCGGAGGCGGCGTCCTGCATCGCTTCGAGGTCGACCAGCACGCGCTCGCGCAGACGCAAGAACTCCTCATACTCGAAAATCCGGCTGCGTTCGTCGGCGCCGAGGATCCGGTTTTCCATTTCTTTGAGTTCCGGAGTGACGAATCTCTCCGCATTGGCCAGAGTTTGACGGCGTTGATAGTCATCGGGAACCTGTTCCAGATTCGAACGCGTCACTTCGATGTAGTAGCCGAAAACGGCGTTGAAACGGACTTTCAACGATCGGATCCCGGTCCGTTTCGCCTCGCGGGTCTGCAAGTCGGCGATCCATTGCTTGCCTTCCCGGGATCCGCTGCGCATTTCGTCCAACTCGATCAGGTAACCATCGCGGAAGATGCCGCCATCCCGGATGGTCGCGGGCGGCTCGTCGACGATGGCCCGATCGAGCAAGTCGACGAGTTCGGGAAAACCCGGCAACCGGCTGGCCAACGCCGCGGCCAGTTCCGGCGAAGAGCGCTCCGCGAGCGCTTCGAGATGAGTGCGGAGGCCGGGCAGGGCCTTGAGCGACTGTCCGAGAGCGCGCAAATCCCGGCCGTTCCCCGCTCCCTGACTGAGCCGGCCGAGGGTGCGCTCGATGTCCCGGACCTCCTTCAAGCTCTCCCGGCATTGGTTGAGAAGATAGGGTTCGTCGAGCAGGGCTTGAATCAGAGCCTGACGCCGCCGCAAAGCCTGAAGATCGCGCAGGGGATGAAGCAGCCAATGATGCAAACGGCGCGCGCCCATGGGGGTCGAGGTCCGATCCAGCACGCGCAAGAGCGTGAACTCGGACCCAGCCCGGCTGTTCACCAGCTCGAGATTGCGTTGGCTCGCCGCGTCGATGAGCACGAAATCCTCCGCTTCGTAGCGCCGCAGCCTGCGCACGTGGGACACATCCCTCCGGAGCTGATGCTGGAGATAACTCATCACCGCCCCCGCCGCTCCCACCGCCGCGGTGAGCCCGGCGCAACCGAAACCGTCGAGCGACTGAACCCGGAAATGCTCGCGCAGAACATGCGCGGCTTGGTTCGCGAGAAAGTGATATCCATCGTAGGAAAGCGCGTGCGAAAGCATCGCCAGATCATCCTGGTCATCGGGCCGCAGGAGTTCCGAGGGCGCAAGACGTTCCAACTCGTCTTGGAGCGCCCCCAGCGTGGAAAACTCCGTCGCGCGGAATTCTCCCGTCGAAAGATCCACGCAGGCCAGACCATAACGCCGCCCTATCCGGCAGACCGCCGCGAGATAGTTGGCGCGGTCGCTTTCGAGAAGATTGAGATCGCTGACCGTGCCCGCGCTGATGATCTGGGAGATCTCCCGGTCCACCAGCCGGCCCGGCTTGGGTTCGCTGGTTTGTTCGGCGATAGCGACGCGGCGTCCGGCTTTGATGAGCCGGCCGATGTAGCCCTCCGCGGAATGATGTGGAACGCCACACATCGGGATGCCATTGCGTTTTGTCAGGGCCAAATCGAGAATCGCCGCCGCGGCCTTGGCGTCCTCGAAAAACATTTCGTAGAAGTCTCCCAGCCGGAAAAGCAACAGCACATCAGGCGGCAGCTCGCGTCGCAACCGGTGATACTGGCGCATCATCGGCGTGCTCGAACTGCTTCCAGCCATGGGCGCCGAGCTTATGAAGCCCTTCCCAGCTTGTAAAGGAAGCGTCTGCCCGAATGTTCCAAGTTCACCGGCTCTCCCCTTCCAGCGCTGCTGCGGCCCGTTCCAGCCCGGAGCGCATTGTCTCCAGCGGGGCCTCGCGGCCGAACCAAGTCTCGAAGGAGATGACTCCTTGATGCAGCAGCATGCTCAATCCGTTGATGGCCCGGGCTCCGCGCCGCTCAGCGTCACCCACGAGACGCGTGCGCAGAGGCCGGTAAACCATGTCGAACACGCAATGCTCGCTTCCCAATGCCTCCGCCGGCACGAGAGACGGATCGGCCCGGTCCATTCCGAGCGAGGTCGCATTGACGATGAGATCAATCTCACCCAGCGCCTCCCGCAATGCCTCATCGGACCATGCCGCACTCTCAGGTTCCATGCCCGGAACCAGCGCCCGCAGCTCCCGGCCCAGGTTCTCAGCCTTGGCCGCGGTGCGATTGACCAAGACCAACCGGCGGCACCGTTCCAAAGCACATTGGATGGCGACCGCGCGACCCGCCCCGCCCCCGGCCCCGAGCAACAGGATCCGCAAATCACGGGCCTCGAGGCCAAAGCACTCCCGCAGCGCCCTCAAGAACCCAGGCCCGTCGCTGTTCGATCCCCATAAGCCGCCGCCTTCGATCCGGACCGTGTTGACCGCTCCCAAGGTCACGGCCAGCGCGTCCACCTCATCGACAGCTCGCAGGGCCGCGAACTTGTGGGGGATAGTCACGTTCGTCCCGGCAAAACCCGCGGACGGAAGCAAGCGAAGCGCCTCCTCGAACTCCCCGGCTTTAACCCGGATCCGCACATAACGTCCCTCGATTCCGCACTCCCGAAGGGCTGGATTCATCATGGGCGGCGACAACGAATGCGCCACGGGATCTCCAAACACGGAAAGAATCGGACGGTCCGGCCCTTCCATCGGTTCCGCGGTCCAGCCACGCAAGTCCGATACCGTCCACACCTCCCGGTTCTTTTCGTATCGATCTAGTCCCATTTTCGGCCTGTCCGGCGCCGTTTCTTCCTGTTGACCACACAAACCATGCCCGTGGGCGCGAGGCAAGCCTGCTTCCGAATTGCGCCGCCGTCCGTCGACGGCCGGACGAAAGACCGGGCGCCAAGCTTTCCCCAGCGGCATCAACTTCAGTTTGCCTTCCTTGCCGTCCACCGCTACGGCATGAGTCCGCCTGTCCGACCGCATGACTGAACGCCCTTCCGCTCCCGAACCCGCCGCACCAGATCAAACCGCCGCCTCGTCCAGACCCGCGCCCAAGCGGGCTTCGCGCCCCGGTTCGCAGCGAGCCCGAAAGCGACCTTCCCGGCCGGGTCC
>DATKCT010000047.1:0-105317 GCA_035513055.1 Verrucomicrobiales bacterium | reverse complement strand
ATTGCACTGGTAAAACTTCTGAAGAGTTATGGGACAGCAAAGGAGCGATTACGAGTCCGGGGTAATCTTGAACAAGCATGGCTGCCTGGAATTCGAGACTCCGCTACGTAATTTATGGGACAGCATGTGTGATTAGGATGGATTTAGTTATGCGCAAAAGCCCCAATCGACTGTCCCCAGAATTCTCCGGCCCTGCCGTTGAGAATCAATGAGTTATGAAGTGGTAACAACCTCTTTAACCAAGCCATGGGATGGCAGTGACTCTAGGTCATGGCGGGAGTCGAACTGTGAGTTGTTCGGAGATCAAACATATGAGGATTAGTGGAGGAACAGGATTCGCGTTGATTGCGGCTGCTTTCGTGACCGGCGTGCTGGTGGGTTGCGTCGGTCTTAGTTTTTTGCTGGGCCAATCGGACGCAGCGCGAGCGCACCGATATCTACGTTCATTCTGGGCGCCAGCGATCGATCTTCGCAGTGTAACTCTAGGGGAAGCGGTGCATCGGGTTCTTTTTCCAACGCCAACGTGTTGTCCCGATCGGCGCATACGCAGCGGAGAATTGTTCTGATTCGGCTCGCTTCATGAGCGCACCAGCATCATTCCAGTCTCCTCGCCTGTTCTTGGGCCAGCAGACACAATTCCGCCGCCCGGAAAGTATGCTTCTGCGTCATCGCCGTCTCCGTGCCCTGCAAGCAATCCAGAATCAGTTCTCCAAAGAAGGGGAATCCCACCTTCCCATGGAGTTGCATTCGTTCCTCCTTGTCTCCGGTAACAAGAAACAGCGTGTCCTGCTCCGGTCCAATCCCCACATCGATGTATTTGCGCAACTCGATGTAGCCTTCCGTTCCCAAAATCAATGTCCGGCCATCACCCCAGGCCCCTAGTCCATCCGGCGTAAACCAGTCCACCCGGAAATAATTCACCGCCCCGCTGCTGCCCAGGAGATTGACCTCGCCGAAATCCTCCAACTCCGGGTAGTCCATCTTGTGCGCGTAGTTAGCAACCGCCGCGTGCAGGATCTCCGCATTCTCCGAGCCGCTGTAATAAAGAAACTGCTCAATCTGGTGACTGCCAAGATCGGCGATGATCCCCCCGTACTTTTCCCTTTCAAAAAACCAAGCCGGCCGCTTGTCCGCGCTCAAGCGGTGCGGCCCAACCCCCAGCACTTGCAAAACCCGGCCGATCACGCCGTCCTTCACCAAGTTGCCTGCGTGCACCGCGCACTCGACATGCAGCCGTTCGCTGTAATACACCGCGTACTTACGCCCGGTCCGTTTCACCGTCTCTCGCGCCTCGGCAAGTTGATCCAGCGTCGTGAACGGGGTCTTGTCCGTAAAGTAATCCTTACCGGCTTCCATCACCCGGATGCCCAAAGGACCCCGCTCGCAGGGGACTGCGGCCGCCGTCACCATCCGGATTTCCGAGTCCTCCAAGATCCGCTCGAACCGGTCCGCCGGCCGCGCTTGGGGATAGCGTCCGCAGAATTCCTCCACCTTCCGGGGATCCGCATCATAGACCCAGCGCAACTCTCCGCCCGCCTCGATCAGACCGTTGCACTGGCCATAGACGTGCCCGTGATCCAATCCCGTGGCGGCGAAGGGAAAGTCGCCCGGACCGCACACCGGTTCCGCCTTCCCCGTCGGGGCATAATCCAATCCTTCCTTCCTGCTCATAACCATTCCAGCATTCGCATTCTGCGCTGTCCTGTCATTGCTCGAGTTCTTCCGCTGTCCAAGGGTCTTCCCTGTCCCGGGTCACTTCCCGGATCCGAGCCACTTCTCCAGCGAGCACTGGACCGGATCCCGGAGCGAAACGCTCCCGCGTCCAGCTTAGCACCGCGGCCAAATCCTCATCGCTCAATCCGCTTGCGGGCATCAGCCCATTGTAATTGCCCGTTGCTGTCGTCAACGGTCCCTGCAATCCGTGCAAGAGCATTTGCACCAAAGGCCCAGCCGGCCCAGCCAAGCGTTCGCTGTCCCGCAAGGGAGGATAGATTCCGGGCAGACCGTCTCCCCCTGCCTGATGACAAGTCAGACACAGGCTGGAATAGATGCGGTGCCCCCGGGGAACCTCTTCGCCGGGCGCGCCGGCGGCCTGTTCCAAAAATGCCAGGAACCCGTCCCGCGCCCCGTTTCCTCCCAGCGCGGCAGCCCAGCCGCGCCAAAGTTCGCGGGTGGCCCGCGCCGCATTGACGAGAGCGTAATCGAGAAAGCGGTCGCGATTCTGCGACCACACGGCCTCCAGAACGGGCATGGACTCCACACCAGGACTTTGCGCCGCCGCAACCAGCGCCTCCAAACGGACGCGCGGATGGACATCCCGCGCTCCCGCCAGGAGACGCTGCGATGCTCCCTCGATCCGGCTGGCCCAAGCGCCGCACCATCGCATTCCCACACAGCGGACCCTTGGATCTTCCGCGCTCGCCGCCGCCTCGATCCACTGCTCCCGCACCGCGCCATGCGCGTCGTAGATCCCCCCGAGGTCGACGAACATCCGGGTGTTCCTCTCTGAACCCAAAACCGCGGCGATCCGGTTGAGCAGCGCGTCGGCCGCGGGCAGGACGTCCTCCGCCGGCAGATCGAACAAACGCCGCCGGGCCAGATCCCGCGTCCAACGCTCAGGATTGCCCAGAAGTTCCAACAACTCGGGCGCGGCTAATGCCGGAATGTCAGGACGAGGCGCGGGAGGTTGCGCCGGATCGCTCACCCGCCAGATCCGGCCGTGCCGCCGGTCGCGGCGCGGATCCCGGTAAGAAGCTTGATAGTGACCAATTACCGGATTCTGAAAATCACACACGTAAAGCGCGCCATCGGGCCCCAAGGCGACATCGACCGGCCGGAACCACTCCGAAGTCAAGCGCGCCAGCTCGGGAAGCCGTTCCGAACGGAAGCCCGCTCCGTCTTCCTCGACGCGGTAGACATCCACGGTGCCGCCCATGAATCCTCCCAACACGGCGCAGCCCTGCAACTCTTGCGGCAATCGCGCCGTTTCGATCCAATCCATGGCCGTCGTCTTGACCGGCGCATCGAACAGTGCTCCCACCGGATGATATTCCGCCGGATCGGCCAGCGGGATCAACCCCGGCAGACTGTAATATCCGTGGGGCCGGTCTCCGGACTTGTGAAACGGCTGTGCATAGGCGTCGAACGCGACGCCCCAACAATTGTGGCCCGCGACGGCGTTCTGAAAGAAACCCTCCAATCGCGCGCTACGAGGACGATACCGCCACACCCCTGAACGTTCCAAACTCGCAATGCCCCATGGCGTTTCCACCCGCGATAAAATGTGCAAGCCCTGCGTGAACCAGAGCCGGCCATCGGGTCCGTAGGAAATCGAGTTGATCAATTGATGGGCATCTCCTGTGCCGAACCCGGACCACACCACTCGAGTGCGGTCAGCTTTTCCGTCTCCGTCGCTGTCTACAAGATGCAACAACTCCGTCCCCGCACACACCCACAATCCACCCGCGCCGGGCTCGAGGCCCTGCACCATGGACAAGCCCTCGGCGAAACGGTGGAATCGATCCGCAATGCCGTCGCCGTCCTGATCGGAACAAACCAACACGTAGTCTCCAGGACGGGCTCCCGGCTCGACGTGCGGATAGGTAGGCGAACACGCCACATAGAGATCGCCTGCCGCATCCCAGGCCATCTGGATCGGATTGATCACTCCGTCTGTCTCGTCGGCAAAGGCGGCGATCTCGAGTCCGTAACCCACGGAAAATGCATTTGCCATGGTCTCCGCGGATTCCGGCCCTTCCGCGCCGTCCACTCTGGGCTTCGCTGTAGGTTCCACTGCGGGTTCCCCTGCCTCCGGGGAGGCCTCACCGCGCGCCAAGAGCCGGATACGCCGTTCCTGCTCGGCGATCAAGGGTTTGAACATCTCGAGTTCCTGACGCAGCCATAGCCGGCCCCCGGCGGGCTGACCGAAGAGCTGGGTGCGGCGCTCGCCATAGGCGAAGGCCCAGTTCATCGGGCGCCAACAGTCAAACCAGAGCCGGTTCTTCTCCGTCACTGCCGATCGCAGCTCGCTCAAAAGAGGAAACCGCTCGCCGCTGTATCCAAGCTGCGCCGCCGCCGCCCGGGCCACGATCTCTAATCCCTCATCCTCGAGGTGAATCCCATTGCTGGTGAGCCTCGCGCCAGCCGCCATCTCGTCCAGGATGGGCTCGAAGAGATCGACGAATACGGCTTGGCGCTGCCGGGCCAGCGACCGGATCGCCTCGACATAGCCGCGCACACTTTCGTTGTGCCGGCGGAGGTCAGGGGCGTCCGGCGGTTCCGGCCGCTCGAAGGGAATCGGCGACAAGAGAACCAGCCGGGGCGTTGCCGCCGCAAACTCGTCCAGGAGGCGGCTGTAAGCCGCCACAAATTCCGGAAGACGTTCCAAGCCATCCAGAGCTTCCATTTGGCCAAACTGCGCTAGCACCGCTGTTGCTCCGGCCCATTCCAATTGACTGCGCCACAGGCCGAAGTCCTGATCTCGCCGCTGCTCGTACACCGTGTCGCCCTCCCAAGCCATGGAACGAAACCGCGGGTTCCGCTCCGCCCACACCGCTGTCAACAGAGCCTCCAAGGCGCCCGCCTTTTGCTCCCGGACCAAATTGGTCTGCCCGGCGAATATCAGCAACTCCTCCGGCTGCATATCGAAGCGTTCCCCAAATGGCAGCAGCTCTGTTTGTGCAGGGCGCGGCGCCCCAAAGCGCTTCCAGACTTCCTGAGGATCCACGTCCGCGCCTGTTAGGCAAACGCAGCCCAGCAGTCCGGCGATCACTCCCAATCCGCGTCCCAGAATCATAAGAGCCCGATTCTGACCGCATTCGCGCGCCGGATCAAGAAGTCAGGCGTCTGCTGAGAAATGCGGGCTAAAAGTCAGACGCTCCCAAAGACCGGTCTCCCCGTTCCAACCGGATCGCTGTGGAACGTGCGTGGGCGTCCAGCCCCTCGACCCGGCAGAACGTTTCGATAAAGGCTCGAGACCGGTCGAGCGCCTCCCGATCAAATCGCAAAACGCTGGTGCGACGCTGAAACTGGTCTGCGGTCAACCCGGCAAAAGATTTTCCTGCGCCCCCCGTGGGAAGGGTATGGCTCGGCCCGGCCAAAAAATCGCCGGCCGCCACCGGGGCATAACCACCTACAAAAATGGCGCCGGCGCTGCGCAAGAGGGGGATCACGGCCTCGGGATCGCGGCAAACCAGACTCAAATGTTCGGGCGCAAACGCGTTGGCCAGCGCGATGCCCTCCTGCCAACTGGCGACCTGAATGAGAAATGCCCTCTCCAAGGCCCGGGTCACGATATCGTTCCGGCTCAACGAGCGAGCCTGACGTTCCACCTCGGCGGCGACGGCCTCCAACAAAGATTCCGACTCCGTCAGAAGCCCCGCAACGCTTTGCGGATCGTGTTCCGCCTGCGCCAAAAGGTCCGCGGCGATCCAGGCGGGATCGGCGCTTTCGTCCGCCAACACCAGGATCTCGCTCGGTCCCGGAAGCAGATCGATGGCCACTCTTCCAAAGCACTGGCGTTTGGCCTCGACCACATAGGAGTTCCCCGGTCCAAATATCTTGGCTGCAGCAGCGATCGTTTCGGTTCCAAATGCCATCGCTGCGATGGCCTGGGCTCCGCCGACGCGGTAGACTTCAGTGGCTCCGGCCACACGCAAAGCGTACAACAAGTTCGGATTGATGGCTCCGTCCCGGCCGCACGGGGTGGCGACCATCAGTTCCGGCACTCCTGCGGCCGCTCCCAGCGTCACCGTCATCAGCGCGGTCGACACCAGCGGCGCGCTGCCCCCGGGCACATACAGACCAACCCGGTCAAAGGGAAGGAATCGCTCGCCCACGAGCGCCCCCTGCCCGTTGACCATCTCCCAGTCTTTCCGCAAGGACGCTTCCGCAAAAGCCCTCACATTACCATGAGCGGCCGCGACCGCCGCGCGCACGTCTTCACTGACGGCGCGCTCCGCGGCGCCAAACTCGGCTTCCGTCACCCGCAATGCGCCCGGCGAGAGCCGCACGCGGTCGAAACGCTCCGTCAAGTCGATCAATGCCTCGTCTCCACGCGCTCGGACCGCCAGAAGGATCTCCGCGACGCTCTCGGCAACCCGTCGCTCAGGTTCCGCCATTCTCGTCAGCGCGGCGATGCCATCGCCGTAGTCAGGGTCGCCGGGCCGAAAAACACGCATTCGGCTACTCAGAACAGGAAGCGCAAGCTGCCAAGGACCTTTTTGTGCCCGCGCCGGTTTCGCCCATTCAACCATCGGCCGCAAGATCCACCCACACCGTCTTTAGATAGGGCTCGCCCCGAAACTCCGGAGGCATGGTTTCCATTCGAAACCGCGCCGTCCTGCCGCGGTCCGCGCAGGCCGTCTGAATCAGAGCCAGGAAGCGCCGCGCCGGCAGTCCCCGGTCATTCGTGCAGCAAAGCAGCCATCCGCCCGGTTCGGTCACCTCCAACGCCTTCGCCGCCAGCGACCCGAAATCTTTTTCCACGCGAAAAATCCCTCGCCCCTTTCCGGCGCGTGAAAACGTGGGCGGATCGAGGATCACCCCGGCGAAGCGCCGTTGCTGCTTTCCCCAGCGCGTCAGCCAGGTCATGACGTCGCCGCGGCAAAAGAAGTGATCCTCCGGAACCAAATCGTTGGCCTCGAAATTGGCGCGTCCCCAATCCAGGCAACGCGGCGAAAGATCCAAGCTGGTCGTCACCGACCCACCCAAGGCCGCCGCCACAGAGAAGCCACAGGTGTAGGCGAAACAGTTCAGAACCTGGTCGCCGGTGCGGACCCGCGCGCGGACAGCGTGCCGGTTCAGGCGTTGATCCAGAAAAACCCCGGGAGAGGATCCAGCCCGGAAATCGATCACGAAACGCAGGCCTTCCTCGCGGGCCAGGAATGGCTGATCCGGTTCCGATCCCCGCAGGTGCTGGACCGGGGCCAACCCGGCCGGCGCCTCACGCACTTTCCACCAGAGGGACTGACAGTGGGAAGCGGCGGCTTCCTCGAAACCTGGCGGCAGCCGGAGCCCGGAGCTTTGCACCCACCAGTGACCGGCAAACGCGTCCACGCTCACACCCGGAAACCCATCCGCTTCCCCATCCACGACCCGGAAGGCATCCGTCTCCGGAGGCAACAGGGCCTCCCTCCATCGCAAGGCCCGCATCAGCGCGCCCTCCGCCCGTATGGTTGCATTCACAAGGTCAACTCCTACAATCAAACTGCCCATGCCGTCCCTGCAAGATTCCGTCCAGCGCGCCTCCGAAGAAGGCCGTCTCCTGCCCGCCAGCGCCGCGAATATCGCCTTCCTCCTGCGGAGCGATCCCGACCCGCTGAACGAAACCGTGATCGCCGAGTTGATTGGCAAGCAACTCTGGGGAGAACTCGACAACCGCTTCTTTCAACGGCTGAGCTTCGGCACCGGAGGTCTGCGCGGACGAACCATAGGCCGCTTCGTCGCCGAAGCCGAACGCGGAGAGCCCGGACCCGGAGAGCGCCCTCAATTTCCCTGCATCGGAACCAATGCCGTCAACACCCACAACATCCGGCGAGTCACCCGCGGCCTGATCGCGTACATTCGCCTCTGGCTCGCCGAAACCGGCTCGAGCGACCGGCCCCGGCTCGCAATCTCCCACGACACCCGGCATTTCTCTCGCGAATTCGCCGAACTCACCGCCCGCACCGCCATTGAAGAAGGATGCGACGTGTATCTCGTGGACGGCCCCCGTTCCACGCCTCAACTGTCCTTCGCCGTTAGGCACTACCGCACCCACGCCGGCGTGATGATCACCGCCAGCCACAACCCGCCCCACGACAACGGCTACAAAGTCTACTTCGAGGACGGCGCACTCATCGTCGAGCCGCACGCCAGCGGAATCATTGACTGTATCAACGGCCTCGAACCCGGCATCCACACCGCCGCGGCGACAGCCCCTCCGGGCGCTCTCACGCCCATAGGCGCGGATTTCGACACCCTCTATCTCGACCGCCTCCAAACTCTCGTTCTCCAACCCGAAGTCCTGCGCCACTCCAGCGGTGTCACCATCGTTTTCACCAGCCTGCACGGGACCGGCGCTCACATGGTGCGTCCCGTGCTCGAACGGGCCGGGGTTCGCTTTCGCACTGTGCCCGAGCAGGACATCCCAGATGGCCGCTTCCCGACTGTTGAATCACCCAATCCCGAAAACGCCGCCGCTCTCGCTATGGCTATCGACTTGGCTGAACGCGAGCAGGCCGACATCGTGCTTGGCACAGATCCTGATTGCGATCGGATGGGAGCAGGCGCCCGCGACGGCTCGGGCCAAATGCGCCTGTTCACCGGAAACCAGGTTGGCTCCCTCTTGGCCTGGTATCGCACCAGCACCTTCTTCGACCAAGGGGTTCTCCACCCAGGCAATCGCGAGCGCGCCGTCATCGTCAAGACTTTCGTGACGACCGGCTTGCAATCCGAGATCGCCCGCGATCACGGCATTAATGTGGTCAATACCCTGACAGGATTCAAATACATCGGAGCCAAACTCACCAAGTACGAACGCCAACTCCCGGATTCGGCTCGCGCCGCTTATCGGGATCTCGATGAAATCGAATCCCGCCGCCTCCGCCTCGAGCATTCCCGCTTCTTTGTCTTCGGCGGTGAGGAAAGTTATGGCTACCTGGGCGCCGACTTCATTCGGGATAAAGACGCCAACGGCGCAGTCCTCATGTTTTGTGAGCTAGCCGCCTACGCCCGTTCGCTGGGCAAAACGGCGCACGACCTTCTCGAAGACCTCTACCTGCGCTATGGGTACTTCGAGGAACGGCAGAAAAGCGTCACCTTCGACGGTGTTGAAGGCGCTGCCCGTATCCGGCGCCTCGCCGATTCCTTCACCGGATCCCCTCCCACTGCGCTCGACGGCTCTCCGGTCTCGACTCTCCGCAATTTCGCCGCCCATGATTACGTCGACGAAGAAGGCGACCCCGTGCCCCGCGAATCCATGATCCTTGTCGACTTGGCAGACGGCCGGCGCTTCGCCGTACGTCCATCCGGAACCGAGCCCAAGATCAAGTACTACCTCTTCGGCCGGTCCCAGCCGGTGAAGGACTCGAGCAAAGGTCCCGGCGCTCTCGACGCCCTCGACGCCGCTCGAGAACAGGTCGGCCGTTCCCTGGACACGCTCTGGTCGGCGCTGGAAATCGACATCGAGCAACGCCTGACCTCATGAGCGGAACGCCGCCCCCGGACGAAGCCGGGAGACCGGCCTCCGCCCGGTCTAACCAATCTCTCCGTCCTCTCGCGCTCAGGCTCGCCGGCCCGGCGACTGCGGCCGCCGCCAGCGGCTTGCTCTTGGCTCTGGCTTACCCACCCTTCAGCCTGGATGGGCTCATCTGGGTCTGGGCCTTCCCCCTGCTTTACGCGCTGTGGTTCACCTGGCCCCAGCTCGAACGCCGCCGCCTCTACGGCTTCGGCCTCGGCTACCTGGCAGGCTTCGTCTTTTTCCTGGTCACCTTTTCCTGGATCCGGCAGGTTTCCATCCTCGGATCCTTCTTGCTTCCCGCCTATCTGGCGCTTTTCCCGGCTCTTTGGGCCAGCATCGCCGCCAACTTGACCCTGCCTCCCGATCCGGAGTCAAAATCCTTTCCCTCCGGCCCGGTTCCAACCCGCCTTCCGTGGTTCTCCCAATCCCTTGGCGCTCTGCGCGTCGCTTTCCTCACCGCCGCGGTCTGGACCGCCCTGGAATGGCTGCGCGGCTGGCTCTTTACCGGCTTCGGATGGAATGGCCTCGCCGTCGCCCTCTACCGGAAACTCGCAGTCATCCAAGCCGCCGATCTCGTCGGCGTCACCGGGCTCTCCTTCATCGTTCTCTTCGTCGGAACCATCTTCTTCCTCACAGCGCGTCGAATCCTTTTGGAGGCCCGCACCGGACGCTTCTATCCGCATCTGGAATTCTTCGCCGCCATGGCTCTCCTCTGCGCCCTCATCCTCTACGGCATCACCCGCCTCACGAACACCCGCGCCGATTTCGTAGACCTCCGGCTCTTGCTCGTCCAACTCAACATTCCGCAGGCCATCAAATGGGATCCCCAATTCGAATCCGAGATCCTCGCCCTCTACGAGGACTTCACGCGGCTCTATGTGGACCAGGAAGAACTGCGTCCGGATCTCGTCCTCTGGCCCGAAACCGCCTTGCCCAATGACCTCGACCATCCTGACAATGTCGCTGTCATCGAACGGCTGACGGCCTCCGGAGATTTCAACCTGCTCTTTGGCATTCAGGAATTCGATTTTGCGAACAGAACAGCATACAACTCCGCCGCGTTGGCCGGCTCCGGCCTTGACGACGTCCAGGTCTACCGGAAGATCCACTTGGTCCCATTCGGAGAGTTCCTCCCTTTTCGGGGACGCTTCCCGCCTTTCGAATGGGTTGCCGGTCATCTGATCCCCTCGGACTTCAACAGCGGATCCTCGACAGAACCTCTCTACTTGAGCCAGCCCCGGGTGGAACTTATCCCTTTGATTTGCTTCGAGGACACGCTCGGGCGTTTGGCCCGCCGTTTTGTCCGCCCGGCCCCCCAGTTGTTGGTCAATCTCACCAACGACGGCTGGTTCGGAGAAAGCGCCGCGTCCGAGCAGCACATGGCCAATTCCCTATTTCGCTGCATCGAACTGCGCCGGCCTATGGCCCGCGCCGCCAACACGGGAGTGAGCTGCGTCATCGACGCGGACGGCAGTCTGGCCGGTCGCGGAGACCCTACCCGCTTTCTCCGGATCGTCCGCGACATCGAGTCGGGATCCACCTTCGTCCGCGGCTGCCTGCCCGCCACCGTCCGGATCCCCGCCGTTCCGGCTTTCACACTGTTCGCCCGGTGGGGCGACTGGTTTGCCGCCGTTGTATCGTTGGCGGGCTTGCCGGCGGTGTTTCGCTGGCTGCGCCCGCAGCGCCCGGGAACCTCCGCCGCAGCAGCATGAATTCGCGCGTCGATCTCCACGTCCACTCGCGCTTCAGCACCGAAGCGCCCGAGTGGATCTTCCGGCGGTTGCGCTTTCCACATTCCCTTTCCGAACCCGACGAAGTCTATCTGGCCCTTAAGGCTGCAGGGATGGACTTCGTGACACTAACTGACCACGACACAATCGAAGGCGGTCTCACTCTCGCCGGGCGTCCTGACGTTTTTCTCAGCGAGGAAATCACCGCCTATTTTCCGGGCGATCCCTGCCGGATCCATCTCCTGGTGTGGGACATCACCGAAAACCAACATCACGCCATTCAGAGTCTCCGGCGCAATATTTTGGAACTGCAATCCTATCTGATCACGGAGAACCTGGCTCATGCCGTGGCTCATCCCCTGCGAAGTTACGACGCCGGCTTCAGCCCCGCCCACTTCGAAAAGCTGCTCCTGCTCTTTCAGCATTTCGAGACGGTCAACGGACTTTACGACGGGCTCTACACCGAATTCTGCGAAGCCATTCTCGAACACCTCACGCCTGAGGTCATGGAAGGTCTGGCCGCCCGCCACGGCATCGCTCCGGCTGGTCCCCCGCCCTGGCGGCGGTTCCGGGTGGGCGGTTCCAACGACCACGCCGGTCTCGAGATAGGTTCCGCCTGGACGGAAACCCCCGCCGCCGCCAGTCCCGGCGCTTTTTGCCGGCTCGTCTCCCAGGGAGCCTGCCAGGCCGGAGGCCGCAGCGGGAGTCCCCTCGCCGTTTCCCATGCCGTTTACAAGACCGCAGCAGCGCTCATCGACCGGCAACTCGGAGCCCCACACAGTCCCACCATCTCTCTCCTCCACCGCAGTTTGCTGCGTTTCCTCGCCGGCGAAAACCCGGCTGATCTCTCCCTCGCCGACAAGTTCGAGATCGCTTACGACGCCTTTCGCTCCGGTCAATTCTTCGACTTGGCCAAATCCGGCAATTCCCCCCTCTATCGCGAACTGGCCGGATTCCTCACGCGCAATGAGTTCAAAGGCCGGGTCCGGGCGCTCATGCGCACCGAGCCCCGGCGGGAACGCCGCGCCTTCCTCGTGGCCAATCTCATCGGTGACCAAATGATCTTTCGCGCCCTCGAATCCGTCCTAACCAAGATCCGCGCTGGCCGCATCCTCGAATGCCTCGAGCAGGCGGGCTCACTCATTGCCTTGGCTCTGGCCCTGGCGCCTTATGCCTACGCCTTCCAGAGCCAGGCCGCCTCCCCCGCCAGGCTCCGCAAGTTCGCCCACAGCGCCCTCGGTTTCGTCCCGCCCGCCGTGGATTCCGACCGGCGGGCCTGGTTCACCGACACGCTCTACGACGTCAACGGCGTGTCCATGACCATCCGCAAACTCGCCGCCGAAGCCCTCCGCGACCAACGCGACCTCACCATCGTGACCTGTAGCCGCGAAGCGCCCCTCCCCGGATTGCTCATCCAAAACTTCGCGCCGGTCGGGGAATTCGATCTGCCCGAATACGAGATGCAACGCCTGGCACTCCCGCCGGTGCTTCGCATCCTCGAGTTCGTCCAGGCCAACCGCTTCTCCGAAATCATCATCAGCACGCCGGGCCCCGTCGGTCTCTGCGGTCTGTTGGCCGGACGCATGCTCGGCCTCGACACCGTATCCATCTACCACACCGACTTCCCTCAATACGTCAATATCCTCACCGACGACTCCTTCCTCGAAACATTGGCCTGGCAGTTCATGCGCTGGTTCTACGACCAAACCGGCCTGGTCTACGTCAACTCCGAGCATTACCGGAAAATGTGGATCGATCGCGGCATCGATCCTGACAAGATTGCTACGCTGCCGCGCGGACTCGACGCCAGGCTTTTCCATCCGTCGCGCCGGGATCCCGGCTTTTTCTCCCAGGCCGGCGAGACTGCGAACGATTCCGGGGATGCCGGCGCTCCGGTCATCCTCTATGCCGGCCGGGTTTCCAAGGAAAAGGATCTCGATCTTCTCGCGGCCGCCGAGCGCGAACTGCGACGCCGCGGCCATTGCTTCCGCCTCGCCATCGTCGGCGACGGTCCTTACCAGCAAATCCTTCGTCAACTCCTCCCCGCGGCTGTCTTCACCGGCTACCTGCAAGGTGAAGAACTCGCTCGCGCCTATGCCTCCGCCGATATCTTCGCCTTCCCCAGCACCACCGACACCTACGGCAACGTCGTCGCCGAAGCCCTCGCCTCCGGCCTGCCTTGCGTCGTCTCGGATGCCGGAGGACCTCGCGACCTCGTCCGCCACGGCGAAACCGGCTTCATCACTCCTGCTCTCGACGCTCGCGCCTTCACCGAAGCCATCGAAACCCTTCTCACCCATCCCGAATTGCGTCAGTCGATGGCCGCGGCCGCCCGTTCCAGCGTCGCCGACCGCGATTGGTCCGTCGCCTTCCGCCGTTTCTGGAACCAGGACAGCGCTCCATTGGCCTAGCATTTCATTTCGTGGCCGGGGTCGAACGAAACCGCGGGGGTAGCGCCAGCCAGGAGAGATTGATCTCTGCCCTGACGCCCCTTCCATGCGCCTGACCGGGAAGTCTCCCGAGGAGGTGCTACCTGGTCTTCGGAGGATCTGGGCCGATGCCTGAGCTTTCCGCTGGCATCCCTCCGGGATGCGGAATCAGCTCGTCCCACCTTCCGGCGGCGCCGCCGCTCACTCCCGCACTTCTTCGCCGGTCTTAGCATCCAACACCGCCACGTTCTCCCGGTGAAATGCCGGGTCGCTTCGGAAGGTGAGCCGGGCGCTGAATCGCCGTTCCAACTCCACCAGGATCTGGTCGTCCTCGCTGCGCAACCGGTTCAACACATCGGGATGCACCACCAACAACAAGTCGTGATGGGTGTCCTCCGGAAACCTCTGGAGGATCTTGGCGACACGGCGTTGCAGCTCCACGCTCATGGTCATGGTGGATTTGACCCTGCCTCTCCCGTTGCAATAGCCGCACAGATCGTAAACCGCTTCGGAAAGGCTCTCATTAAGCCGCTGCCGGGTCATTTCCATCAAGCCTAACTGAGAAATCGGCAAGATCTGAGTCTTGGCCTTGTCCCGCTTGAGCCGGTCCTTCATTCCCCGGTAGACCGCTTGCTGGTCCCGGCGCGACCGCATATCGATGAAATCGACGACCACCAAACCGCCGATATTGCGCAGCCGCAACTGCCGCGAAACCTCCTCGGCCGCCTCCAGATTCGTCTCCAGGATCATCTTGTCCACGTCCTTCGATCCTTTGTTGCGCCCCGTGTTGACGTCGATGGTGATCATCGCCTCCGTCTCATCGATCACCAAATATCCTCCACAGTTCAGCCAAACCTGCCGGTGGAAAGCGTTGTCGATCTGTTTCTGAATTCCGAATCGCTCGAAGACCGGCACGTTGCCCTCGAAGACGCGAATGCGCTTGCGCGCGCGCCGCGAAATGGCCCCTGCCAACTCCCGCATCCGTTCCGCCGTGCCTGGATCGTCGCACAGCACTTCATCGATCTCTTCGGTGAGAAAATCCCGAACCGTACGTTCCACCACATCCGGTTCTTCAAAGACGCGCAGCGGCGCTGGGTGCGCCGCCTGCTTCTCGTCGATAAGTCTCCATTGGTCCAGGAGAATCCCCAAATCCCGCACGAAAAACCGCGCCCGCTTCCCTTGGCACACCGTCCTCATGATGATGCCCATTCCCTCCGGGACACTGAGCTTTTCTGTAATCCGCTGCAATCGCTTGCGTTCGTTAGGATCCTCGATCTTTCGCGAGATCCCGAACTGATCGTTGAGCGGCATCAACACCATGAAGCGCCCGGGAAGGCTGATGTTGGTGGTGACCCGCGGCCCCTTGTTTCCTATGGGCCCCTTGGTCACCTGCACCAGCACTTCCGAGCCGACCGGATAGATCTCGGGAATGTCCTTTGAACTGATGCGTTTCTGACCCTTTCTCTTTCCAGGGTCGCGTTGAATCTCCTCGAGGCCGGCATCCAGCGCCGCGGGAATGGCGTCCCAAAAGTGGAGAAAGGCGTTCTTCTCCAGCCCGATATCCACAAACATCGCCTTGAGTCCAGGTTCGATGTTCTTGACCTTCCCTTTGAAAATGCTCCCGACGATATTGCGCTGGCCGACCCGCTCGATGGTGTACTCCTCAAGCACGCCGTTCTCCAAGAGGGCGACCCGGCGTTCGAGCTTCTCGACATTAACAATGATCTTGTTCCCGCCGCGGAGTTCTTCGAGACCAAATATTCTTTTGATGCGTTTCAACATGGTAATGGTAAATGGTTCACAACAATAAATTCATGCCTGCCTTGACCGGGCCGGGCTCAGCCCGAACCGGCCTCGACCGTTTCCACCGCGGGCGGCCGGATCCGGATCGTTCCGGGGACTTCGTAGCTGTCCTCGCCGCCGGTGGAAAGCCTCGCGTCATCGGGATCCAGGATCCCCGCGTCCCCATCCCCCTCCTCCGGCGTCTGATCCCCTGCTCCCACCAAAAGCGTGCTCCCGTCAAACACCGGAGCCGCCTCGAGGCGCAGGAACTGCCCCGGAGTTTCTTCCATCGGCGCTGGCTGGATCTGGGGATTGCCGTCCACTTCCAACCCACGGACGAGAATTTCCCGCGCGATCGGAGCGGCGACGACGCTCCCTCCTTTCCCCAGGAACACGAAAACACAAACGGCAAAGCGCGGCTCTTCATACGGAGCAAACCCGACAAACCAGGCGTGCTTCTCCATTATTCCTTCGCGTAAGAACTCCGCCGTCCCGGTCTTGCCCGCGATTTCCAACCCTTCGATCCGGATCCGCGCCGCTGTCCCGCCGGGACTCTCGACGACGGCCTTCATGCCCCTGCGGATCCGGTTCAGTCCCGCCTCATCCACTCCCGCTTCCGACAACAGAGTCCTCAGTTCCGGCTCCGGCTCACGCACCGGCGTCCCGTCCCGCTCGGCGATCCGGCGCACCAATCGGGGCCGGTAAACGGCGCCCCCGTTGGCGAACGCCGCGGCCACGCTCGCCATCTGCAAAGGGGAAGCCAGGGTTTCCGCTTGCCCGATGGACACCAATGCGGTCCGGGCATTGCTCCATTTCTCGCCCTTGCCCCTGTCCTCGAGCAGCCGCGGCCCGGGCACCAACCCGGAACTCTCCCCGCTCAGAGGGATTCCCGTCGCTTCACCCAGTCCGAAGGCGTGGCCCATTTCTACGATCGTTTCGATCTTCGCCGCATTGCCGTATTGATAGAAATAACAATTGCACGAGCGCTGGATGGCCTGCTCCAAGTTCAGATACCCGTGCGCGCCCCGCCCGAAGATCCAGCACTTTTGCAAGCGGTTCCCATAGCGGATGGACCCCGGGCAGTTGAAGCTCCGCGATCCCAGCTCTTTGCTGCAGCCCGCCGCCGCCACCGCAAGCTTGAACACGGACCCGGGCACAAAAGCCCGGATGGCCCGGTTCACAAAAGGCTTCGTCGGATCGTTCAAGTAGCGGTTCCAATCCTCGGCGCTGATGGTAGGCACAAACCGGCTGGGGTCGAAGGACGGGGCCGAAGCCATCGCCAGAATGTCCCCGTTGAAGGGATCCAACAACACCGCCGCGCCAATCCCCACATCCCGCAACGCCGTCTCACAGATATGCTGCTGCCGGGCGTCGATGGTCAAATACACATCCAGCCCAGGTTGAGCCGGCTCGAATTCCTTTTCTCGAACGATGACCCCTTTCTCGTTGCGCTGCAAAACCTGGCGGCCCGGACGCCCGCGCAAATAGTCGTCTTGACTCCGTTCGATCCCTTCTACACCCCGCGTGTCCGGCACGTAAAAATCATAACGTTCCAGCTCCTCCCGCGCCCGCTCCCCATCGGGCCCGTCGCTGCTGGCCCTCTTCCGCAAGTCCTCGAGATCCCGCTGCTCATCCGGCCGGCTCGTGTACCCTAGAATGTGAGAAGCCAAGGCCTTCAAGGGATAGTTCCGCACTGCCGCCGCCTCCACGCGCACGCCGGAGATACCCAGCGTTCGCTCCGCCAGCACACAGTATTCCCGGTAGGTCAGGTCGCTTGTTAGTGAATAAGGGATCACCCCGTAGGTAGACCGGTAATGACGCTGGACGTCCTCCGCGGAAAACGGGATCTCCACCCCCATCTCGCGCAAGGGCGCCGTCACCGTCCTCCGCACGATCTCTCCCACATCCTTCTCCTCGCGCCCTCGCCCGTCCCTCCGGACCGGCGTCCCTTCGGCGTTCCCCTTCCCTCTCACGTCGCGCTCGTAGGCCTCGACCAAGTCCTTGAGGTGGAGCGACACCTCGAAGACAAAGCGATTCCCCACCAAGGTCGCCCCGTGGCGATCGCGAATCTCACCGCGCACACCCGGAATCCGGACGCTGATCTCCCGCGTTCCCGGGGCCAGCCGGATGTACTGCTCATACCGGTTGATCTGTACTTGCCATAACTGATACACCAGCGCTCCGAATCCCGAAAGGAGCAGGAAAACCACGGCGTAGAGACGCAATCTGGATTGCCACTGCCTCATCGCTGAAACTCCAAGGCGGGCAAGTCCCCGGGTCCTTTCAGAAAGCGTTCCGCCAGGCGTAAGCCCACGATCAGCGGCGCCGCCGCCAACGTCCCCGCCGCGGCGCAGTAAATCATCCTTCGCAAAAGATCCCACGGAAGGTCGAATCCGCCTCGAAAGAGGTTCAAAGCCAGGAACTGACCGGTCTGCAGGAGAAAAAGACTGACGCCCACCATGAGCGCCGGCAGCACCACCCGCCCTTCCCTCGCCCGCGGCGTCACTCCGAACATCACCGTTCCGGCCAACGCGTAGAACACGATCGTCGACCCAAAAAAGAGGTCTCCGCCGAACCCGGCTCCGGCCGCGCCCGCGACCTCGCCGGCAAGTTCCCGAGCCTCTTCAGCCGCCCGCGCCGAAATCCCCGCCGGAGCGTAACGAAGATCCCACAGCAACCCGCCCACCGCCGCAAACCCAATCATCGAGGCATACTCCAACGTCGCCACACTGCACAAGAACACGGTGGGCAGCAGCAGGAGCGTGGCCCGGACGCCGCCGACCTCGATTTCCGGCAGAAACTCCTGAACCACCAAACACGCCGCCAACAGCACCAACAAAACCGCCCGGTAGATCATGGATCATCCGCCTCCCTTCCTTCATCCGCCCGCACCACATCTCCACCGGGCAGCGGTTCGACGGGTTTCAAAACGAAAACGGTCCGCAGCAGCGCCGGGTCCGCCGCCGGCGTGACCACCGCCGACCCAAAGGTTTCTCCCCGTTCAAACCGTCCGGTTATTCCGATCACCAAACCCTCCGGATAAACACCGCCCAACCCCGCGGTCACCACCAGCGAGCCCTCCGGAATCCCGGCTCTCGGCGGAAGAAAGCGCAGTTCGACTTCCGGATGCACCACCGCCATTCCCCGTCTGCCCCGGGTGATCCCTTCGTAGCTGGCGCCCTCTACGCGGGCGGAAATCTGGCAGCGTTCGTCGGTGAGAAAAAGCAAACGGGACATCCGCGGCATCACGTCGGTCAGTTTTCCGACCACACCCGCAGGGGCTATCACGGCCAAATCACGGGTCAAGCCGTGCTCGGCCCCCTTGTCGATGAAGGCCGCGCTCCACAGGCCCGCCGATTCGCGCCGGATCACGCGAGCCGCGATGGCGTCGTGATGCCGTTGTTCCACAAAAGCCAAAGCCCGCCGCAACTGATCGTTTTCCTCTCGCAACCGCTCGAGAAAGGAGCGTTCGATCCAGAGCCGGTCGACCTCATCACGCAGCCGCCGGAGTTCTCTTTCCTCCTTGCTGGAGGCGGCGGCGATTGCCTTGGGCTGGTCGCCGGCGGCCCGGATCGCCGGCGCGAACCAGGTCAAGAAACCGTTCTGCCATCGCGCTGCCGTCTCCGGCGGCAGAAGTATCAGCCAAAACGTCAACGCTCCAAGCAAGAGCAGTGCGATGATGCTCGCACGCTTCATGGCCGGAGACCTGGGACCAAGAGAAAAAGCGGCATGACCCGAGCGGGTATTAACCGCCCCGGCTGGCGACCCGGCGCAGGAAGGCGAGTTCACTCAACACCTTTCCGGCACCCTCTGCGACGGCGCTCAGCGGATCCTCCGCCACATGCACCGGCAGACCGGTCTCCTCCGAAAGCAGTTTATCCAATCCTCGAAGCAGGGCGCCCCCGCCGGCCAGGACCATGCCCCGTTCGACCAAGTCCGCCGCCAATTCCGGGGGACAGCGTTCCAACGTCACCCGCACCGAGTCGACAATGGTGTTCAAGGGCTCCAACATCGCTTCCCGAATCTCCTGAGAAGTGATGCTGATGGTCTTCGGCAGTCCGGCGACCAGGTCCCGCCCCTTGACCTCCATGGTCATCTCTTTCCCGTAAGGGTAGGCCGATCCCAGCCTGATCTTGATCTCCTCCGCGGTCCGCTCGCCGATCATCAAGTTGTAGGCCCGCTTCATGTAATTGATGATGGCCTCGTCCAGCTCGTCTCCCGCAACTCGGACGCTCCGGCTGTAAACGATCCCCGACAACGAAATCAAGGCCACTTCCGTGGTCCCCCCGCCGATGTCGATGATCATGTTGCCCGACGCATCTTGCACCGGAAGCCCAACCCCAATCGCCGCGGCCATCGGCTCCTCGATGAGATAGACTTCCCTGGCGCCAGCTTGCCGCGCCGATTCCTCCACCGCGCGCTTCTCGACCTCAGTGATGCCTGATGGAACGGCGATGACCACTCGCGGACGGGCCACCGTCCTGCGATTGTGCACTTTTCGGATAAAGTGCCGCAGCATCGCCTCGGTGACCTCGAAGTCCGCGATCACCCCGTCTTTCAGCGGCCGGATGGCCACGATGTTTCCCGGTGTCCGGCCCAACATCCGCTTGGCGTCTTCCCCGACCGCCAGGACCTCGCTGGTGCCGGCCTTTACGGCCACCACCGAAGGTTCTCGCAGTACGATGCCGTGGTCCTTAACGTAAACCAGCGTATTCGCCGTCCCCAGGTCGATGCCGATATCGTTCGATAGTAATCCGAAAAACCTGCCAATCATGCTCGTGCGTGCGTCTTCAAAAGCCGACTTCCGCGCCTTTCCCCCCGACCCGGCGGCGGTGCCCGCCGCCTCCCGTCACCCTGAACCCGGTCCGGAGCCTTTCAACAAGACCCGCAGGCTCCGCGTTCGCGCGAATTCGCCAGCATAGCGATAGCCACTCCGCGGTCAAGCGCGATACGAAGCGATGCGCGGCAACGCGGCAACGCGGCAACGGGCAACAACAAGGCCGTCTCATCTGATTCTGGCGTGGCGGTGCAAACTGCGTGCGGCAGGAGGAGGATCGACGCTCGGCTGGGAAAGCGGGCTGGCCGGCTTTGGGGGGGATGCCACCGGCGCCCGCGGCAGTGGGCGGACCGGGCGGGATGGGGCCTTCCGTGGGGATCTCGAGTCACCGGCGGCATCAGGGAGGGGTGTTCAGCGCAGGACGTCCTTGAAGACCTCGAGGTCCCTCATCCCATCCGCCCATCCCGCTCCCGCGGCCCGAATCACAGGGCCCACCCACTTCGGACACACGCCGGAACTGGGTGAGAACACCTGTTCAAGCAGAACACAGGCGGAATGGGTGCAGCGTGCCGCGGCGGAAAGAGTACGAGAAACGCGGGTTCAGGCGCCCGCAGCGTGGCGGCCCGGGCAACGTAGTCGAGAACGAGGGTAAGGCCGCCGATCTCGAATCCGGTCTTGGATGTAAAGTCCCCGCTGCGATTCAGGTAAGTGAGAATTTCGAACCCGTCCCCTGAAGCCGTCGAGCCTTTGGATAGCCGAGAGCTGTTCGATCAGTGAGCGGGGTGTGAGGCCGGGGGCTTTGAGGCGCAATTGGTGGCGCAGGGTGGCGTGCAGACAGAAGGCGAGAAAGGAGACCAGGATGTGGGCCTCGATGCGCTCCTTGTTTCTATTAGAGGCCGATAGGGCAAGTCCCTTCATCCCGGCGGATTCCGATAGCGAACGCTCCCCACTCAAATCGTTGCAAGTCCAATCGAAACCTGCATGATCACACCAACCAGAAACTCGCGCCGCTCATCGTGCGCATCCTCCGAAGAGCCCAGTGTGGTAGTCCCACATGCCGGGATCTCCGAAAGGGCACGCCAGGAAACCGGCGTCCTTACCTCAATGGGCGATGGGCGACGTCACACCCACATGCAGAGAATCCACGAAATCAGCGCCAACGCGACGAGCAATCAGGAAATCCTTCCTTGGCGCGACCTGTATCGGCAGGAGATGAACTGCCAGATCATTCACGACTCGCTTCACTCCCGCAAAGGCTGGACCGAGCCCTATCTGCTCATGGCCGGCGGGGTTGTTGCGGGTTATGGCTCCATTGCGGTTGCTGGGCCTTGGAAGGGAAAGCCTACGGTTTTCGAGTTTTACGTGGCCCCTCCTTACCGCTCGCGCATGTTCGACCTGTTCATTGGGCTGCTCAGAGCCTGCAACGCCAGGAGGATCGAGACACAGAGCAATGACCCATTATTGACAACGATGTTGCACACGTTCGCCGGGAATGTGACGAGTGAGTCTATTCTCTTCCACGACAAAATCACGACGGCCCACCCGCCGAACGGAACCCTATTTCGGCCCGCGACTGTGGGCGATGCCGAACAGATGTTTGCTCATCAGGTGGAGCCCGTTGGAAATTGGGTGCTCGAGGTCGAAGGCAAAATCGCGGCAACCGGAGGCCTCCTTTTCCATTACAACCGGCCATACGGCGATATCCACATGGAGGTTGCGGAAGCGTTCCGCAGACGCGGACTGGGCTCTTACCTGGTGCAGGAGTTGAAGAAAGTTTGTTACGGGCAAGGGAGCGTCCCTGCGGCACGTTGTGGCCCGGCGAATATCGCTTCTCGTAAGACGCTTCAGAAGGCTGGCTTCGTTCCCTGCGGGCACATTCTGGCCGGTTCACTTCCGCCTTGCGGCTCGGCGTCGGAAGCGGGCGCATCCTGTGAGTGATGTTGGAATTGATAAAAGTGGGAGCTGCCTTGCGTTATGGAACGTATGATTACGGCAAGCCCAATCCAGGCTCCCGGGCTTCACAGTCTTCGCCCCAGCAGCCGGTATCCGGGACTTGAACCCGCGTTGTTGTTCCGCTTTACTCCCGCCCCGATGCGCAGCCGCTGCCGCCCACACCCAGCCGCCTCTCTCTTCTTCGTCTTCCTCGCTCTCGGGAGCGCGGCCCTAGCAGGCGCCGCCGAGGCGGCCGGTCCGCCCGGCGATCCCGTCGCCAATGCCCTATCCACCCTCGCCTCGGTCGGACCGGAGGGAGAGGGGAACGAAGAGGCCGCCGCCGCCTGGAAAATCATCGCCGCTGCCGGCGCCTCCCAACTGCCGCAGCTCCTCGCCGCCCTCGATCAGGGCAACCCCCTGTCCGCCAATTGGATCGCTTCCGCCGCCGAAGCCATCGCCTCCCGCGAACGCACCGCCGGGCGCCCCTTGCCCATTGCAACGCTCGGCGACATCCTGCTCGACACCAGCCGTTCTCCCCACGCCCGCCGGCTCGCCTTCGACCTCATCCACAGCGTCGAACCCGACGCCGCCAACCAACTCATCCCGGGCTTCCTCAATGACCCGGCCGTCGAACTCCGCCGTCCCGCCGTGCAAGGACTCATCGACGAAGCCTCGCGGCAACAGACAGCAGGCCAGCCCGGCCCAGCGGCCCTTCTCTTTCGCCAGGCCCTCCAGTCCGCTCGCGACGTCGATCAGATCGAACTCATCGCCGAACGCCTCGGCGTCCTGGGCCAGGAAGTCGATCTTCCCCGCCATTTCGGATTCCTGACCGAGTGGAAGGTGATCGGACCTTTCCACAACCAGGACCGGAGTGGATTCGACGCCGCGTTTCCCCCCGAAGAAGGAATCAGTCTCGACGTTTCGCTCCCGGGAAAAGAAGGCGCCGTGCAATGGATAGACTACCGGACCACTGATCGCCACGGCATGGTCGATTTGAATCAGCCTCTCGGCATGCTCAAGGAAGTCACCGGTTATGCCTGGACGGAGTTCATTTCAGACTCGACCCAGCCTGCCGAGCTGCGGCTCGGATCCAAAAACGCCTGGAAAGTGTGGCTCAATGGGGAACTCCTCTTCGGCCGCGACGAATACCACCGGGGCATACGCATCGATCAATATCGCATGCCGTGCCAACTCCGGGAAGGCCGCAACGAGATCCTTGTGAAACTCTGCCAGAACGAGCAGGTCGAAGACTGGACTGTCGAATGGCAGTTCCAGTTGCGCGTCTGCGACGCCTCGGGCACGGCGATTCTTTCCACCGGCCGCCCGGCCACTCCGGAGGAAACCCGGCGCCCCGTCCGCGCAAGTTCCTCCTGAGTCCATTCCTCGATCACCATCCGCGCCCATGTCCCGGCCCCTCCTCATTCTCTCCGTCACATTGGCGATCCTGGCGCCCGTCTCCGGAACCGCCGATTGGCTTCAGTTCCGCGGTCCTCTGGGCAACGGAACCGCGACCGGATCAGATCATCTTCCGACCGCGCTCGACGCCGCACGCCACGTCGCCTGGTCTGCAGCCCTTCCGGGACGCGGCCTCTCCAGCCCTGTCGTTGCCGGAGAGCGCATCTTCATCACTGCCGCCAGCGGAGCCGAGCAACAGATTCTCCACGTGTTTTGCTTCTCCGCCGTGGACGGAACTGCGCTCTGGGAACGGCGCTTCCGCGCCACCGGCCGGACCATGTGCCACGAAAAAACCAATGTCGCCGCCCCGACCCCGGCCTGCGATGGCGAACGCCTCTTCGCCCTTTTCTCATCCAACGACCTCTTCTGCCTCGACTTCCAAGGCAATCTACTCTGGCTCCGGGGTCTCACTTACGACTACGCCAACGCCAGCAACAGTCTTGGCCTGGCCTCCTCCCTTCTCGTCGCCGGAGATACCCTCATTGTTCAAATTGAAAACGACAGCGAATCCTTCGCCGCCGGACTCAAAGTGAGCAACGGCCGCAACCGTTGGAAAATCGACCGGCCAAAGGCGGCAAACTGGACTTCTCCCCTGCTCCTGCGCAATACTCCTGCGGGAGACCTCGTGGCTCTTCAATCCACCAAGGGGATCACCGCGGTCCTTCCTGAATCGGGAGCGATCCTCTGGGAATACACGGACGGCGCCTCCCCCATCCCCTCCAGCGCCGTCGCTGGAGAACTCCTCATCGTGCCGTCTCATGGCCTTACGGCGTTGAAACCTCCGACCGCCGGCGGCGCGCCCGCCGTCGTTTGGCAAACCGGCCAGCTCCAGCCTGCCACCGCCAGTCCCGTCGTGCTGGGCGACAAGGTCTACATCCTCAACGGCGCCGGGGTCCTCACCACCGGCCGCCTTTCCGATGGCGAACGCCTCTGGAGACTGCGGCTCGAAGGACCCTTCGCAGGTTCGCCCGTTGCGGCTTCGAATCACCTCTATGTTTTCGGTGAACGCGGCATCGGACAATGCGTCGATCTGCGCGGCGATGAAGGGGTTGTCGTGGGGACGATCGATCTCGGCGAATCCATTCAGTGCACACCAGCGATCAGCCGAGACGCCCTCTATGTGCGCAGCGACGGACACCTTTGGAAAATCGCCGCTGATTCGGAGCCGTGAAACTCCCGTTATCTCACTGTGTTTCCGCGCCACGCGACGCCATCCTTTTACCGGCGCTCCGGACCGCCTCCCTGATGCGCTCGAGAACATAATAAACCGTTCGGCTCCGCAGCCGCATCAATCGGGCGCCCACGATGCGAAAAACGACCGCGTCCGGCACGGCCAGCACCTCCGCCGCCGTAGCCCCCTCCAATCCCTGGCAAAAGATGCCCGCCATCGCGCGCGTCAGCGTCTGCGCTTCGGGCCCCAGTCGCATTCTCAAATGCAGCCTTTGGTCCTCCCCAGCCCGGACATAAACGCCGACTTTGTCGCTGCATTCGACATCTTGACGCAAATCCTCAACATCAAAGACCTCCCCTTCCAATGGCTCGAAAGAGCCTGCGCTCTGGGCAAAACTCAGAAGGGTCTCCCTTCGTTCCGACTCGGCCAATATCTCGAAGAGCAGGACGATCTCTCGCAAGGCGATCGGGATATCGTCCAGATCTCCCCGAGAAGCGCCTTCCTCCCAGGAAGGGATCCCGCCGCCGGCAACCGGTCCCGGTCCCATGCCTCACCCTGCCATGTCCCGGCCCAGGACGCCATCTCCGTCTGAGGAAGATCTGGCACACGGGCCTGTTGATGTATTCGGTGATGCGGAGCGGGACTTGTTGGGAGGGTTGGCGCGACCCGAGGAGGGAGCGAATGGTAATTCGCGGCCGGCGAGCAACAAAGCCAACGCTTTCATCAAGTTCCGCCCGAAGGGTCGCGCCACCGGCCGAGTCGCGAAGCGACGCTCTTCCCCTGCCCTGCGCTCCGGCGACGAGGCGTTGCTATACCCCAGGCCTCAGGCTATGGTCCCGGCCCAACCGATCAGACAGCACAGCGTCAATGGATGATTTCATGAGTAATGACCAGCCACGCCGCACCGGGCCCGGCGATACCGGAAAGTTCCAATCGCGGCGCTCCGTGGCGCGAGCCCGAGCTTCCAAGGAAAAGATTGCCCGCGAAGCTAAGATCCAACGCAACCTTCAGCGCCAAGCCCTCACTCAACGGAATCTGCGCCGGGCCGGACTCAGTCTCGGCGCCCTTGCCTGCATCGCCATCATCCTTTACGTCTTTTGGTGGCTGCCGCATCACAGCGACCAGAAAGCCCGCGACGGCATCGAGATCAAACTTCCGGCCGAACGCTAACCCGCATTTCTCCTACAGCCCTCGGGCTGGGCGGAACCCCAGATAGTTGGTTCTGTTCCGCTGGTAGTACACGATCCGTCTGGTCAAACGGCAATTGAAGGCAAGGTCGCGCCAAGACCCGCCGCGGGAAACGAACACTGACAGTAACCGCGGCGTGAAACTGCTCACAGCAGGCCCCGCGGGGATTGTCTCAGGAGAGTCCCGGTAGTATTCTGGGTCATACATGTCCCAGCACCACTCCTGCACATTCCCTATCATGTCGAAGAGCCCATAGGAATTTGGCGCGAAGCTTCCCACTGGCGAGGTATAAGGTTGGTTGCCGTCCTCCCAGTCCGGATGATAACTTACAAACGGGACCGTATCATAGGCATAATGCGGGAATCCATGATAATCTCTTCACCTCCGGTTTGCACGAGTAAAATCCACGGGAGAGAAAGTGCACAGTTCCTATGTACCGATCGTGAAAACGCATTTCCATGGTATGTTTTCATGGGTCGACAAGAAACGACCACTATCTCCCTTACCGGGGGGCGGACACTCTGTCCGCCATTGGGCCGCACAAGATCGCGGGCAGGAGTGCCCGCGCCCCAGTAATTTCCCAACGGGGGGTTGCTCTGCCGCCGCTCAGAGACGACCGCCAGAGATTTGGAGGCTCCTTCCGCCTCCGACGCCCCGTTGGTGCATAGGCTCCCCCCAGCTTTACTGCCTCCTGTTCGACCGGTCGTAATCCCGGCGGTTGAGCTGTGATCTTTCGGAGGCGAAGCGAGACTCCTACCAAGGCTCGCTTCCGGTGGATGGTCAGTCCTTTCCGGGCGGGATCATCCCCCGCCGGGTCTCACCAGAGGCGTTCAGTTGCTCGCTACGTCATCGTCTCCTTTCGGTTCATTGTTTCGGTTTGCGAGCGCCATCCCCGCCTCTCAGGGCTTTGCCTGGCGCCAAGGAATTCGCTTCTCAAAGCCTGGCATTCCCGCCTGCCCAGAGGCGAGGGTGGCGGGGGTTCATCTCACTCACGATCCCGGACGACCACCCGCATCACGATGATCCCAATCCTCTTATCCGTCCATTCCCGTCGAAACAGCTTTCCTAGAACTGGGATGTCCCCAAGCACCGGCGTTTGGTCCGAAATGTTTTGTTCGTCTTCCATGGTCCCCAGGACAAAGACGCTGCCATTTGGAAAGGTTCCTTTGCGGTGCAATGACCGGGAAGCGATGACGGGCATGGGCATACCCTTCTCTCCTCCTTCAAATCCCTCCAACTCCCGAACCTCGCCTTGAAGCTCGAGCGGGACCCGGTTTCCTGAAACCCCGCGCTGCACCGTCACGGAAGCCTGAACCCCCGTCCACGTTGTGTCGAACGCCGTGGGGGTTGGAGGATACTCCCCGGCCCCGGGATCCCACGACTTTGGATAAACCAATTCCCGAATGACTTGGTTCGTCACCAGCTTTCCGGGCGCCTCCGAGACACTCGGCATCGTGAGAATGTCCAAACCCCGGATGTCCTGACTGAAGAAATAACGCCACCCCTCCTCCGGGGTCAGCAACTCGACAGACCCTTCTGCAGCCTTCTGCAGCAACGGCAGTTCTTGGATTTGTTCCGGCCGCACAGAACGCTTGGAGAATTGGATGAGGATGTCGTATTGCCCGCCTCCCCCTCGAACCGGAGCGATCGGCGGCAGTTCTTCGCGGCCAATCTGGAGCGGAGCATGCGCCGGCTGGGCCGTTTCACATCCTATGAGGAGCCCCAGCGCCGCCGCGGCCGACAATCCCACGCATCCGGTGGCCAGCGCGCCGGTCCGGCTCACTGGATTCCGGTTCACCTTGTTCACGCACAGGACCCTGCGAATACGTTCGCCCACAGCGCTGGCCGGAGCGGCGAGAACTTGCCGGCTGCGCCGGTAACCCAAGCCGTTTCCAGCCAATGCCAGCAAATGATCCGCATAGTCGGGCCCCGCCGATCCCGCCCGCAACACCGCGTCATCACAGGCCTCCTCGCGGCTGATCTCCAAACGCCGGCGCAACACCCAGGCCAAGGGATGGAACCAAACGAGTAACAAAGCCAGCAACACTACCGCCTGCCAGGTCAGATCGCGGCGCGCCAGATGCGCCGCTTCGTGCCGCAACACGTCCCGGAGTCGAGAATCCTCCCAGCCTGTGGCCTCCGGCGGCAGGATGACCCGCGGACGCAGCACCCTATGAACACCGGGCATGGAACCCTGCACCAGCCAAATCCGCGGTAGCCGCCGCCATCCAAATCCCCGGCATTCTGCTCGCAATACCCGATGAATCCTCGCGGACGCGCATGCCCTCCATACCGCGCCTCGGGGACTTGGCTTTCGCAGCAGGCTCAGCGTCGCCAACGATAACCCAACCAAGACCCCACAAAACCATATTTCAAACGCCAAAAGGCGCGCGAACGGGATCCAGGACCGCCGTTGTTCGACCTTCCTTCCAGGAAAATCCACGCTGTGAGTCGCCGGATCTCCGGTTGTCTCAGCGATCCGTTCCACGGGCTTGACCATAAGCGCCGCTTTGCTTTGGAGCCATGGATTCCATCCGGCCGACTCGGGGATGGGCGACAGGTTGAGAACAAAGATAACCGGAATGCCTAACGCGGCTGCCACGCCAAGCACATGGCGGAAGGCTGCCGATCGCCGCCCCGCCGCGGCGATCAAGAGCAGCGCCAATCCTAACCACATCGTGCTCTTGAGCGCCGAACTCCCCAGCCACCCCCACGAACCCAGATCGTAGCGAAGCAACTCCACCCATTCCGCGATCGCATTCATGACTTCTCCTCCTTTGCGGCTGTTCGCCGGGCCTGCCGGATCAACTCCTCCAATTCGCGCAGTTCCTCCGGACTGACCCGGTCCTTCGGGTCGCTCAACCAAGCCGCCAAGGCCTGGTGGACCGAGCCTCCAAAAAAAGTCCCCACCACATGCCGCCATGCCGAGCGCCCTTCCCGTTCCCGGGCCCGTGCTGGACGATACACATACTCCCGTCCGCGCCGCTCCGGATCATGAACCAGATGCCCTTTCCGCTCGAGGATCGTCACCGTCGAGCGCAATGCCGCCCGGGTCGGCGGACTCTCCATCTGGGCGGCGATCTCGGTCAAAGTCGCCACCTCCAGCGCGAAAACGATGTCCAAGACTTCGCGTTCCCGCCTGCTCAACCGCGAAATCCAAGTCATTAAAACGGATTTTTCAACTTTTCCTGGAGAACGGCAAGGAAAAACTGAGAAAACAGTTCTTAAAGGGCAACGCGATGACCTGCCGGACCCCCCGGCGAACGATCATCCAAGTCTTCGCTCCGCGGATTCCGTCGCGCAGGTAGGCGATGAGCTGGTCGAAGCGCTGATGTTCGCCAGTGCGGCGCGGTGATCGGTCGGCATTGCTATTCCTTGAGTTGCTTAATGACCTGAGCACCCGTCAACGCCTGCATCTGGCGGATGGCGATCCGGTTGAGACGTTTGAGCCGCTCCCGCTGGGGAAGGCCCATGTGGATGAGTTCGGCATTCATGCCTTCGATGTTGGCCAGTACCAGCAGTTGTTCGACTGTGGCGTGGTCGCGCATATTGCCATCGAGTGGCCAAATTCCGCAGGCGCTTCCTGGTTGCTCTGAGGCTTGCACGAAACGATGATCGGGTCCGATGAGACCCCATCCCGCCTACGCCCGCTCCGCCTGCCTCTTCGTTCTGTGGACCGTCGCCGGTTCCCTCCCGGCTGACCTGGTCGACCGGCTCGATTACTGCGCCCACGGCCTGGCTCTCCACCACACCGCGGCGGCAGTCCCCGTCGACTCGCCCGACTACCGCAAATACGCCCCTGACCGCCTCGTCGACATCGAGCATCTCCGGCTCGACATCACCCCGGATTTCGAGCGCCGCAGCATTGCGGGTCAAGCCACTCTCACCTTTGCTCCCATCGGAAAACCTCTGCGGGAACTGCGCCTCAATGCCGTTGACCTCCGAATCGCTGAAGTCGATTCAAGCGCCGCCCTCGAAGGCCATGAAAACTCGGGCACGGAATTGATCCTCACCTTCGCCGATCCCGTGCCCGCCGGGCAACGCGTCGAACTCTCCATTACCTACTCCGCCGAACCGCAGGCAGGTCTTTATTTCCGCACTCCGGCGATGGGTTATCGCGACGGAGACACCCAACTCTGGACCCAAGGCGAACCGGAAATGCACCGCAACTGGTTTCCCTCACATGACTATCCCAACGAGATGTTCACCACGGAAGTACTCTGCCGGGCGCCGGACGGCATGACCGTGCTCTCCAATGGCCGGCTCGTGTCCGAAGAACTCGATGCCGACTCGGGACTGCGCCTTTTTCATTGGCGTCATGACTATCCCCACGTCAACTACCTCATCTCCCTCGTCGCAGGCCATTTTTTTCACTTGGAAGACCGTCACGGAGACCTGCCTCTGGCTTTCTATGTCCCGCCATCCGAAAAAGATCAAGCCGCCGGCTCCTTCCGCGACACCAAAGCGATTATGGAGTTCTTCGAAGAAGAGATCGGAGTCCCCTATCCTTGGGACAAATACTACAACGTCTGCGCCATCGATTACATGATGGGCGGCATGGAAAACACCAGCCTCACCACCCTGACCACACGCACCCTCTTTAGCGCGGACACGGAAAACCTTTTCTCGACCCGGTCCCTCGACGCCCATGAGCTGGCGCACCAATGGTTCGGCGATCTCGTGACCTGCCGGGATTGGAGCCACATCTGGCTCAACGAAGGCTTTGCCACCTACTATTCCCTTCTCTTCGATCGGCATCTCCTGGGCCGCGACGAGTTTCTCTTCGGCCTGCGCAGCGACGCCCGCCAAATCTTCGCCAACGCCAAAGACGAGATCCCCATGCTGCACCGGGCCTACGGACAGCCCATGGAACAATTCAGCTTCCGGGCCTACCCCAAAGGCTCCTGGGTTCTGCACATGCTCCGGACCCAGCTCGGGGAAGACCTCTTTCGGCGCTGCGTCCAAACCTACCTGGAACGTCACCGTCACGCTACCGTCGTCACCCAGGACTTGATCGACATCATCGAGGAACTCAGCGGCCGGTCCTGGGAACGCTTCTTCGATCAATGGGTCCGCCTTTCCGGTTACCCCAGCCTCGCCGCCGCCCATTCCTGGGACGAAACCACCAACCAGCTCCGGCTCACCATTGAGCAGACCCAAGACATCAACGAAAAACGGCCGCTCTTTCACTTTCCCCTCCCCGTCCGTGTGATCACCGCTGAAGGACAGCGCGATTTCCTGGCGCAGATCCGGGAAAAGAAGGAGGATTTCTATTTCACCCTGCCCAGCCGCCCCGAGGCGCTCCGGATCGATCCGGATCTGACCGTTCTGGCCCAGGTCTCTTTGAAGATCGCGCCCGGGCACCTCGAGCGGCAGCTCGCCGATCCCCACGATGTCATCGGCCGCGTCCTCGCTGTCGAACAGCTCTCGGAAGCGAAAGACAGCCAAGCGGTCGAACGGCTCGCCAATCGCCTTGCCGAAGATCCGTTCTACGGCGTGCGCATCGCCGCTGCCGCGGCTCTTCAGAAGATCGCCAGCGACGAGGCCCTGGCCGCGCTTCTGGCCTCAGCCGCCCAGGCGGACGCGCGCGTTCGCAATCGCGTCGTCGAAGCCATTGCCGCGTTTTACTGCGATCAAGCCTGCGATGTCCTGCTCCAGACCGCTGAAGCCGAGCCCAACCCGGCCATCCGGGCCACCGCCATCCGGTCCCTGGGATCCTATCATCGCCCTTCCCTCGGCGAATCCCTGCTGGGCTGGCTCCAGGTCGACGGTCACCGGGATCGTGTCGCCGCCGCGGCACTTCACGCCTTGAGGGATCAGGGCAACTCCGAATTCGTCCCCACCCTCCTCGCCACTCTGAAGACCAAAGGATCGTCCTGGGAGAACAGCACCGTCGCCTCCGCCCTGGAAGCTTTAGGCTCCCTGGGAAGGGAGGCCGAAGACCGCGTCCCAGTGCGCTCCCGTCTCTTGGAAATGACCTCGGATCCTCGCCGTTCCGTCCGCCAGGCCGCCCTGCGCGGTCTGGGACACCTGGGAGATCCAGCGGCCTTGCCCGCTCTCGGCGCCATGGCTTCCGCGGATCGGGATTCGGACGAAGCCAAACAAGCCCGCTCCGCCATGGAAGCGATCCGGAAAAACCAGCCCGACTCAGAGAACTTGACCCGGATGCGCCAGGAAATCTCCGAACTTCAGGGGCGGCTTCAGGCCTTGTCTGCGGACATGGGCGCCCTTCGCAAGCAATTGCAAGAACGGCTGAAACCGGAAGCATCCACTGACAAAACACCAGAGGCCGCGCCCGCCCCGAACGGGGACGAAGGCCATTGACGCAGATTTCTCATGCCGTTTCGTCGCGAGGCGCTGCGAACCCCTGACTGACCCAGGCCGCGCCCAGCCGGGAACGCAGAGCTGGGTGAGCACACCCTGCTCACGCCCGAGGCACGCGGAACGAAGGCAGGATGGGGCGCAGGCGCAGCGCGCGACAGCGGAAAGGGTGTGAGAAATGCGGGTTGAACCCGGACTTGCTTTACGGCCGAAGGACCGCCGTCATTCCTGAGCCCGGTCCAGCCCCTGCTCCGGTCAACCCTCCCAACCGTGCGCGTCCTGCACCGAGATCATCGCCGCCAAAATGCTGTTCCAAGTTTCGGGCCGCCTCATGACTTCATTGGGAAACATGCATCCATCCCAGCAAATATGCCGGAAGGCCTTGGTCAATTGGCCGTCACCATCCCGCAACCAATGTCCTGCGGCCCAGGGTATATCGAGTTTCCCCTCCGGATCGTCTGGAAGACAATGCCGGCCGGTTTTGTCGTGCGATCCGGAGCCCTTCACCGTGGCGTCGTTCTGCGCCACGTGAAAATCGATGGTCCAGGGACGCAACGCATCCGTTAGCTCCCGGTAGGCCTGGGCGAAACGGTCCCGCTCCGACCAGTCGAAATCCGCGGGCAACAAGGCGTCCTCCGGCGCGTTGTAGCCGAGCAGGTAGAGCAGAGTATGGGCCATATCGGCTTGAAAACCGAGAGTGCCGCGGCGGTCTGCCAGCTCGAGCAGGCGGATCATCTCTTTCCAACTGTGCATTCCTCCCCAGCAGATCTCGCCTTCAGCCGCCAATCGTTCGTTGTGTTGCTGCGCGACGTCGCAAGCCCGGCGGAAAGTCTCGGCAATTCGCCGTGAATTCCCTTCCGCATCAGCGGCCCACGTTCCCACATCGACCGCCGAATCGATCCGGACGATTCCGTAAGGGCGGACCCCCAAGTCCCGGAGCTTGCCGCCGATGACGCAGGCCTTGCGCACCATCGCGACGAACAGGCCCCGCTCCTCCTCGCTGCCCATAGCTGAACCGCCACCCGTGGGAGGCCATACCGGAGCCACCACCGAACCCACCACCAGATTCCGGGATCGCAGCTTATCCGCCAAGGTTTCCAAATCAGAGTCGCTGGAATCGATGTCGACGTGCGGCGCGCTGAGAAACAAATCCACGCCGTCGAACCTTCGGCCGTTCACCTCCGCCGCCGCGGTGAGGTCCAACATGTCGTCCAACTCGATCACCGGTTCGGAATCCGGTCCTTTGCCGACCACTCCTGGCCAGGCCGCGTTGTGCAGTTTGGGGTATCGCTCGCTCATGGGATTGGGAAGGATGCGCCTGAGGAAGAGGCGCTGCTCACACGCCGGCCAGTTCCTGCTCTTGGACCCTCAGGCTTTGATAGAGTTCATAGGCGTCGCCGGGTTTCATCCCGCCGTGCACGACCCCCTTGACCGCCTGCATCATGGCCACTGGGGCAGCCGACTGGAAAATGTTCCGCCCCATGTCCACACCGCTCGCTCCCTGATCACAGGCGTTGTAAGCCATGTGCAAGGCGTCCAGTTCCGGCCGCTTCTTCCCGCCCGCGATCACAATCGGCACCGGGCAACAAGCGGTAACCGTCTCGAACTCTTCGTCTATGTAATAGCACTTCACCATGTGACAACCCAACTCGGCCATGATCCGTGTGGCCAGCCGGAAATATTGCGGGGTCCGTTCCATGTTCGTGCCCACCGCAACCACTCCCATCACCGCAATCCCGTAGCGATTGGCCTCGTCGATGAGACGGGTCATATTCCCAAGTGTTTGTCTCTCGTGTTCGGAGCCGATGAACACCTGCACCGCCAGGACACTGGCGTTGAGACGCAACGCCTCCTCGATGGAACAAGCCACATCTTCGTTGGAAAGATCGTCCGGCCGGGCCATGCTCGTGCCGCCGGACGCCCGCAGGGCAATGGCCTTGCGCGTGCTCGCCGGGATCACGCTGCGCTGGATGCCTCGCGTCAGCATCAGGCAATCGCAATAAGGCTCGAGCGGGAGGATGGTCTGATCCACACGTTCCAAGCCCGAGGTGGGTCCCTGGAAATAGCCGTGGTCGAAGGCCAGCATGATGGTCCGCCCGTTGTCCGGATTGAACACGCGGGCCAGCCGGTTCTTCAGGCCCCAGTCGTACTGATGCGATCCTTTTAGAAAATACCCGGGACTCTCCTGAGGAACGCCGAGGTAGTATTCCTTCTCCTTCTTTTTCGGTTCACCATCGAGGTCTGCCATAGTCGTGTGATTTGGGGATGAGGAAACTTAGACTACCGGCTGCCGCCGGCTTTGAAAACAGCTTTCGCGCTTTCCGCAAGGGCGGCGCGAGCCCGCCGCAGTTCAGGCGTTCACATAATCTTGCATGAATCGGAGGATGAGGGTCATCGACAAGGCTCCAGGGTCGGGATGCCCGAGACTGCGCTCTCCCAGAGCCCTGGCCTTGCCTGTCGTGGCGATCATGTTGCGGGTCTTCTCTTTTCCCTCTTGGGCCGCCTCGACCGAACTCGCAAGGGCAACGTCCAGTGCTTCTCCCGACAATGCCCGGGCGCGCGCCGCCGCCGGTTCCAGAGCATCGATCATTGTCTTGTCTCCCGGCTTGGCCCCGCCCCGCTGCATCACCCCGTCCAATCCCGCCTCGAGAAACGCGGCCAGCCCCGCCGAGTCCCATTCTGTAGCTACACCTAAGGCCTTCCCGCCACTGCGGAAAAATGTGCCGAACACCGCCCCCGACGCGCCCCCCATGGAACCAACTAAGGCCGTGCCCACAGCCAGGAATACGCCGGCCAGATTCTCGAACCTGTCCTCCGCTACGCGCTCCCGCGCCGCCCGAAAGCCCCTCTCGATCCCCACCCCGTGGTCTCCATCGCCAATGGCCCGGTCGGCGTCCGTCAGCAACGATTCGCTGGCGATCATGCCGTCGGCGACATGCATCAGCATCTGCCGGACTTCCTCCGTGTTGAGAGATTGCCTGCCCATGATCGTCTAACTCGGTTCCGCTCTCGGCGCGCCCGTATCCCGGTCACATCTTGGAATATCCCAGGGAGGAACAGGGCATGTCCCAATACCGCTTCAATTCATCGTCGAGCTTGGTGAAGCTGAGGGAAAACCCCGCCATTTCCTGACATGTCACTATCGGACCCAGCACGGAATCGTGCACCCGGATTCCGCGCTCGGCCAAGATCTTTCGCGCCGTCCCGTTCACCACCAAAAGCTCCGTCATCGTCGTCGCCCCGAAGCTGTTGACGAAAAACACCACCTCGTCGCCGTCCCCCAACGGGAGGTCATCCGCAAACATCCGGTCCAGCATTTTCGGAACGAGTTCGTCCGCCGTCATCATCTTGGCCCGTTCCACGCCCGGTTCCCCATGCACACCCATGCCAATCTCCAATTCGTCGTCGGGCAACTCGAACGTCGGCTTTCCTGTCGCCGGAATCGAGCCCGCCTTCATGGCCACTCCCAATGACCGGGTTTGATCTCGCGCCTTCGTGGCGATTCGTTCCAGTTCGTCCAACGTATCCACGGAAGCGGCCGCAGCCCCCGCAATCTTCACGATCATCAGCAAACCCGCGACGCCCCGCCGGTCTTTCTTCCGCTCAGGGGGCGCCGACGAGATGTCGTCCCAAATCAAAACTGTCCGCACTTCGATGCCTTCCTCGGCCGCCAATTCTGCGGCCATGTCGAAATTCATCACGTCCCCGGCGTAGTTGCCATAGAGATAGAGCACCCCTTTACCCCGGTGCACCGCGCGGGTGGCGTCGAGGATGACTCCGGGCGGCGGCGCCGCAAAGATGTCTCCACACGCGGCGCCGTCCGCCAGATTGCGACCGGCCAACCCGTGGTAAATGGGTTCGTGCCCACTCCCGCCCCCCACCAGCAAGGCCGGTTTTCCCTCCAGAAGACCGTTCATCACGATCGAGCCGCTGCCCACTTTCCGGGCCTCACCGTCGTAAGCCGCCACCAGTCCGTCGAGCATTTCCGCCGCCGCGTTCCTGGGGTCGTTGAGGATTTTCTTGGCTGCACTCATAATACGGTAACGATACGGTATCGCGGACCGGGCCCGGTCCTTGCGAGGCTCAAATCACGCGGTCATTGCCTCCGTCAACAGGAATCTGCGCTCCAGTAGTGCGGGCGAAGGCCGGTCCCGCTACGGCGCACACCATTCGGGCCACGTCCGCCGAACTGATCTCCGTCTTCAACAAATTGCGCGTTTTGTACTCTTCAACGCTGAGCCCGTAACGTTCCGCCGATCGTTGCAAGGCCTCCGGCGTCCATAGCCGGGTGTCGAAAACCGCGTCGGGATGAATGATATTGACCCGCGCCCCGTCCTTGGCCAGTTCCAGCGCCGCCACCCGCGCCAGTTGCGTCAATCCGGCCTTGGTCACCGAATACGACGCCGCGCCCGCCCCGGGAGCTTGGACGTTGCGCGAACCAATGAAAATGGCCGACGCGTCGACTCCCCGTTTCAGGTAGGGAATGCAGTACTGCAAGAGCCTCTGATGGCTGGTCAGATTGACCGCGATGCTCTTCTCCCAATTCACGGGATCGAGATCTTCGATATAGGCGCCTGCCGTAAAGATTCCAGCATTGCTCACCAACAGATCCAAGCCGCCAAACCGGCGGATCACATCCTCGACAGCCGCACGCACCCGCGCATGATCGGTCAAGTCACAAACGATCCCGCCTTTTCGGTCGCCGTCTTCCAATTCCGCGACTTCCGGATTGAGATCGAGCCCCACCACCGCTGCGCCTTCCGCGTGCAAGGCTTCCACACAGGCCCGGCCAATTCCCGCAGCCGCGCCGGTGACCAAAGCTATCTTGCCCGCAAATGGAAGCGGCGCCCCAAGCCTCCGCAGCTTGGCTTGTTCCAACTCCCAATACTCGATGGCGAAAATGTCGCGCTCCGGAAGCGCCAACCAACTCCCCACCCGTTCCGCATCCTGAACCACCCGGATGGTCTGGGTCGCAATATCCCCAACCGCTCGCGCTTCCGCAGGATTCTTTCCAAAACTCACAATCCCGAATCCCGGCCACACGATCCAACGCGGCGCGGGGTCGAGCATCTCGACCCCCGCGGGAGCAAAACGCTGAAAATAGTTCCGGTAGTTGGCGGCATAAACCTCAAGCATCTCGTCGCTCGAATTCCGCACCACCAAAGGACAACGCTTCGTGCGAATGGCGTGATCCGGTGTCACCGGCCCCCGTGTGGACAGGGAATCCACATTTTCCATCGCCGCAAAACCGCGGGCCGCCGGGCTCCGGTCCCAACTCGCGATCACGGCTCGCTCACTCTGCCGCGAGACGCCCCGGCGCAGCTCCGCCAACGCCTCGAGATCCTCGCCTCCGTCCGCGTTCAGATAGCGTTCGCCGGGAGCCTTGCTCTCCAGATACGCTTCCGCCTCGTTCACCAGAGAAATCATCCGCTCGTAACTTGTCCGGGCGTCATCGCCGAAGGTGAACACTCCATGATGCCGCAGGATGATTCCCTCGATCGCCCCCAAATCGACTTCCTCGGCCAGTTGCCGCATCTGTTTCGCCAAAAAGAAGCCTGGCATGATGTAGGGCAGCAACGCCACCCTGGACCCGTAGACTTCCGCCAAAAGTTCATCCGCCCGCTCGTTGTTGGTGAGCGCCAATACCGCTGCCGCATGGGTGTGATCGACATAAACAAACGGAAGGACCGCGTGCGCCAAAGCCTCGATGGAAGGCGTCGGCGCGTCCGGATCCGTCATCGACGCCCGAACCTCCCGCACCATCGCGGCGTCGGAGAGCTGCTCGAAAGCCGCCAGCCGCAGGAGCCGGTCCAGGCGCACCGGCGCGAATCCTCCGCGCTCGATCATCGCCAAATCCCAACCGCTGCCCTTCACATAAAGCAGGGCCTCCTCATCCCCAAGAAATGTCCGGGCCCTCACCTTCACCGAGGTGTTTCCGCCCCCGTGCAAAACCAGATCCGGTTCCGCCCCCAAAAGCCGCGACGTATACACCCGCAAACCCACGGGATCTCCACTCCACGCGGCGGATTCCTCGTCGTTCCAGCGGCTTTTCATCACAGGGTGCAGATAGGAAGGGAACGCTCATGATGGCGACTGCGCAGGCTTTGGCCAACGGAAACCACAGCTTTTTGAACGGACGCTTTTTCACTGGCCTGCGGCCGTTATCGCGCGTGGAATACCGTCCGTCATGCTCTGGCCGCTCCGCGTCGCCGCCCTCTGCGCTGCTCCGTTTCTGCTCGGCGCCTGCGCCAGCCGGGTTCCTCGCCCCGATTACCTGCCCATTCTCCATTCCAATCCCAGCCCGCCGTCGCTCCTCCCAGCCCGTCGCGGGGACAATCCCGATCAACCCAGCCGGACCCTGGTGCGGCGCTTCAATCGTGAAGCCGATCACCTCTTGAAACGCATGCCGGCCGAATCCGCGGAACCCGCCAAGATCTTCGAGCGTTACGACTCGCGCAGCGGAGTCCTCTGGTCCTCGAACTGGACTTCGCGCCTCGATCTGACCGGCGTGGCCTGGAATGGCGATCGCGCCGGGGTCCTCATTACCCGGCAGCATATCCTCTTCGCCAAACATTGGCCCCGGCATGTGGGCGAATGGGTCGTCTTTCACGACAAGGACGGCCGGGCCCATTGGCGCAGGATCACCGGACGCCGCCTCATCGGAAACGGGCGAACCGACGACCTTGCCGTCGCTCGCCTGGACCAGCCCGTCCCCGAGCAGATCAAGATCTACAAGTTCTTTCCCCCCGGCAGTTTCCCCGGATACACGCTCTTAGGCGCCCGCGCATTCCTAACCAACAGGGAACGTCAGGTCGTCCTCCGCGACGTCAATAGCATTCTGCGCGGCTATCCCGGGGGCGACCCGGCGCATCTGGTGCGTTTTCGCGAAGCGAGCGGACTGCCCCACGTCCTTCAGCCTTCGCTGCAGAAAGGCGACTCGGGAAATCCCGGTTTCCTCCTCCTCGATGGCGAACCGGTCCTCTTGGAAACTCTCACCTTTGGGGGTTACGGGCGTGGTCCGGCTTTAACCAGCCTTGAATACCAAGAGGCCATTCTGACGGCAATCCGCGAGTTGGGTCCGCTGCCCGTGGAACATCTCCTTCCCTTCTCGCACGCTCAAGAGAGTCAGGGTCTCGTCCGTTGAATCACCCCCAACCTCCTCTCCCTTTCCACCTGGAGCGCCCCCGCAGCAAGAATTACTGAGTTCCCAAAAGCCCAGCCCATTCCGTATCCCAAGATCATGCCCGGCGACCCACCGCAGCCGCCTGTCTATTGGGTTCCCTACACCCTGCGTGCGCCCCTCCCCCCCAGCCGCCGCAGTTCCCGGCACGAATTTCCCGGCGCGCTCATCCGCACCGGGTCCGGCTTTGGCTGTATCCATCCCTGGCCCGAATTGGGCGACCTCCCTCTTCGACATCAGTTAGCCGGCCTGGCCGATGGAATCCTGACCCCGCTCAGTCGCCGCGCTCTCGCTTGTGCCGCCGCCGATGGGGGGGCCCGCAACACCCGCTGTTCCCTCTTCGACGGCCTGACAATTCCCGAGAGCCATGCCACGCTGCCCAATCCCAGCTCAGCAGCACTCGATCAGGCCCACGAAACCGGATTTCAATCAGCCAAATGCAAGGCGGGTCCCGGCGATATCCAACGCATGCGCGAACTGCTCCGCTCCACCCCGCTTCCCTTGCGCATCGACTTCAACGAGACGTTGAACCAGAATGACTTGGATTCGATGTTATCAAACATGGATACTTCCGAACGCGCCCGTATCGAGTTTCTCGAAGATCCCTTTCCTTTTGACGCAAGGTCTTGGACATCATCCGCAACTCGCTGGAACTTAACATTCGCTGTCGATCGTGACGTGGAGGCCGGATGGCCCTCCGCAGGCGTTGCCGTCCTTAAGCCCGCGCTACAGGATACGTTCCTCCTCGCCAAACCCATTCACGCCGCACAACGCCGCGCCGTCGTGACTTCCTATCTGGATCACCCCCTGGGACAACTTTTTGCCGCCTGGCAAGCCGCGCGCATCGACGCGGAATTCCCCGGACTTCTGCGCCTCTGCGGACTGGCGACCCATACCCTTTTCGAGCGCACTGCGTTCAGCGAACTCTTACCGGACGGACCCCGCTTGACTCCGGCGCCAGGGACAGGTCTGGGATTCGACGATCTGCTCGAACGTCTTCCATGGAAGAGGCTGAACTAGTGAGACGTTTGCGAAAGAGGTGGGCAAAATTCGCGAGCACTCTTTTTCCAGCTCAAGGAGAGAGAGGAGGGAGTTGAGCGAACTCAGCGACCGAGGAGCAACGCAGAGATGGGAAGAGAGGGCCGCGATTCTAAAAAACATCGAGCGCAGCGAGCAACTGGTCTAAGAATCACAACCCCTGTTTTGTCGACGTATTTCGCAGACACCACAGTAGAATCCGGATCGATTTGGACCAGCCGGGCGCCCGCTGTCTTCATCGACCCGCGGCGCACAGTTCCCCAGCGAGCCGGTCTCGAGGCTCTCTTGCGGGAGGATGCGACGATTCAAGGGTTCCTGCTTTTCGCCACTTCCGGATCCACTGGCGGGCTTCGCTTTGCTTGCCTCACCCGCGAGGCGCTCTTGGCTTCCGCCCGCAGCGTGAACACTTCCCTTGGCGCTCAGCCCGATGACCACTGGTTCATCGCTGTCCCCACCTGGCACGTCGGTGGATTCTCCATCTTCGCCCGGGCCCGGCTCTCCGGCAGCCGCGTCTCCTCATTCCGTGACTCCTGGGAACCCCGGCGATTTCGGGATGCCCTGGCCGCAGCGCAATCCACGCTCTGTTCCCTCGTGCCCACCCAGATCTACGATCTGGTTCGTTTCCAATGCCGCAGCCCTCGACATCTCCGGGTCCTCCTGGCCGGGGGAGCTGCTCTCGATCCTCGGCTGCACGAACAGGCGCTTCAGTTAGGCTGGCCGGTTCGCGCGACCTTCGGCATGACGGAAACGGCTTCACAAATCGCCGCCCAACGCCGCAGCGCCGTGGAAGCTCCGCTGCTCGTGCTCGACGGCTGGCAAGTCCGCGAAGGCCCTGATGCCCTGCTCGAGGTTCGAGGCCCCGCTCTCTTCTCCGGTTGCCTCGAACTGGATCCCGCGAACAGGTGGCGTTTCCAGCCGGGACCCGCGGACTCCGCCTGGTTCACCACCGCCGATCATGTCCGGCTCACCGCGGCGGATCAAGAGACGTCGCTGCAATTCCTCGGCCGTTCCGCCGCCCGCCTCAAGATCAAAGGCGAGCTTGTTCAGCTCGATTGTCTTCGCCTCCGTTGGACGGCTCTGGCGCCCGAAGCGGGGAACTCCTCCGTCCTGACAGCCCGCAAACACCCCCGCGACGGCTGGGAGATTGTCGTCGCTCTCGAACCGGATTGTCCTGCGCTGAACAACGCCGTCGCAGCCTTCAACGCCCAGGTCACCGGCTGCGAGCGGATTCGCGCGCTCTGCCCGGTTCCGTCCATCCCCCGGACCTTTCTCGGGAAGACCGACGAAAGCGCTCTCCACCTTCTGGTTGATGACGGGAGGGAGCGCTCAGACGGAAAGACGAATTGATGGATTCCTTACCAGCGGCATACCAGCGGCAAACTGTGGGAATGCGAACGGGCGCGCGCGCCGGGCGAGCCGGGGGAATTTCTATCATGTCATGAGGCGGGCGATCGAAGGACGCTTCCTCTTCGACGACGTGGCCAAGCGATAGTGGCTCACTCTGCTGGAGGCTTATGCCCCCATTGCTCCCCACTATCCGGAACCGCTGCATCCTTTCTCTTCCATTCCCCATGGTGTTGGCGCGCCAGGCGCCCTTGGCGAGACATGCTGTGGCCCACGCCTTCCGGGATACGTTCCAGCACAAAGACAGCGCTGCGATGCGGGAAACGGAATCGTTCCCTCTGGTAGAGGACGGCGGCACCCCACCCTTCAAAGACTGCGCGCCATTGCGCGCTGGTCCGAAACTGGAGTCCGCCCTGCTGTCCACGCATGCCTAGACCCGGCCGAAACCGGTTCACCAGCCGGTCCAACCCGGTCAGGATCCGGCGGCCCGCTTCGCTGCGATAGACGGACTCCAGGACCACCGCCGGTCCTCGACTCACGCGCAACAGCTCACCCGCAACGGCCGCTCCATCCCGGCAATGATGGAGGGTGTAGACGCTCGTCGCCAGGTCGAACGACCGGTCGGGAAAGGGCAGGGGCTGGCCGTCGTCGTAAACCGTGCAGGCCAACCCGGTCCGGTTCATGCTCCGCACGTCGACCAAATGGACGTCTGCTTTCCAGATCCGGATCATCCGCAGGCCGACATAGCCTTCCCCGGCGCCCACATCGAGCACGGAAGCGCCCTCCGGTGACAACCCCGCTCTTTGCAAGGCTTTTTGCAAGAAGCGAACCTTACCGCAGGCTCGCCAACGCAACAGCCCATCGGCCAACTCATGCCGGTAACCTATGAGGAACACCAACGCCCATGATCCCCAGATGCCCGTCGCCAGTGGTCCTTGCCAGGCCGGTTGCGCATAAATCAGGTAACTGAGTGGACAGACGGCGGTCAACCAGATCCAGTGCCATGGCGTCCGCGTCAGGTAGGGAACCACCGCCAGGGAGAGCAACAGATACCAGGGATGCACGACGGCCGAACAGAGAATGGCCGCTGCGAGCAAGGCAAAAGCCGCGCGCGGAAGCGGCCAATCGGCCAGCCGGTCCCGGGCCATTACCACCCCGAGAACCACGAGAAAGCCGGCGCGCAAGACATTCCCCGCCGCCCATCCGCCCATGCCTGTATCCCGTAACCCAGGGATGGCGTAGAAGGCTTCCTTGATGGCCAGATAGATCCCCGCATTGAACTCGAAGGATTCGAGGTACAGCCGAAGCGAACTCGCGAAACCGCTCAATGCCTCCCGCGTAGTATAAGGCGCCCAGAGCAACGCCGTCAGCCCCAGCGATACGGCGGCGGCCGCAGCGAACTGACCAAACCGGAAACGTCTCGCCAACAAGGGCAACAGGAGCGCAGGCCATAACTTGATCCAGGCGGCGGCGGTCCATGCAGCGGCGGCCAACGCCGGGCGCCGGCCCTGGACCAACGCAATTCCCAATACAAGGAGAAACAAGGCGGCGCCCTCCGTATGGCCTTGCCCCCACACTTCCACCGCCGGCAGCGGATTCCAGGCGTAAAGCGGAACCAGCGCGCGCGAAGGAACCGTTCGCAAGAGGACCGCCACGGCCAAGATCTCCGGCAAACCGAAGAGAAGCTTCAACAGGTAGAACGCCGGCCGAACGCCTTCGCCTCCGGCCAACAGCTTTCCGGGAGCCCGGAAGATCATCTGACTCAGGGGCGGATAGACCGAATGCAAGTCCCGCGAGTTCATGCGGGCATAAAGCTCCGGTTGGGCTTGCTGGAATCCGGGTTGGCCGGCAGGCGTCCCCAGGTACGGATTGCGCCCCTCGGTCTGCGCCCACCCGTCCCACAGATAACGATAGGCGTCGTCCGAAAGCGAGGGAGGAAGGGGAAACAGCACGGCGCGCATCAGGAGCGCCAGCGCCACGATCTCGAGAGCGGAGAACGTCCGGCCCGACCAGACTAACCAGCCCACCAGGACCGCAGCCAAGAACGCCGAGACAACAAAAAGTCCACAATGACTCCGGTCCCAACTCCCCACGAGCATACCCGCGGCCAGCAAGGGGAGAAGGACGCGATGGCTGTTCGCCGCTATTCCCACTCGATACTGGCCGGAGGCTTCGTCGAGATGTCGTAGAGCACCCGGTTCACCCCGCGCACCCCATTGAGGATCTGGTTCGACGTTTCCCGCAAAACTTCCCACGGAAGCTCCACCCAATCCGCGGTCATTGCATCCTCGCTTACCACCGCGCGCAGGGACACGGCAAATTCGTAAGAGCGCTCGTCGCCCTTCACTCCCACGGTGCGAACGGGCAACAGCGCCGCGTAAGCCTGCCAAACCCGGTCATACCACCCATGCTTCCGCAAGTTCTCGATAAACACGACGTCCGCTTCCCGCAGAATCTCCAATTTCTCCCGCGTGACCTCTCCCGGGACCCGCACTCCCAATCCGGGACCGGGAAAGGGATGCCGGTAGAGCACCGCATCGGGGATGTCCAGACTCCTTCCCAAAGCGCGCACCTCGTCCTTGAACAATTCGGCCAGCGGTTCAATAACCTTCCCCTCCTCCTTCAGCTCGAGGATCCGGTCCACCCGGTTGTGATGCGTCTTGATTCGCGAAGCGATCGATCCGCTTGTGGCGCTCTCGATCACATCGGGATAAAGGGTTCCCTGAGCCAAAAGGTCGATCGATCCGGCTTCATCGAAGAACACTTTGATGAAAGTGTCGCCGATTCGCCGCCGTTTCTCCTCCGGATCGGACACGCCCTTGAGAACATCCAAAAAGCGATCCGCCGCGTCCACCCGGGAAAGGGCGATCCCGAGCCCCTCGAATTGCTTGAGCACCTCTTCGCTTTCCCCTTTTCGCAGGAGACCGTTGTCGACGAAGAGCGGATGGATGCGCACTCCGGCGCGATGCAGCAAGACGGCCAACACCGTCGAGTCCACTCCACCGGACACCGCGCAGACCACTTCGCGCCCGTCAACCTCTGCGCGCAGAGATTCCAACATTTCATCTCGAAACGATCCGATCTCGAAGCGTCGCAAACCCGGCGCGTGAGTCAGGAAATTGCGGAGGATGCGCATGCCGTCCTGGGAATGGCTCACCTCGGGGTGAAACTGGATGCCGTAGCAGCGGTCCGGCCAACGCAGAGCCACGGGCACGCCTTCCTGATTGCGGGCCAGCACTTCTGTGCCGGCGGGCAGAGTGCTGACCGTGTCCGAATGGCTCATCCAAATCTGGGATCCGCGGCTCACTCCCTCGAGCAGGACATCGCCGCCCTCGGGAAACAGCCGGGCCGGCCCGTATTCGCGCGTCGTGCCCGGAGACACTTGACCGCCCCACTTGGTGTTAAGCAATTGCATCCCATAACAAATACCTAGCACCGGCGCGTTCATGGCCCGCAATTTCGCAAAATCGATGTCCGGCGCATCGGTCTCCGACACGCTGCGCGGCCCTCCAGAGAGGATAACGGCGTGGCTCTCCCGCGCCGCCTCCAGATCTCCCGGTTGGAACAGCTTGGCGAAGAAGCCCAGTTCCCGCACACGCCGCACAATGAGCTGGGTGTATTGGGAGCCGAAATCGATTACGGCAACGGCAGCCTTCATTCCCTTTTCAGCTTTCCATGATCTGATAGTTCACCGGCTCTTCGGTGATGACCACGTCGTGAGCGTGGCTTTCCCGGAGTCCCCCCGGCGTAATGCGCATGAACTGCGCCCGGTCCCACAAATCCTCGATGTTCGCGGCGCCGACGTAACCCATCCCCGAGCGCAGCCCTCCCAGAAGCTGAAAGACCATGTCGGCCAACTCCCCCTTGTAGGGGACGCGCCCTTCGACGCCCTCGGCGACCAGCTTCCCGCTGGCGTTCTGCCCATAACGATCGCCCGATCCCCGGCGCATGGCCTTCAGAGAGCCCATGCCGCGGTATTCCTTGAAGCGGCGCCCCTGCCAGTTCACCGTGCTGCCGGGGGCCTCCTTGGTCCCCGCCAAGAGCGAACCTAACATTACGCAACTGGCGCCCGCAGCCAGGGCCTTGACGATATCCCCCGAATAACGAATCCCGCCGTCCGCAATCGCCGCCACGCCGGCTTCGCGACAATACGATGCGACTTCCAACACCGCTGAAAACTGCGGCGCTCCAACGCCGGAAATCACCCGCGTCGTGCAGATCGAGCCCGGGCCCACTCCCACTTTCACGGCGCCGGCTCCCGCCGCGATCAGATCGCGCGCGCCGTCTCGCGTCACCACATTGCCCGCGACCACGGGAATACCATCGCCGATCTCATTGCGCAAACGCTCTACAAGTTCCAACACCCGCGTCGTGTGCCCGGTGGCGGCGTCGATGAACAACGCGTCCGCTCCCGCGGCCACGAGAGCCTGTCCACGTTCCACGGAGTCGCCTCCCACGCCGACCGCAGCCCCGACCCGGAGCTGGCCGTTCGGATCCTTGCAGGCGTTGCCGAACATCTCCCGTTTCTCGATGTCCTGGCGCGTGATCAATCCGACCAGCCGGCCTTCGCCATCCACCAGGGGCAGTTTCTCGATGCGGTGTTGATAGAGAATTTTGCGGGCTTCGTCCTGGCTCATGTTTGCAGGACCGGTCACCAGCCGCTCCCGCGTGGTCATGATATCGGCCACGCGCATGTGCTCTCCGATGTTCCACATGTCCCGCGTGGTCACCATGCCGTGCAGGATCCCGCGCGCGTCGATCACGGGAAATCCCGAAACCCCGTTCCGCTCCATGACCTCTTGCAAACCCCGCATACTCAGGTCCGCCGTGACCGTGATGGGATCCTGGATGACGGCGTTCTCGGAGCGTTTCACCCGGATCACGTACTCGGCCTGTTCGTCGATGGTGCAGTTGCGATGAATCACCCCGAGTCCGCCTTCCCGCGCCAGGGCGATGGCCAGTTCTGCTTCCGTGACCGTGTCCATGGCCGAGGACAGGATCGGGATGTTCAACTCCAGGCCGTCCGCCAAGCCCGAATGCAGATCCACTTCAGCAGGGAGGAGACCGCTTTTGCGCGGCACCAAGAGGACATCGTCGAAACTGAGTCCCAGGGGAATCTCGGGGGGCGTCATGGACAGTTGTCGCTTCGATTCGTCCATTCGGAAACCTTTTTTGTTCCCGGGCGCTCTGCGGGCGCCGCGGCCAGCTCCGGCGGCAGATGGGCCGGGGCGTAGGTGGGAAAGACCGCCTGAAGGCAGGAAATCAGGGGCACACCGTCCCAGACATCGCTCCCGCTGCGGTTGACCAGGGCGAAGACCGCCACGAGCACGGCGCCCTGTCCCTCGACGAAGCGCCGCAGTTCTCCGAGCGTCCCCCCCGTGGTCACGACATCCTCGACCAGCAGAACTCGCTCACCCGGCCGCAGTTCGAAGCCCCGTTTGAGGCGCATGGCGTTGTCCGCGCCCCGTTCGGCATAGACGGCGCGGCAGTGCAACAGCAGCCCTACCTGCTGTCCCACGGCGATTCCGCCTACCGCCGGCGAGAGCACCACATCGATCCCACCCAGCGCCTCCAACATTCTCTGGCGTTGCTCCAGCATGCGGGCGACTTCCCAGGGATGCTGGACCAACAGGCCCTTCTTGACGTAATGACCGCTGTGGCGGCCGCTGGCCAGGATGAAATGCCCTTCCTCCAGAGCCCCGTAGGACTTCAAGAAGGCCACGGTATCCTCAAAAGATTCCGGCAATTCTGTCTGCATACGACTTGGCTTTCTCGGCAAAGGATCGCTCCGGTTCATCATAGAGGATGCCGCGGGACACGTTGACCAACACGGGCGCCTTGCGTTCCCAAGCCGGCAACCGCCCCAGTTCACCGCCCTGGGCTCCCAGTCCCGGAACCAGCAGCGGAAGGTCCGCCAAACGCGCCAGCACTTCCGGTCTCGCGTTGGTTAGTCCCACGACCAACCCCGCGCTGCCCGGCGGCGCCCGCAGGGCCATGTCTTGAACCAGCTCAAAAACATAACGGCCCTCCACCATCCGCGTCTGCAAGTCCGCCGATCCCGGGTTGGAAGTGACCGCGAGCAGGTAGACGCCCTTGCCTTCGTAGGCCAGGAACGGTTCCACCGAGTCGAACCCGAGAAAAGGATTGACCGTGACCGCGTCCGCCCGCCACACTTCGAAACAGGCCCGGGCGTAATAGCGTTGGGTCTCCCCGATGTCGCCGCGCTTGGCGTCCAGGACCACTGGAATATCCTCGGGAATGGCTTCCCGCACACGTTCCAAGATCCGCCAACCCTCCCGCCCCATGGCCTCGTAATAGGCCACGTTCGGTTTGTAGGCCGCGGCGACGCCGCAGGTCTCGTCGATAACCCGCAAAAGGAACGCTTCGACGTTTCCTTCCGTCGACTCCGGCCGGGGATCGAGGCCCACGCAGAGCGAGGTCCCGCAAGCGCGCATCCTCTGCTCCAACCGTTCCTGGAAACTCACGGCCTCTCCTCCCTTCGGTCCAAAAGCACCGCATCACCGACCACGACCATTTCCACCCGTCCCGAAAGGGTCCGGTCCAAAAACGGCGTGTTGCTGCTTTTCGAACGCATGAACTCCCGCGTGAACGCCGTTTCCGCCGCTGGATCAAACACCACCAGTTCGCAAGGCCGTCCCTCAGCGATCTCCGCCGGCGCTCGTCCCACCAGACGTCGCGGTTCGGCGCTGTAGCGTTTGACCAGGAGCCCCCATCCAAATGCGTTCGTGCGGATGAAATAATGATAGAGAGAAACCAACGCCGTCTCCAGACCCGTTATTCCGAAAGGAGCGCTGGCCAGATCGAGACTCTTCTCGAAATCCGTATGAGGAGCGTGATCGGTGGCGATGACGTCAAAACAACCCTCCCGAAGCCCCTCCAGCAGGCGGGCGCAGTCCTCCCGCGACCGCAGAGGCGGATTCATCTTGTAATGGGTATCGTAATCCCCAAGGTCCTCGTCGCAAAACAAGAGATGATGCGGCGTCACTTCACAGGTAACCCGGACGCCCTCTTCCTTGAAGCGCCGGACGATCTCCATTCCGGCCGCGCTCGAGACGTGCTGAATATGCGCGTGGGCGCCGGTCATCTGGGCGATGCGTATGTCCCGTTCCATGCAGATCTCTTCGCTGCAAGCCGGCATACCCGGCACCCCCAATCCATAAGAAACCCGGCCTTCATTCATCGCGCCATCCCCCGAGAGCGCTTTTGTTTCGCAATGACAGGCTACCGGAATCCCAAAACCGCGGGCATACTCCATGGCCCGGCGCAGAGTCTGGGGATTCTCCACCGGGTCTCCATCGTCGGTGATCATGATGGCTCCTTTCTCGACCATGCCGCCGATCCCCGCGAGTTCTTGTCCGGCCCGGCCCCGCGTAATGCAACCCGAGGTCAAGACTGGAATCCGCGCTTCCCGGAAAGCAATGTCCAATATGGCCTGGACCATTCCACCGCTGTCGATGGCGGGACTGGTGTTGGGCATCGCCACGATGCCGGTGATTCCCCCATTGATGGCCGCCTCCGATCCCGTTCGGATCGTTTCCTTGTCTTCCCGGCCCGGCTCCCGCAAGTGCACATGCAGATCGAAGAGCCCCGGCAGGAGGATCTTTCCGGAGCAATCGATCTCTTCCACGCCGTCCTCCAAGGGAATCCCCGGTCCGGTCCTCCGGATCACGCCGCCTTCCACCAGGACATCGGCCTCGCGCAATCTATCGTCGTCCTCGGCTGCCACCCGGCCTCCGCGCATCAACACCCGTTTCACGTTTCCTCCTCCTCTCGCGGGCCGGCGACGGTTTCCGGCAGCAGCCAATAAAGCACCGCCATGCGCATGGCGATCCCGTTCTCCACCTGCTCATCGATGAGACTGCGCTCGTAACTCATCACCGAGTCCGCCAACTCGACCCCGCGATTGACCGGCCCGGGATGCATCACCCAGATCCTCTTCGCGCGAACTCTCGCCAAACGCTCGTCGGTTAGACCGTAGAGCCGGTGATACTCGCTGCCGCCGGGAAAAAAGGGTTCTCGCTGCCGTTCCACCTGAACGCGCAGCAGGTAAACCACGTCCGGCGACCACTCGAACACCTCGTCATAATTCCGGAAGGCGGTCATGAAATCCGGCCGGCCGGCCGGGATCAGCGATCCGGGACCGAGAACCCCGACTTCAGCGCCCAGCTTCCAAAGAATCCGGCCCGTGGAACGCGCCACCCGGGAATGCAAAATGTCGCCGACGATCAATACTTTCAGCCCCGCCAGATTGTCGTGGACTTCCCGCAAGGTAAAGGCATCCAGCAAGGCCTGGGTAGGATGAGCGTGAGACCCGTCGCCCGCGTTGATTACCGAGGCGCGCGTGTGGCGGGCGATCTGGTTCGGAACCCCAGCAGCAGGATGCCGGACCACGATGTAATCGGCCCGCATGGCTTGCAGCGTATCGACCGTGTCCAGGACCGACTCTCCCTTCATCACCGAAGACTGACTCACCGCAAAATGGATCACGTCCGCCGAAAGCCGCTTGGCCGCCACCTCGAAAGACGAGCGCGTCCGGGTTGAAGGCTCGTAAAAAAGCGTGAGGACGGTCTTGCCCCGAAGTGTGGGCACCTTCTTCACCGATTTACGAAGCAACTGCTTGAATGGCGCCGCGCTCTCAAGCAAGTGGCCGATCTCTTCCGTCGAGAGAGAATCGATGTCCAGCAGATCCTTACGCGAGGTCATCATTCGGCCCGGCTGAGCACCTCCACCCCTTCCGCGCCATCCACCTCCCACAAGCGGACCCGGACGTAGTGGTCCCGGGTCGTTTCCAGTTCCTTTCCCACGTAATCCGCCTGGATCGGCAATTCCCGGTTTCCTCTGTCTATCAAAACTGCAAGCTCAATCCGCTCGGGACGCCCAAAGTCGGTAATAGCGTCGATCGCCGCCTTCACCGTCCGGCCCGTGAAGAGGACGTCGTCAAAAAGGAGGATCGACACGCCGTCCACACTGAAAGGCAGATCGCTCTCTTTGAGCCGGGGCATCGTCCCTAGATTGTCCAAATCATCGCGATACAGCGAGATGTCGAGCGTTCCCAACGGAATCTCCCCTCCCCCATTCTCCAAGAGGCGCCGGACGCGCCGGGCCAACGGGACTCCCCGCGTTTCTATCCCCACAAAACAGGGCATCCGCTCCCGATACCGCTCGCGGATCTTCGCAGCCAACCCCTCGACCCGGCGCGCGATATCGGTCTCGTCGAGCGCCAGCCGGCAGCGGAGTTCGGAGTCAGGCGAGGTCATCCGCGATCCGCAAGCTTGAGAATCCGGTGCGCAAACATGCACGCGTTCAACGGGGCCTTGCTGTGCAATCCCACTGTGCCCAACGGCACTTGGCCAGGCACCTGACAAATAGCCAGCAGCGCGTCGATGCCGTTCAGCGGCCCGGCTGGAACCGGCACACCGATCACCGGGAGACTCGTCTTCACCGCGACCACGCCCGGCAGGGCCGCCGACAAACCCGCCACCGCCAGGATCACCGCCCGCTCGCCTCCCGCTTCCAAGGAATCCAGAAACTCCATCAACTCGGGAAGATCGCGATGCGCGGAAAGGACCCGCTCCTCGAAGAGCACTCCTTCACGTTCCAAATACTCCCGGCCTACCTGCATGAAGGCCTGATCGTTCGCGCTTCCATAGAGGATCACCACTTTCATCGTCTCAGTCCGGCGGAAGTCTCCGCTTCGAAATGGAGTCGTCCGATGTCGGTTCGGAACTGCATTCCGTCAAACCGGATCTCTTCCGTAGAGCGATAAACCTGCTCCACCGCCTCCTCGCGCGTCCCGCCCAAAGCCGAGAGCGCCAGGACCCGTCCTCCCGCGGTTTCGTAATCGCCCTGGTCGTTGCGCCGCGTTCCCGCGTGATACAACTCCGCCCCTGTCGCCCGGTGCAGACCCTCGATGCGGTCCCCGCTGCGTGCCGATTGGGGATAGCCGGCTGAGGCCAAAACCACGCAGACGCTCCAACGGGTGTCGAAAACGAGCAATTCCCGCTCCAATTGCCCCCGGGCCGCCCTGTCCAGGTAGACAGCCAAGTCTCCCTGCACCAACGGCAATACGGCCTGACATTCTGGATCCCCAAAGCGGCAATTGAATTCCAGCACTTGCGGTCCGCTCTCCGTCAGCATCAGCCCGAAATAGAGAAAGCCGCGGTAAGACATGCCGTCACGCTCGAGTCCTTCCACCGTCGGCCGGATTACCCGCTCCTCGATGTCCGCAAGACATTCGGGCTCGAGCAACGAACGCGATGCCACTGCGCCCATCCCTCCCGTGTTCGGGCCGGTGTCTCCATTTCTCAAGCGCTTGTAATCGCGAGCCGGAGTAAACATCTGGCATGCGCCGTCGCTGACGGCGCATATCACCGATACCTCGGGTCCTTGCAGACATTCTTCGACCAACACGGCGCCCTCGCCAAAGCGTCGCGCGACGAAGACCTCCTCCAAGAAACCCTCCGCTTCCTCGCGGCTCCCGCAAACCGCCACTCCCTTTCCCGCGGCCAAGCCGTCGAACTTCAGGACCACGGGATAAGCCGACAGAGCGGCAAGCGCCTCGACCCTGTCCGCCGCCAACCGGTGCCCGGCCGTGGGGACGCCATGCCGTTCCATGAACTCTTTGGCGAAACGCTTGCTGCCCTCCAGCCGCGCAGAATCCCGGACCGGCCCCCAGCAAGGCAACCCCGCTTCCGCGCAGCAATCCGCCAGGCCATCGATCAGATAGCTTTCCTCGCCCGCCACGCAAAGATCGATCCGGCTTCGCTTCATGGCCTCGACCAGCGCCGCCGCGCCTGCCCCCGCCTCGATGATCCTGGCATCTTCTCCAATGGCGTCGCTCCCCGGCCAGGCGTAGACCATGGGGCGCGAGGGCGCTCTGCGCAATGCCCGCGCCAGGGCGTGCTCCCGCCCCCCTTTGCCCACAACCAAAATGCGTTTCGTTCCCATTCCTTTCTCTATTCGCCCGGCGCAAAAAGCAGATCGTAGACTCGCCCGCTCCGTTGTTCGTGATAATGGACGAAAGCCCGGTTCACCACGGCATACCCGCCCGGGGTCGGATAGTCCCCCGTAAAATACCACATTCCCGAATCCTCCGGCAAAGCCCGCGCGAGATTTTCAACCGTCTGAAAGACCACGACCACTTCCCCGTGCCATGAAGTGGCTTGCGGATACACCATGGCCCCGATCTCCGCCGAAATCTCCTCCGCAGTCAACGGCTCGTAGATCCGTTTCACGCAATTGCGCATCTCTTCAACCGGCTTCTTCAATTCCTCCACGCATTCAGCGTAGACCGATTCGATCAAGGCGCGCTGGCTCCGCTTCTTCAAGAGTTCCACCGCCGCCTGAAAGGCAATGAATTTGCCCAGTTCCGACATGTCGATTCCATAACAATCCGGATAACGAATCTGCGGCGCGGTCGACACGATAATGATCCTTTTGGGCCGCGTGCGCGCCAGAATCTGGAGAATGGATTTCCGCAGGGTGGTGCCTCGCACGATGGAGTCGTCCAAGACCACGAGGTTGTCATCGGGAGTGACCAAGCCGTAGGTGATGTCGTACACATGCGACACCATCTGGTCGCGTCCCTTCTCCTGGCTGATGAACGTCCGCATTTTGATGTCCTTGTGCGCGACCTTCTCGCCCCGCGGCCAGTTGCGCAAAATGAGATCGTCCACCATCGCTTCGGTCAAGCGTTCCGCGCGCATGGCCGCCAGCAATTCCTGCTTGACCTCATTGCGCCGGTGGCGGCGCAATCCTTCCATCAGCCCGTAATAGGCCGTCTCGGCCGTGTTCGGCACAAAGCTGAGCACGGTATGTTCCAAATCGTTGTCGATCACCCTCAGGATCTGCTCGACCAGCGCATCGCCGAGCGCCTTGCGCTCTTGATAGATGTCCGGATCATTGCCGCGGGAAAAGTAAATCCTCTCGAACGGACAGTGCTGGTGCGCCAGTTTCTTCGTGAAAGGAGTGATTCGCAATCCCCCGGCCCGCTTCACCACCGCCACACACCCCGGCTCCAGTTCGTGAACTTCTTCCTTCGGCACATCGAATACCGTCATGAGCGGCACCCGCTCAGAGGCGAACGCCACCAATTCCTCGTTCTCAAAGTAGTGACAGGGACGAATCCCGCGCGGATCTCGCAGGGCAAAGAGATCTCCATTGCCCACCACTCCCGCGATGACGTATCCGCCATCCCAATGCGCCGCCGAGTCGCGCACGATGCGCACGATGTCCAACACCGGGCTGATCCGCTCGGGAATGTCCGCTCCGGGCACCCCTTCGTCCCGCAATTCCCGGTACAGTTCGGTGTGAACCTCATCGAGATGGAATCCGATCTCCTCCAACACCGTCTGCGTATCCGTCCCGAATACCGGATGCTGCCCTCGCTCGATCATGATCTGATTGAGTTCGGCAATGTTGGTCATGTTGAAGTTGCCCAAGATCATCAGGCTCTTGGTCGGCCAGTTGCTGCGACGAAGGTAGGGATGACAAGATCCCTCATTGAACAAACCGGAGGTCCCATAGCGCAGATGACCTGCCAAAATCTCCGCGGCGTAGGGAAAGCCGCGCTTCACGCTCTCCGGATCCGCCAGATTGATGACCTTCCGGCGGCAAAGTTCTTCGAAGTTCTGAAAATGCCTCTGAAAGGTCTGGGGCAGTGAGTCGCGCCGGGCCGAGCGGCTGCGATAGACATAAGGCTGACCCAAGGGCACATCGAGCTTGACCGCCCCGATTCCCATCCCGTCGTGGCCGCGGTGATACTGCTTCTCCATGAGGACAAAGAGCTTCTGAAAACCGTAAAGCCAGGAACCGTAGCGGTCCCGGTAATAAGCCAGCGGCTTCCGGAGCCGAATCATGGCGATGCCGCATTCGTGCCGGAGAAAATCGCCCATATGCGTTTTAGCCTTCCAGGACCACCTCCAGCGCCTGGCCGCCGATTTCTCCCAGCACCCGCGCCCCCGTGCCCACGCCCAAGGCCGCCTCCACGTCTTCCGGCCGGATCACCCCCGTCCAGCCGTAGCCAAGATTGAAGGTCTTGATCGCTTCGGTATCCTCGACGTACTCCAGCACGCGCGCGACCCCCGGATCCGCCGGGCGCGGAACACGCAGCCGGGCGCCCTGGTTTCCTAACAGACGCCCCAGGTTCTCCGGGATGCCCCCTCCAGTGATGTGCGCAAATCCGTGGGACCGCACCCCGGCCTCCATGAGGCCCTCCACTTCCCGGTGATACAAACGCGTCGGAGCCAATAGAGCCCGCAGCTCTTCCTCCGAAAACCGGTCCGGCGCATGCGCCAAGACCCGCCGCACCAAGCTCCAGCCGTTGGCGTGAAATCCGGAGGACGGCCAACCGATCACCACATCCCCACGCGCGATCCGCCCCGGATCCACCAGGTCCTCCCGTTCCGCCGCCCCGATGCAGAAACCCGACAATTCGATGACGTCCTCAGCCACCAGCCCCGGCATTTCCGCCGTCTCGCCTCCCGCCAAGATGCAGCCGCAGTCCTCGAGATACTCCGCCATGCCCGCGATCAAGCGCCGGATCCGGTCCCGGTCCAGCCGGCCCAGGCCCAGGTAATCCAAAAACATCACCGGACTGGCGCCGGTGGTGAGGATGTCGTTGACGTTCATTGCCACGAGATCTTTGCCTGCAGTCTCTAGGAGATCGTGACGCAAGAGCAGTTCCAATTTGGTTCCCACCCCGTCGCAGCCAGTGACAATCACTGGATTGCGGTAATCGCTCAGGTCGTAGGCGGCGGCAAACAACCCGAAGGCCTGGCACAGTTGCCGCCGTTTCTCCGTGCGCCGCCGCAGTTGCCCAATGTCCCGGACCAAGGCCGCCGCTTCTTCGATGTCGACTCCGGCTTCTTTGTATGTAAACGACTCCGCCATAGTCTTCGAGATCTTCGCCGTCTCTCCGGTCAAACCGCCGCCGCGGCCCTCACGTGTTCCCGGATCGATCGAAACAGAAAATAGCCCCAACCGCGGCCTTCGCACACGTTCCAATCAGGGTCGTAGTGTTGCCGGGCGAAAACGAAGCGCTCCGGATGCGGCATGAGCCCGAGCACACGGCGGGAGGCGCTTTGCAACCCGGCGATGCGGGCATACGACCCGTTGACATCGCCGGCATAACGGACCGCGGCCAGCCCCCGTTCCACGTATTCCTCGGCCTGCTCAGGGTTCGCCGTGATGAAGCGGCCTTCTCCGTTCGCTATGGGCAATTCGAAGCGGGAGGGCAGACCGTCCAAAAACGGGCTGTCCTGCACGGTGCGCTCCAGCTCCACCCATCGGCAGATGAATCGTTCGCTGAGGTTCTCGACCAGGCTTCCGGCCGGCAATAAGCCCAGTTGCATGAGAATCTGAAAGCCATTGCAAATCCCCAAGACATGGCCGCCACCGTCGTGAAAGCGGTGGAGCGCATCGCCCAGTCTCAGCGAGATCTCCAGCGAGGCCAGCCGGCCGGCCATGACGTAATCGCCATAACTGAATCCTCCTGGCAACACAACCAGATCGATCTCCTCAAAGGACTCCCGCGCCGCCAGCGACACGGGCACGGTCCGCGCTTGAAACCCGGCCAACCGCAGCGCCCGCGCCGTCTCCCCATCGCAGTTCGTGCCGGGAAACTTCAATAGTAAGGCTTCAGCCCGTTCCGCCATAGATCCTTCAAGGTGTCCAGTGATTCTTCGATGCCCGCCCCCGGAGCGCGCAGCAGGCGATGCGCCGCCGTGACGCGGCCGACGCGCCGGCAGGCCAGTTCCGCAAAGCACTTTTCCATGGCCCCGGCATCCTCGTCCCGCGCCTGCACAACGATGCGTCCGGGCCCTTCTCCGAAAAGCTCCGCCGCCGCGTCGTTGCTCCCCAGCGATTTCTCCAATTCCAAGCCGCCGGCCATCGAAAAGCCCATCTCGGCCAAGGCCACAATCAATCCGCCTTCCGACACGTCGTGCGCGGCCAAGATCCATCCGTTGCGCAGGGCCTGGTGATAGCGCCGGTAGATCTCCCGGTTCTCCTCCAAGAATGTCTCCGGCCTGCGCCACAACGCAGCCTGTCCGCGGCGCCTGGCGTAGACGCTGCCTCCGAGCCGGTCCTGACCACGCCCCAAGAGATAGAGCACACTGCCGTCCGCCGGCCGCAGGGAGGCCCCGGTCACGTGGGCGGCATCCTCCAACACTCCCATACCGCTGATCAACACCGTCGCCGGGATGGCCACCGGGCCGTCTTCCGTTTCGAAGTAGTTGTAAAACGAATCCTTACCGGAGATGAACGGGGCTCCGTAGGCCTCGGCCGCTTCGCAGATCCCCCGCACGCTTTCCACCAGGCTTCCTAACTGTTCTGGATCGTCCGGGTTTCCCATGCAGAAGTTGTCCAACAACGCGATCTGCTCCGGATCGGCGCCCAGACAGACGAGCTGGCGAACACACTCGTCCACGCAGGCTCGCCCCATCGCTCGAGGATCGGTCTTTCCCCACTCCGGCAAAAGCGACACCGCCAGCCCAATCAGCCGGTTGCTGCCGTCGATCTCCAGCACCGCTCCGTCCTGCGGCGCGTCTCCGGTCGCTCCAGCCAAGGGCTTGAGCACGGTGTTGCCCTGCACCTCGTGATCGTACTCGCGGATGATGGGTTCGCGCGACACCACCGCGAAGTCGGCCATCACCTCCCGCAATACGCCGTTCCAATCTTCCGGCTCGAGCCCAGCCGTCCGCTCGGACCAGTCCGGCGCCCTCCAACGGCTAACCAAATTCCGCTGCGGCGCTTCGTGCAGCCGCCGGCAGTCCAATTCGCAGACCAGCTCCCCGTGATGGCGCACCTTGAGCCGTCCGGAACCGTCCGCCTCGCCCAACACCGTACATTCCGTCTCGAAGATCTCCGCCAGCTCCTTCAGCGCTCCCACATGCTTGGGCTCAACCGCCAGCACCATTCGCTCCTGACTTTCAGACAGGAAAATCTCCCAGCTCACCAGGCCCTCCTCCTTCAATGGCGCCCTCTCGAGATAGATCTCGCCGCCGGTCTCGCTGAGCATCTCTCCCGCCGCACTCGAAAAGCCACCCGCTCCACAGTCGGTGATGAATGCAATCAATCCGCGTTCCCGCGCCTCCAACACCAAATCCAGCACCTTTTTCTCCTCGATGGGATTGCCGATCTGCACGGCCTGCTGGTCCTCTTCATGGCTGCCGGTGTTGAGCGATGCGGAAGAAAACGTGGCCCCGCGCAGACCGTCGCGCCCCGTTCGCCCGCCGATGGCCAGCAGGATCTGACCCGCGCTGACCCGCTTGGGAATATCGGCCGCCGGTAAAACCCCGGCCGTGCCGCAGAAAACCAGCGGATTGTAGATGTAAGCGGAATCAAACTGCACCGCGCCGGTCACCGTGGGAATTCCCATCCGGTTTCCGTAGTCGCGCACTCCCCGGACGACGCCCCTCAGGATGCCCACAGGATGGATCACACCGGGAGCGCGGATGGCGCCGGATGGCGTATCCGGACTGCCAAAACAGAACACATCGAGCGATCCCACCGGTTTGGCCCCTTTGCCGGCGCCCAGAATGTCCCGGATCACCCCGCCAAGACCCGTGTTGGCGCCCGCGTAAGGTTCGATCGCCGAAGGATGATTGTGCGTCTCCACCTTCAGGCAGACCGCCAAACGCTCGTCCAACCGGATGAAGCCCGCGTTGTCATCAAAGGCCGCCACCACAAAGCCAGGCTTCCGCGCCCGCACCCGCTCCGTCGTCGCCCGGATGCAGCTCCGAAACAACCCGTCGATCTCCATCACCCCGCCGGGATGCTCATGGCGTATGCGCGCCCCGAAAATGCGGTGTTTGCAGTGCTCGCTCCAAGTTTGGGCGATGACCTCGAGTTCCACGTCGGTGGGATCTCGCCCCTCCGATTCAAAATAACCGCGCACCGCCTCCATGTCCGCGCGGGAAAGCGAGAGCTTCATCTGTGCGCTCAACCTCTCCAATTCCGTCCCGTCGAGATCAAGGACTGGAATGCTGCGGTGAGTGCGCTCAGGCGTCGCGATCGGCATGCGTGACGGTCCAGGTGTGAATCGCGGGATTCACGATGTCGCGAACCAAGGAGGCCGCTGAAGGTTCTTCGCCGTTCTCCCGGAAAATGTAAAGGCGTTTCGTGATGCGCAGCGCTTCGATGGCGCAGAGCCCATCGCGGCTCTTCTTGTGAAACTGAAGAACCGCTTCTTTTTCCAAGTCCAGCACCCCCGGCTTCATGCCGTAGTCGAGAATGAACGAATATCCCGCATAGACCGCTTCCTCCCCACAATGCAATTCCTGACTGACGGGATCGAGCAGCACCTGACGGGCAAAGCGTTTCACCGCTTCACGCGACCCGGTGAAGCCAAATTCATAGCGGCGCGTACGGTGAAAAGCCGGGGCCCCAGCCTCCGGCACATACAGCAACGCGTTGCAACTGCGGCGCCGCTGCAGCCGTTGCGACACTTCAATGGCCAACCGCTCCTTCGGCACGGCGCAAAACCTCCGCGTAAGCCTCCATCACATCTCCCAAATCCCGGCGAAAACGGTCCTTATCCAATTTCCTCCCCGTTTCCGCATCCCACAACCGGCAAGTGTCGGGCGTGATCTCGTCGGCCAACACCACCGACCCATCCGCCAAGCGCCCAAACTCCAGTTTGAAATCCACCAACCGCATTCCCCCTTTCATGAAGAAATCCCGCAATAACGCGTTGATGCGAAGAGCCTCCGCCTTCAACAGGTTCACCTCTTCCGGGCTCGCCAGATCCAGCTCGCGGATGTGTTCCTCGGTGATCATGGGATCGCCCAAGGCGTCGTCCTTGTAAAAATACTCGACCATCGGCTGCCGGAGTTCGCTTCCTTCCTCCAAGGGAGTCCGGCGGCAGAGGCTTCCGGCAGCGATGTTCCGAACCACCACTTCGATCGGAATAATCTCCACATGGCGGACCAGCATCCGGGTCTCGTCCCGGTCCTCGACCAAATGCGTCCTGATCCCCTCCCTTTCCAAAAGCCTCAGCAGCAGCAGACTCAGGGCTTTGTTCAGGCGTCCTTTGTCCGCAAACTGCGCTTTCTTCTTGCCGTCGAATGCGGTCGCGTCGTCTTTGAATTCCATCAAAAGCACATCCGGACTTTCCGTCTCGAACAGCTTCTTGGCCTTGCCTTCGTAGAGTTGCTTCATGATCGCGGACGCTATCCGCCCCATCCTTGCAGCGGGAAAGCCCCGTTGTTAATCCTGGCCCCAGGCGCCGTCAAGCCGCATTTCCCCGCATGCCCGGATCAATGAACTTCCTGCGCCTTGCCGCCTGCGGTTATCCGTTGCTCCGCCCGTTGCTCTTCGCTCTCAACCCGGAGCTGGCCCATCACTTGACCATCCGGGCCCTGGCCTGGTTCCAGTCCTGCGGATTCGCCGCCCCTTCCTCTCCCAGCGGCCCGTCGACGCCCTCACTCCGGATCATGGGCCTGGATTTTCCCAACCGGCTCGGTCTCGCGGCGGGGTTGGACAAGGGCGCGGAATGCATCGATGCCTTCGCCGCTCTCGGGTTCGGCAGCGTCGAGGTCGGCACCCTCACCCCGCGCCCTCAAGCGGGCAATGCCCAGCCCCGCCTCTTTCGCCTGCCCTCCCGCCAAGCTCTCATCAACCGCATGGGCTTCAACAACCCCGGGATGGAAACGGCCATCGCCCGGATCCAACGCCGCCGCTCGCGCGCCATCCTCGGAGTCAACATCGGCAAAAACTTCGACACGCCCCTCGAACACGCTGCCGGCGACTACCTCGCCTGCCTCCGCGCCGCCTACCCACACGCCGGCTACATCGCCGTCAACCTGTCGTCGCCCAACACCCAAGGACTGCGCCAGCTCCAATCCGTTGAACACAGCCGTCCCCTGCTCCAAGCCCTCATCCAGGAACAAGAACGCCTGACCGCTCAAACCGGCCGATGGGTCCCTATCGCCGTCAAAATCGCCCCTGATCTCGAGGACACTCATATCGACGAACTGGCCTCTCTGTTTCTCGAACTGGGTCTCGATGGAGTCATCGCCACCAACACCACCGTCAGCCGCCCGGGACTCGAAGGTATCCGTCACGCAGCCGAAACCGGAGGTCTCAGCGGCGCTCCTCTGCACCGGCGTTCCACCGAAGTCGTCGCCCGCTTACACCAGTGCCTACAAGGCCGTATCCCGGTCATCGGTTCCGGCGGCATCCTCTCGGCAGCCGATGCTCGTGAAAAACTCCAAGCCGGCGCCGCCCTCGTCCAAATCTATACCGGCCTCGTCTATCGAGGTCCCGCGCTCGTTCGTGAGATCCTCCAGCTTCCTGAAGCCGTTGCTTGAGAGAAGCGCATTCCTCGGTCAGAATGCCGCGCCTTCCTCACGGAGCACCATCCTTTTCCCCTTTTCCCCAGTGCCCGGACCGTCTTTCACTCAACCCCTGCTCGCGCTCGTGGCCGCCAGCCTCTTTCTCGCCTGCTGCGCCTCGGTCGACCGCGGCGGAACGGGCCCTGACCTGAACACGGCCGCCTCGACCGTGCGCCTCGAGCTGATCGACGCCACGGCGACGCTCGACCGGATTGTCGACCCGGGCGAAGATCCCTTTTCGGAGGACGTGTTCATCCTGACCACCGTCTGCTCCCTGCGCCTCGAGAACCTCGCTCCAGAAGCCCTTGAGGTTTGGAGCTATTTCTTCAGTCCGTTCGATGATTTCCGGTTGCGGATCTTCAATCGCACCGGTGATCTCCTCGGCGTGAGCAGTCACGTCTTTACTCAGGAACCACGCGGTGAGGCCATGGCTTTCCTCATCCCCGAAGGCACGTCCTTCGTCCGCTTGGTCTGCACGACCCCCGTCTCCCCCAAGCCCATCGGAGGCGATCTTCCCTTCATTCCCGCACCCGCTCTCACCGAGCAGATCCAACTCCAATATATAGGAGGCTTCCCCGGCAGCACCCTCAGAGGGACCGTCGAATCCAACCGCCTTTCGCTACCCATCCAAGACCGGACCGCAGACCCGCAGAGCCCCGAAACTCCACCCCCCGCTGGAGTCTCCCCTCAATCCCGGCTGCCCTTCCAGCCGGCTGTTCCGGCGCGGACCTGATGAAGCCGCGTCCCGCTCAGCCTCCTGAGATCCGATATGGGATCCGCCGGAAACCCACCCCTCGCGGTCGAAAAAAACCGGCGCCGCGCGAATCCTTCTCCCTCCCCTTGACCCATGGCAAAGCCGGGCCCGGAACCCCCGCAACCTGGGAGCGGTTTTTGCCTTTGCTGGGACTGGCCGCCGCCGCTTTCCTCGGGTCCTGCGAATCCCCATCCTCCCCCGGTGCGCGGCCTCATCCGCGCACTTACGGCCCGTATGGACCCCGGATCATCCAAGATTCAGTGGCGCCTCCGCCGCACCGTCTACCCCGGCACGAATACCCCTTCGACAGCCAGGGCAACTACATCAGCTCCTGGGCTCGCTGAACGCGGCAAGACCCGCTCAGGTCCTGCCGGAGCCCGTTCCTCCACGGGAGCCGGAACCATCCTCGGCCGGCCAGCCCCAGGGCCGGCGTCTCCTCTGACCACTGACCACCGGCCAGACCGACAGGGAAGTCAAAAGACCTCAGGAGTCCGTGTCCCATGAACTGGTCTCATGCTGATTTTTTAAGATTGTAAAAATTTAATGAATCTTTTATTCCCGGCAAATGGCCTGGTTCTGCCGCATTCAAGCCTCATCGGAGCGCTGGCCGGCCGGCGCTTCCCGCCCTACTATTGACGAATAGTCCGGATGGTTGACTCAATGCCCTTTCCAATTTCCCCTGCCGGAAGAATTGCACACTGCCGCCGGGGGCCGAGGCTGGCCCTCAAACCGAAAGCGCCGGAACCGTTCTCTGATGCGATGCCGCAATCCCAACCCGCTATGACCAGGCTCCGGATCGCCGCTCTCCCGGAAGGATGGCATCCGGAAAAGCGAGGAGATGATCTCCCCCCGGGAGCTTCCGGCACGGGCTTCCGGCGAGAAGAACGCGCTCCTCAATCCGGGAAGGGCCCTGGGGTTGCCGACGACCTCCAATCCGCGGAGGTTCCGGTGTCATTTCTGCTTGGGCTCCCCTTGCACCGCGTGACCATGTCTGAAACGCTGGCCTGGTGTCTCGAGATTCTGGGATCGCGGAGGCAATCGACGGCGGTGACAGCAAATCTCGATTTTGCCCTGCGGGCCTCAGAGGACCCCGGGCTCCGGCACTTCATCTTCGGCGCTGGGCGAGTTCTTTGCGACGGGATGCCAATGGTCTGGCTTTCGCGCCTCTTGGACGTTCCTCTCCCCGAACGGGTAGCGGGGTCCGATCTGGTTCCGCAGCTCTTGCAGTGCTGCGCTCAGCATGGTTTTGGGGTTTTCTTCCTCGGCAGCAGCGAAGCCGTTATGGCCCGGGCCGCCAGGGTCAGCCGCGAACGCTGTCCCGGATTGCGGATCACAGGATCCTGGTCTCCGCCGCACGGTCCGATCGAGAGCTGGCCCAACGCCGAGATCGTCCGCGCCATCCGGGATTCCGGTACGGACCTGCTGGTTGTGGCTTTGGGCTGTCCCAAGCAGGAGCGATGGCTGGAAGCCTTCCTGCCGGCGACGGGCGCCTCTCTGGGAATCGGAGTAGGAGCTTCGCTGGATTTCCTGGCCGGGACGCAGATCCGGGCGCCCCGTTTCCTGCATCCGGTGGGACTGGAGTGGCTGTGGCGCATGTGCAAGGATCCACGCCGGTTGAGCAAACGCTACCTGTTGGATTTTCTCTTTCTGCTCCGAAGCTGCGGCACTCATCTGCGGTTCCATCGCGAATTCAGTCCAGCCGCGGGACGCCCTGGCGCAGGTTGGCGCCGGCCGGAAGAACCGGAATGTCCGGCGGACGACGAGACGGGCGGTCTCGACCTGGCCCACTGGGGCGTGGTCACACCTGCGCGCTTGTCTCTCCTGGCATCCTGGGCGCGCAAAGCTGCGAGCGGAGGAGAAAAGGTACGAGTCTTGCATGCCACAGATTCGGTTCGGAACGCCATCCGGGAGTTTGCCTTGGACCGCTATTTCAATCTTGATGCTCGAGATTTCACCCTGCCCAGGCCCTCGCCGGCGCCTGAGCCATCGACCCGGATTCTCCGGCTCCCGCACACCGATCTTTGCCGGCGCATCTGGCCGGAGATCGCCGCTGGTATCGCATTGTTGAAAGATGAATCGGAATTGGAAATCAATGTGGAATCTGCCCGCTACGCCGATGCTTTCGTCCTGCTGCGCCTTTGCGAGGAACGTGCCGCCCGCAGCGCCCGCAACGACAGGATCCGCCTCGCAGGAGTCAGGCCGGAACTCCGCCGCGTGCTGCGGTCCGCTGGATGCGAATCCCTGGCCGCCGATTCCAATCGGCCGCTCACCGTGCTGCTCTCGGCCGGAATGATCCAGGGCGGCAAATCCGGCGTCGGCCGCTACGTCATCGAGATCGCCCACGCCCTTTCGCAACGCCGCGGCGTCCATCTCATCATCGCCGGGCTCGAAGCCGACCGGCATCTGTTTCCGGCCCAACGTGTTTCGTGGATCACCATCCCAGCGGCATGGGCCGCAGGATTCCCCAACCTCCTCTGGCATCAATGGGCGCTGCCGCGATTGATTCGCCGCGTGGGAGTCGACGTTGTGCACATCCCGAGCTATCGTCGGCTCGTGGCGTGTTCGCCGGCGCCGCAAGTCGCCACCATTCATGACTGCGCTCCCTTTCGCCTGCGAAACCGCTACGATCCGTTGCGAGGCCTCCTGGGCCGAATCGTCGCCCCGGCTTTGGCGAGACGCTGCGATCGAATCGTCGCTGTGAGCGAGTTCACCGCCGCTGATCTGCAGCACTTTATGAAATTGCCCGCAGAGAGGATTTCCGTGATTCCCGAGGGTTTCAATCCGGATGCCTTTTTTCCCCGTCCCCAATCCGAAATCCGGGAATTTCTGGCGGCCCACAATCAAAGCGCACCCTATTTCCTTTGCGTGGCGCGGTTGGAACATCCCGCCAAGAACCACCTCCGCTTGATCGAAGCCTATGAGAAGTTCCGCCGCGATTCCGGCGCGGCCGAAACGGCGCATTTGATCTTGGCTGGATCGGACTGGCATGGGGCGGGCGCGATCCACGCGCGGATATTTTCCAGTCCCTATTCTGCGGACATTCGTCGCCTGGGTTTCGTGGCGGATGAATCTCTGCCCTGGTGGTATTGCGGCGCGGAAGGAGTCGTCCTTCCCTCTCTGAGCGAAGGATTCGGGTTGCCCCTGCTCGAGGCTCAGGCCTGCGGAATCCCAGTCGCGGCATCCCGGCGCGACAGTCTTCCTGAAGTGGCCGGACCCGCCGCCATCCTCTTCGACCCGGAAGATTGTGCCTCCATCGCCGCGGCGCTGTCTGCACTCAGGAATCTCTCTCAAAAGGAGCGTTCGCTACGGTTCGACCTCGGCCGGAGGTGGGTCGATCGTTTTTCGTGGGAATCCTGTGCGGATCGCCTTGTCGACCTTTATACTCTCGCTCATGTCCAACGTTCTTAGAAGCTCTCGAACCCGGCAGGCTTATCTCTGCTTCCACGCCCCTCGCACGGTCGCTTTTTCCTGAATGAAACGCAGGTCTTCCCATTCTTCCTTTCACTTTCCCTTGGGGGTGGATCCGCTCCGGATCCTGCTCGCGGCGCGGGATCATTGGAAACTCATCGCCGCGACGACGCTGGTGCTGGGCCTGGCCGGGGGCGGCATCGCTTTTCGGCTTTTCAACAAGACCTTCACCGTCAGCACAACGCTGACGCGGATCGATGGCAACAGCATGCCCAATCAGGACTTGCAGCCGCGGCGTCTGGCTGAAACCACCCTGGTCGGTCAGTCGAAAACTCCCCAGGTCATCGAAAACGCCGTGCTGCTCTTGGACCAGCGCTACAGCGCCGGAGCGGTTCGGGGCATGACCTCCGCCTCCTATGATCGCAACTCGCGCATCTTCCAATTCAACGCCACCTCCCACCGCAACGCTTCCGAGGCCTTCCAGGTTCTCGATGCCTGGGTCGAGGCCGCCATCAAAGACGGCCGCGAACTCCAGCGTCGCGAAGCCGAGGTGCTGCTTCAGCGTTGGAGAACGAGCTTGCAAGCCCTCGAACCCGAACTCGAAATGCTCGAGTCCGAGATCGCCGAGTTCGTGCAAGAGCAAGAGATCTTCGACTCCAATGTCCAGCTTCAGGAGTTTCTCCAGGCTATCCACTCCGTCGAGCGAGCCAAAGCGGAGAACGAGGTCAATTTGGAAGCGAAACGCATTCAGCTCTCGCACTATCTCGACCCCGACCACCTCGCTCTCCAACTTCCGGTTCGTCAGCGGCTCGAGCAGGCCCATGACGATCTCGAAGAACTCCGCACCGACTACAGGGATATTCATCCAGAGATTATCAAACAACTCGGACGCATCCAGAATCTCGAGACTCAGTTCGCCGTCGAGTTTGAGTCGATCCGCGAGTTAGCCGCCCAACTCTTGGCCCGCGTCGACCAAGGCCTCGACGACGAGTCGGTGAAAAAGGATCTCATGCTCTTTGCCGTGGCGCGCCTAGGAACCGAAGCCGCGCAGGAAGTCAACCGGGTCATCGAGGAAATCCGGAGTCTTCAGCTCAAAGTCCGCGAACAGATCACCGCGCTTGACGCCAAACGGGTGGAACTCAACACCATGCCCCGCAAAACCGCCGACCTGGCCAAGCTCAAACGCCGCGAGCAGGAACTGAGCGATACCTATGACGCCTTGCAAGACCGGATCCAGGCGGCCTCCCTCCTCTCCAAAAACCCTCCGGGATACTTGGAAGTCATGAACGAAGGGTCGCCCGATCAATACCGGGTCTCGACCGGACAAGTGAAGATCGCCGCGGTCAGCGCGGTCTCAACTCTGGGAGGCTTTTTCTTGGGGCTTTTGCTCGCCTCGATCGCGGAACTCCGGCGCAAGGACATGCGCACTCCACTGCAAGCGGCCATCGCCACCCGCACTTTTCCCCGCCTCTGTCTGCTTCACGGAGACGATGACGAAGACGAATCCAATGCCCGGGAGTTCTGGCTCGCCCACATGGCCAGACCCGGCGCCCGCGGGCGCCGTATTCTCTTCCCCATCATCGGCGAGTTGAAATCCGAATACCGCTTCTGGCAATCCATCCTGGAAAACGTCCGGCGCGACAACGCCAAAGCCCTTTTCATCGATGTCGCCCAACAACCGCTCTCTCCCGCCTTTCGCAATGTGCTCCTCGATTCGCTGCCGGACGAGTCCCGCCAACCCCACTCCCGGTTCGCCGCCGATCCGGATTTCGCCGGCTCCCGCGCTCCCGATCCTGACGAACCCATTATCATCCCGCCGCGTCCCGCGGAAAGCGATCTCGCCAACGACTTGGAAGACCTCCATGGCGCGCGCCAATTGGTGCCCAGGCGCGCATCGACCCATGCCCTGTCTGAACCCGATCAGCAGTACCTGTTGCCCAGGGAGAACGGATCGGGTTACGCCGCCCGCTATCTCAGCGCAGCCAACATCACCGTCGAAGAACTCAGCGACATCCTCGAGGAAGTGCCTTCCCAATACTACGTCCTCTGCCGCTGGACGATTGGACCCAGCGCCTCTCTGGCGTCCCTCGGGAAGAACTTCGATCAGTACTACCTGGTCAATTGCCCCTCGACTTCCACTTCCCGCGTGGCCGCGTCCCACAGTCGAATCTACCGCAAAATGCTCAATGAACCCGATGGACTGGTGGTTATCGATCAAGCCAATCGCAGCCGGCTTCTCCGCTGCATCCAGTGGCTGGAACGTAAATTCTTCGAGTTAAAACGCGAACCCCAATCATCTGCGCCACCCTCCGAGGAGGACGAGGTTCTGCTATGACGCCGCCTCCTCACTTCGTACGCCCATGAAAACTCACGCCTTGCGTCTGCCGGCTCGCGGCTTTCTCGCCGCATTCGCCCTCTTCGCCGCCGCATTTGCCCTGTTGGCTCAGGACGCCTACCGGATTGGACCGGGCGACCGCCTGAGCATCCGCGTCGTCGGCCGCGCCGACGGGGCCCGTTCCACCGTGCCTGTGGCTCCCGATGGCACCATCAGCTTCTTGCAAGCCAGCGGAATTCCCGTCGCCGGATTGACCATCCCCGAAGCCCGCCAGCGTATTGAGGAGAAGCTGCGGCAATACGAAAAGAATCTCAAGCTTACCCTGAGCCCGGCTGGGCTCGGGAGCAAATCCTTTACCGTGCTCGGCCAGGTCGCCCGCAGCGGAGCCTATCCTCTCACCCGGCGCGTCACCGTGCTTGAAGCGATCGCCACCAGCGGCGGACTCGCCAAAGAAAGCCCCGAGGGCGCCAATCGCGGAACCCGGGCGGACCTGTCGCGCTCTTTCATCGTGCGCCGTGGACGCCGCCTGAGCGTGGATTTCTCCCGCCTCTATTTCGAGGGTGATATGACGCAAAACGTCGCTCTCCAGCCCGACGACTACATCTACATCGCCTCGAATCTCGACACCGAATTTTACGTCTTCGGCGCCGTGACGAACTCCGGCTTACAACGTTTGACTCCCGCCCTCAGCGTCACCGGAGCAATCACCCGTCAGGGCGGTTTCGCTCCTGGAGCATGGAAAAAGCGGGTTCTCCTCGTCCGAGGCAGCACCGTAGCGCCCGAAACCTTTGTGGTTCAGGTCGACGAGATTCTTCGGGGTCAACTTCCCGACGTTCCCGTCCAGGCCGGGGACATCCTCTACGTGCACACCCGGCCCTGGCACAGGGCCGAAGACATCCTCGGCAACGCCTTCACCGCGTTTGTCCAAGCCATGGCTCTGGCAGCCGTGGATGACGCCGCCAGTGATTTTTGACGGTTCGACCGCTCGATTCCCTCATGCCCGTCCCGCCGGCCTGATCCTCCCCCGACGCTCTCGCCCCTAACTGTCGCCCCCATGACCCGGTCCCTCAGCATCTCCCTCGCCGCAGCCGCAGTCCTGACGGGCTGCACCTTGCCTCCCCGCGACGCGACCAATGTTTTCGACCCCCGGGCGGATGCAACCGGCGCCGTGGACGCCGGAAAGGATCCCACTTTCGCCACCTTCTCGAGCGGCCGCCGCGTCACCGCGAGCATGCGCTCCCCCAATCAAAGAGCCTTCACCCTCGGTCCCGGCGATCAAATCGAAATCCAGCTCGAAGGCCAACCCGAAACCATCGAGCAGACTCTCGTCATGCCCGATGGTCTGGTCTATTACTACCTGGCTGAAGGCGTCCCCGCGGAAAACCGCACCGTCGAGGAACTGCGCCTGGCTCTCACCGAGGAACTGGCCCAGTACGAACAAAATCCCCTGCTCAACGTCACCCTCACAGACGTTCAAAGCCGCAACTATTGGATCCTCGGTCAAGTCGTCTCGCCGGGAACGTATTCACTCAATCAACCGACCACACTCGTGCAGGCCTTGGCCAAAGCGGGCGGAATCGACGACCGCAGCGCTGATCCAAACTCGAGCCGCGCCAATCTCGCCGCGGCTTACATGGTGCGCAACGGCGAAACCCTCCCGGTGGATCTCGAAAGGCTCGTCCGCCACGGTGACATGTCGCAAAACGTCTATCTCGAACCCGGCGACTACGTCTACGTCCCCTCCAGCCAGGATGCCTCCGTCTACGTGCTGGGAGACGTTCCACGACCCAGCTCCGTCGGCTACCGCAACAACCTCACCATGGTCGCGGCCATCGCCCAGGCCGGAGGACTCAATCCGACCGCCTACAAGCAAAAACTGGTCATCATCCGGGGCGCTCTCTACGAACCCAGCGTCGCCGTAGTCAATTTCGATGACATCATCAAGGGTCAGGCCACCAACTTTCAACTCCATCCAGGAGATATTGTGTGGGTTTCCAAGAGCCCCTTCCAACTCACCAAAAACTTCGTGTTTCGCATCGCCGACGCTGCCGCGCGCGCTGTGGCGGTAACTGAGGGTGTTCAACTTGTCGATCCCGGCTCACCCCGGGGTCCGGCCATCGGCATCAACTGAAGCAGAATGGGGAACTCGATGCTGCGCAGCGTGGGGATGACGAATCCCTCAGTGGGATCATGAACCCACTCCTCCTCTGGGGCGCCGCAGCCGTTCTCCTATTCGGGGCCGCCCTTTCTGCCCTGCTCTCAGCCGCCGAGACGGTGATTCTCACCCTGCGCGATTACCAGGTGCGCGCTCTTGTGGCGCGCCGGCCAGCTATCGGACCCATCGTCGCGCGGTGGAGCCGAGATCCCCAGAGGCATCTCATCCCGATCATCGCCCTCAGCAGCGGAACTCATTTCGCCATTGCCGGGGCCGCTTTCCTGCTCCTCCGGGAATCCGGTCTGCTGGAACCTCTCAGCGCCCGGCGCGTCGTGCAGATTGTGGCCGTGGCCGTGGCCACCACTTTTCTTTTCGACTTCCTCCCGAAGTGCTTCGCTCTGCGCTGGCGTAACCAAGCTGTCTGCCTCGCCGCTAGCACCGTCGGTTTTCTCCGCCCTTTGAGACGAATTCCCGGCGGCCCGATTCTCCGCTCCGCCTGCGGGTTCGCAACCACGCGCCTAATCCGCTTGATTCCCCGTCGCCAACCCGTTCTCCACGACGAGGTGACCACCCTGATAGGTCTCGCCGCCGCCCGCGGAACCATCACTGAGGACGAACGCGGAGTCATGCTCCAAATCCTCGATCTCTCCCGCAAGACCGTTCGAGATTGCATGATTCCCCGAATGCAGACGCCGGCCATTCACGACAGCCTGCCAGTCCGGGAAGTCCGCGATCTTGCTGCAACCTGCCCCGGAAGGTTCCTTCCCGTATTTCACCGCGATCGCGACGACATCGTCGGGTTGCTCGATTTGCGGTCGTTTCTCGCCGGGCCGCAATGCGGCGTCGCCGAAGCGATGTTCAGCCCCCGCTTCGTCCCCGAAACAACGGAGGTTCTCGATTTTCTTTCCGCGCCGGTGAACCGAAATGAATCACCCGCCATCGTCCTCGATGAGCATGGAGCCTTCGAAGGGACGCTTTCCGGCGAAGCCCTCCTCCAGCAGCTCTTTTGGGGCCTGCCATCCGCCAAATCGACCTGCCCCGATATTCAGGAACTCGCGCCAGGGCAGAGCTTCCTCGTCCGCGGCGCCACTCGCCTCGAAACCCTGAGCAGACACAGCGGCGGATCCTTCGTGCGCGAAGGCATCGACACCGTGGCCGGTCTGGTCTTCACCGAACTCGGCCGGCTTCCCGAAGGCGGCGAAGAGGTTTGCTTGAACGGATTCGTTTTTCGCGTCCGGAAGACCGCGGGAAACAGGATCGAAGAGGTTCTCGTGGAGAGAACCGCCCTATGACTGAATCAAGCATGATCGCACTCCTGCTGACCGCCGCCGTCGCGTGCGCGGTCCTCTCGGCCTTGGAAGCAGCCATCGTCTCGGTAAGCCGGGTCCGCCTCGAGCACGGGGCCCTCCATGGCGGCAGAGAAGCTTCTCTCTCTCGCATCCTCAACGACCCGCGACGCCTGCTTCTCACTATCCTTCTTCTCGACACGCTGACCCGCTTGTTGGGATTCGCTTTGCTCTTTCTCTTGCTGGCCCGCTGGTTGGGAAACTGGGGCTATCTCGCCGCCTTCGCCGCCGGCCTCCCGATCTATCTGCTGGTTTGTGAACTCCTTCCCAAGGCCCTGGCCCGCTCCGGTCCCTATCGCTTTCTCCTCCTGATGCATCCCCTCATCCGGACTCTTTTCATCGTTCCGGGATGGATTTTCGGTCTGTTGGGAAACCAACATTCCAACGCCCGCGAACCACAGCAGCCGGAAGAGTTGCGAGAGGAGTTTCAAAATCGCATTCTTGCCCTCGAAGAATCGGGCGTCTTGTCGCCAACTGCGGCGCACATGATGCACAACCTTCTCGATTTGCGGGAGCAACGGGTGGGCGATCATCTGACTGCGGTCGCCGCGACCTCGCTGCAGCCTGATGATTCCCGCTCGAAGCTGAGAACCATCCTCGAGCAACCTCCGGCAGCGCCCGTTCCCGTTGTCGACACCCGGGGGAAACCGCTGGGAATCTTGGATCTCGACGCCGCCCTGCGCGAGCGAGATGAGGACTCCTCGGCGGCCTTTCTCCAGCCTTGCCCGCTCATCGAACCTTCGGCATCCATGGAGACAGCCCTCTGTCTTCTGAGGAATCCACCCGCCCCACTTGTCATGGCAGTTCCAAAAGGGGCCGCCCTTCAGGGAGTCCTGACTCTCACCACCCTCGCCGGATTGATCATCAACAGCGACGCCGGGCCCCGCAAGTCCGAGAGCCCGCCATGGAATCCGCCGGGGAACTGTCCCCCCGAATCCCGCTGAGAAGCCCAGCGCAGCCCCACTGCCTATGCACCGTTGGGGACAAAGCATTGGCGTTGAACATTGTCATGCGTTTGGAATCGACGGCGAAGGGAAGGCGTGAATCGCCGTGGAGGGCGGTGGCTCTCGCCTCAGCCCCCTTCAGAACGTGCCCTCCCCAGTCCCCTTGCTGCATAGGCAGTGGCGCAGCCCACGGGAAAGCAGTTGCCGATCCTTATCTTCACGATATTTTAAGAAGATCCGGGTTTCTGAATCCCTGAAATCCGGGTCCGGTGACTGGCCCGGCTGCGCGCGTTCGGTGCGTATTCGGCCTTCCCCAGGGAGTTGCCCCCGAGGCGCTCCACAATTTCCGCGGGTAGAACACCCATGAATCGATCAGAACAGCTCTCCGAAACTTCCGCACAACGCGGCAGGACTCAGGATAGTTTTGCACTCTCGCCAGGAGCTTGGCTGAGGTGGTTGCACGCTGTTCTTCTCGGCACAGCCCCCTGGAAAAGTCACTCGCTCTGGCCCAGCCGGATCCACCGGGTTCCCGAGGAACCCGGCGCAAGTCCCTTAGGACCCGGTCTCGAGCCTGGGCCGAAACCTCTAACCTATCCATCATCCCATGTCCTCTTCGAATCAAGACGCACGGACCGCCCGCCCCAGGCAGGGACGGCCTCCGCGCCGTCGCAACGACCAAGGCGGCCGGCGCCGTCAATTCACGCGCATGCCGCGGCCAGCGCCTTTCAAGCCCAATGCCTGGCAGCGTTTCCTGTCCATCGTTTCCTTCGGCCTCTATAAGCCCGCGCCCGGCGCCCCGCCAGCCCGGCCGCCACGCCGGCCCGAAGGAGCCTCGCGCCCCCCATCCTCCGCTCTCGAGCATGACCACTCCGGCCGCGGCCCCAGTCGCCCCTCAGGAGCCGGATCTCGCCGCCGCGAGTCGCGCCCGGTCCCGTCTAAGCCGCAAGTCTTCTCCGCCACCTCCGAGCGGATCTATGTAGGAAACCTTTCTTACGACGCCACCGAGTCCGATCTCTTCGAGCTGTTCAGCGGGGTCGGCACGGTCAAAAACGCCGAGGTGGTTTACAATCGCCGCTCCCAACGTTCCAAAGGCTACGCCTTCGTAGAGATGCAGAGCTTGGATGAGGCCAAACGCGCCGTGACTGAGTTGCACGACAAGGATTATATGGGCCGGAAACTCGTGGTGTCCGGAGCCAAAGCCCGGACCGGGCCGGAAAGCGCCGACGACGCCCCCCAGGCTGCCTGAGGATCGTCGCAGGCTTTCACCTCCTTCGGCGAACACCCCGGGCCCGCTCCCTTGCCGGTCCCGGGGTGTTCTCTTTTCCCGGCGTCACTTCTTCCTCTCCTTCCTCTCCTTCCTCTCCCGAATCTCCGTAGTCCGCGTCTTTGGACACGAAAAAAGTTGTTGCATACGGGCGGAAAACCGTAATCGTAGACGCGTTCGGAGCCAACGTGTCTTTTCATTCCATCCATTCTGCTCCGCTGCACTCGTCCTTCGGTGGTCTCACTGGAAATTCAGGGCGCGTCCAAGGTACAAGTTGATGCTGTAAATTCACCTGCTCACGACCCCGGTTCGTGTCACGCCAGACCGGCCTGTCCGCCCCTGCAGTGGCCAACCACTTCCGCTAAACTCCACAACATTCATTCATGGACATCTTTGTCGGCAACTTCCCGTTCGAAACGACGGACGAGCAACTCTCCGAGGTATTCGCCCCCCACGGAGCTGTAGATCAAGTCAAGATTATTTACGATCGCGAGACCGGCCGCTCGCGGGGCTTTGCCTTCGTAAGCATGGCCGATCCGCAACAGGCCCAGGACGCCATCCGCGCTCTCGATGGCGCCGATTTCGGAGGACGTCCCCTCCGGGTCAATGAAGCGCGGAAACGCGAGGAACGCCCGCCGCGCCAGGACTTCCGCGAGCCCCGCCGAGGAGGCCGTGGCGAAGGCCGTGGATATGACGATGGAGGCGGTGGGGGCGGTGGGGGCGGCGACTTCGGTGGCTACCGCGAACGGCGCGGCGGCGGCGGCGGTCATCGCGACCGGCGGTCCCGTTGACAGCCCGATTACCCGGAAGCGGTTCTGGGGCCTTTTGACGCCGGACCCTGCCGGCGCTCGCCTTTTCTCCGCTGTGGCCTGCATTTCTCACGGCGCTCCCATCGCGAGGCTCGGCGAGCCAGGTGCTGACCAAGCCGCGCGCCCCCGGAGATCAATGATGAGCCGGGGTGAGACAGGAGAACAATAGTCGAACAGCAGCCCTCTACCGGGGGGCGGACTCTCCTCTCCGCCATCCAGCCTCAAGAGTTCGCGGGCAGGAGCGACCATGCCAAAGGAAGGGCAGCGAAACTACTTTTTTAAGTGTCTGACACAGTATTTGACAACTGCCCCTCAATCGCTGTTTAGCGGCGGATGTTTGGCCAGCACCGGCCAAAGCCCCTTCGGCATCTCCTTCAGATCACTGGATCCCGTGAGCCGGTAGTGAATCCATCCCTTCGTCACTTCCACCACTTCCCGGCGATGCAAAACATCGCCCGGCCGGGGATCCATCAACGAAGAACGCTCAGCCGGAGGCCGGCGGCGTTTCGGCGAAGCCCTCTTCATGGCCGGTGAGGCGTCCCCCCGCTTCTTCGACCCGGACTTCACCCGCTCCGGCGCAACCGCCGATGCCGCCGTAACCGCGGCTTTGCGCTGCTTTCTCTCCACCAGCCGATGCCCAGACGCATCTTCGCCGATCGCAGGCGACGCTTCGGCGCGAGCAGGGGTATTTCTGGACGCATCCTTCCCCTCCGGCGCAACCCGTTTTCCACAGGAACGTCCTTCGGCCGCTCTCCCAGAATTGCTCGATCGACTCGCCTTTTTCCGGCCCGCACTCTTGGCGGCAGTGCCCTGTTCGTCCGTTTTCGCGGACCTGGACTTTTCGGCCTTGGCCATCTTCTACTCTCTCTGAGAGGGTCCGGAAACCAAATCTTCCGAGTTCGTCGCGAAATCTATCCGCTTTCCGCGCGATGCAACGGGCCTCTGCTCCAAGGCGCGTTCCGAAGGCCGAAACCCGGAGCATCCATCACCTTTTCTGCCCTGGGTCGCGCCCTCGGCGCAATACTTTTCTCGATCCGGACCCAGGTTTCCCGGAACCCTTCGCTCCGCACCCAATTCGAGGCGCGTTCGACCGTTTGAGCTTCCCCTCGTCATAGCGCTTTCGGGGATTTTCTGCTGTGGCGCGCTGCACCCCACTGGCTTCGTTCCGCTTGCCTCGCGCTTGAACAGGGTCTACTCACCCAGCTCTGCGCCCTCGGCTTCGCGCGGCCTGGGCTGTAAGGGGTTCGCAGCGCCTCACGACGAAACGGTATGAGAAATGCGGGTTAACGACCCGGCATCGAATGCCGGTTCTTCTGAAACCACGCCGAATCCTCCCGCCGGGGCGCCGCTCCCCCAAAGAGGGAAGTCCGCCTTGGTTGCTCCACGCCATCCGCAACACTGCTCCCACCAACAGATCCCGCCGTCGTATTCACCGCCGCCGGTCCCGCCCCACCGGTATCCGCCGGACGCGCTGAGCGCCCGCCGAGCAAGGATCCTTCACCCGAGGACCGAATCAATGCGCCGCCCGATCCTCCGCCAGAGCCCGCGCCCATTGACCCGCTTTTGGTGTGATAACGCCCCTGGGGCGACGAACAAGCACTGGCGGCCAGGGCAGCCAAAGAAAGAACGAACAGAGACGAAACGAAACGCATGTGGAAGGGGGGTTGGATCCTGGATCGCGCGATGGTGATCTCTTTGTTGCAGAAAATCAATGCGGGAAAAAGCTCGCGCCGTCCCGGCCTTTTTAGCAAACAAGTGTGAAGCCTGCCGCCCAGTCTCAGGAAGGACGCCGCACCCCCAACGCCTTCATCACGCGGCGCTCGCCGGAGCCCCGTCACCGGGTCTTCTCCGCCCCCTTCCCGGCGGCGGCCAACGCCGGATCGTCAAGGTCGAGCCGGTAGAGAATCTGATTGTAGTTATAGCGCGGCGTGATCTGTGGGCGGTCGGCAAACTCCGCCGTGTAGGTGCCCTCAAATAGCAGGATCGGAGAGTCCTCAGGCGTGAACTCAGGGTGAAGCCGCGGGTTGTAAAACGTGTAGTTCTCATGGGTCGTCACCTTTATCGCCGGACCCCAGGGTCCCTCCGGCGCGTCCGCCTCCGCATACCACAATTCACCGAAGGCCGATGGCTTGCCGAAGGCCTCCATGAACACGCTCACCCAGCGCTTCCGCCAGAAGTTCCAGGCCGCCGAACCACTGTGTGGCTTCACCGGAGAGCCGTCCTCCGCCGAAGCCATCGATTCCTGCGGTTTCAGCACTTCCCAGGATTCCGAATCATCCCATCCCTCGAAGGTCGCCGGACAACGGAGATTGGGCAGCGGGTTTCCGAACAGCACCCATTCCTTCCCTTCTCCGTCCGTCCAAAACAAGGGATGTCCGTCCGGAACCGGTGGACGTTCCGGTTCCTCTTCACTCTTAGTCCAAAGCACCCGGCGCTGATCGAACCGTTCCGTTTCCTCGTTCCATACGCAGAGCCCGCACTCGTAGGCCTCCAGATAGTTGCGAATTTTCACATAGGTTCCCACCAATCGAGGTGCGCCATCCCGGTCGGGAAGACTCACATAACCGCCGATCCAAGTCGGACCGCTCCCCGGCATCTCCGCCACCGAACGCGGACGCCCCTCCGCGTCGCGGAAGTAGTCGAACCGCAATTGCAACGGCGGCTCGAACCGCTCTAACGGTTGGATCGCGGTCGTTGCGCTGCTCATGTGGAAAAGCCCTAACGGATAGCGGGCCACCGTCGTATCGCCCCAAGCCCAGTACATCTTGCCCCGGTGCACGGCGTTTTGAATGCTGTCGCAACCCAGCACTCCAGACTCGGGCCAGTCCCTCATCTCGCCGAGTCTTTGGCTTTCCGCGAATAGTCCGCCCCCAGTCAGCCTCCCCAGCCGCTTCGCCGGGAGCCGGCGTTCCACTTCGATCCGCAGCGTCTTCCCGGGCTCGGGAACCAGCCGGACTCCCCGGTAACCAAATCCGTCCGCGCGCGCCTCATAGCCGTGGCCGATTACAGAAAACCAGGTCTCCTGGCCGTAGAGTTCAGGCGCGTCGAGTGCGACAACTCCCGCGTTGTCGCTCACCCATCGCAGGTTATGGGTCGTCCGCAGTTCCACCAGTGGAACGGGCCAGCCGCTGCCCTTCTCCACCACCTCGACCCGGCACAATGGCTGAATCTCAGCCGCCGTGCTGGTCTCTCCGCAACTCATCACCGTCAGCAAAATCCCCGTGACCCCGGAAAAAAGAGAGTGTCGATCGATCATGTCTCCGTCACTCAAGCGGCGATCCCTCCGCCTGGCAAAATGGGATTCGAACCGTCGATTCGCGACCGCATGCCCGCGCCGCCAAGGCGCAGCCGATCCGTCCTGGGCAAACCCTTCCACGCCCCGGCCAACCGCGACCCCTATCTCTTGCGGCATCCTCTCGAATCTGTGGCAGAATAGCACACGCGGCCTTCTCCGTTCCCCCCCAGCTCCTCCATCATCAATCGGCTCTTTTCCCCTCGATGAACTCTCGCACCCTCCTGATCGCCACAGCGTTCCTCTCCGTCTTCCGCCTCTCGATTCTAGCCGCCGATCCGGTCTTTTCCGGTCCTCAACCCGGTGAAAAAGTCACTTCGTTCCAGGTCATCGAGTTGACCGGCGACGGCGCGGGCCAGAGCCGCGATCCCATCGCGGAGTACTCCGGCGCTCCGGCCGTTTTGGTCTTTGTGCACGGCCTCGAACGCTCTCTGGTCCCGCTCCTGCGCGTCGTGGACGAGTACGGGGCTCTTCGTAAAGACCGTCTCTCAACGGACATGATTTTTCTCTCTCCCGACCGGCTCGAAGGCGAGCGCCGCGTCCGGGCCGCGTCCGGTTCCTTGAAACTGCAGTCCCGCGTCGGCCTCTCCCCGGACGGAATCGAAGGTCCGGGCAACTACGGACTCAACAAAGATTGCCTCATCACTATCATAGCCGCTAAAGACGATACAGTGATGGCGAACTTCGCGCTCGTTCAGCCCGGAATCGCCGATGCTCCGTCCGTCGTTGAAGCCTTGGCCAAGCTCTGCGGAGACGATGCCCCGCCTGCCATCGAAGAGCTGAACCGTCTCCACTCCGCCAGAACCGGAGCCGGCCGAGGCCCAGCCGAAATGCGACCGGAGGCGGCGCGCGGCAATGCCCCACCGCCGGCCGTGGACTGGGAGGCCTTCGATCTCGAGACTGAAGCCGGCCTCCGCAGCGCCGTCCGGGCTCTCATCGGCGAAGTGCAAACGCTTCGAAACGAGATCGCCAGGCGCCGCGATGGCCCTACTACCGGGCAGCCGCGGGAAGAATTCCCCGGCGCCGTTCCCTCCGACGCCGTCCTGCAAGGATTGCTCCGCCGTTTCATCCAGCCCACCAACGACGCCGCCGCCGTGGATGCCCTCCTCCAAGAGGCGCGCGAACACATTGGCGACGACCCCGGCTTGCGGCGCCAGGCCATCGACGGATGGACCCGCATCCTCCACTTCGGGGATCGCTATGGCACCGGCTATGCCCGTCAATCCGGCCGCGCCTTCCTGGCCGAACTCCAAGAAGACGTTCCGTGATCACCCGCGCCCTCCTGAGCGTCGCCATCGCCTGGCCCGCGGCCCTCATCAGCGCCGCGGAACCGCCGCCGTTCCGCACCGCCGTTTTGCCGGTGCTCACCAAGGCGGGGTGCAATGCGGGAGCTTGTCACGGAGCCGCCACCGGTCAAGGCGGCTTCCAACTCAGCTTGCTGGGTTACGATCCCCGGGAAGACTTCGATCGCATCACCCGAGAGTTCGGCGGGCGTCGCATCGATCTCGACCAGCCCGGCCACAGCCTGCTCCTGCGCAAATCCTCCTACCAAATCGAGCACGAGGGCGGGCGAAAGCTTCCGCGAGACTCCAGCGGTCACGCCCTCCTGCTTCGCTGGATCGCCCGCGGCGCCCCCTACGGCCCCGCCGAACTCCGCGTGACCGGGATCGAGGTCGATCCGCGGGATAGCCTGATCCAAAACACCGGCGAATCCGTGCAGCTCCGGGTCACCGCCTCTCTTTCCAACGGCGTTCGCGAGGATGTCACCCCGCTCGCCCTCTACACCTCCAATGACGACGCCGTCGCCGAGGTCTCGAAGTCGGGAACCGTCTCCGTAACCGGCCGCGGACTAACCAGCATCATGGTTCGCTACTCCGGACAAGTCGCCGCCGCCCGCATCGCCGCGCCGCTCGGCGGCCCGAATCAAGAAATCCTCCTAACGCCAGCGGCAAACTTCATCGACGAGCACATCGACGCCGAACTGCTCCGTCTGCGCGTCCCGCCGTCCTCAGCAAGCGGCGATGCCGAATTCCTCCGTCGCGTTCACTTGGATCTCGCCGGACTCTTGCCTGCCAGCGAAGCGGCGCGGACCTTCCTGGCGGAACCCCCCTCCGCGGAGAAGCGTCTGCGCGTCATCGAAACCCTTCTGGCTAGTCCGGCCTTCGTCGATTTGTGGACCATGAAACTCGCCGATTTGCTCCTGCTCAAGGGAGGCAGCGAGGAGGCGGCCGCCTATCATCACTGGCTGCGCAATCAGGTGGCTGCGAATGCGCCCCTCGATCGAGTCGCCCGCGCTCTTCTTACGACTACCGGCGAGTTGACCAGCGCCGGTCCGGCCAACTTCCTAACTCTCGCCAACGATCCGCGCGACCTTTCCGAACACGTAAGCCGGATTTTTCTCGGCACGCAGTTGGCCTGCGCTCGCTGCCACAGCCATCCCTCGGACCGGTGGACCCGGGAGGATTACCACCACTTCGCCGCGTTTTTTGCCCGCATCACCCGCGAAGGCGGAGCCATCCACATTGCCGCCCGAGGGGAGGTCGACCATCCCAGTACCGGGGAACCCCTGCCCCCGAAACCTCTCGGCGCCCCCCTTCCCCAGGACGCCGGCGATGATTCACGCCTGGCCGGATTGTCGCGATGGCTCACCGCTCCGGACAATCCCTTCTTTGCCCGCTCCTTCGTCAACTGGGTCTGGATGCACTTGCTCGGCCGCGGTCTCGTCGAACCGGTCGATGACTTCCGTCCCACCAATCCGCCGACTCATCCCGCCCTTCTCGACGCCCTCGCCGCGGACTTCGTCGCCAATGGCTTCGACCTCCGGCATCTCGTTCGCACCATCGTCTCCTCACATACCTATCAGCGAACTTCGCGCAGCTTGGTTGCCAACAAGTCCGATACGCACCTGTATTCGCATGCTTTCCTGAAGGAGATTCCCGCCCCGGTTTTCGCCGACGCAGTAGCTCAGGTCACTGGCGTCCCCGACGTCTTCGAGGGCTACACAGCCGGAGTCCGCGCCGTCCAGCTCGTGAGTCCCGCTACACCCTCGCCCGCCCTCGACGTCCTAGGCCGCTGCCTGCGAACCGGCCCCTGCGACGGACCTTCCCAGTTGGGAGGCGGACTCGCCAAAGCCCTGCACCTCATCAACGGCCCGACCATCAACGCCAAACTGCGCCACGGCGCGGCCGGCGCCCTGCGAGACCGCTCCAGTCGTGACGCCATCGAGGAAGTCTACCTCCGCGCCTTCTCCAGGGCGCCCAAACCCGTCGAACTTGCCGAATGGAACGTCTTGCTCGATCGTGCCCCCAATCGCAGCGCCGCTTTCGAAGACTTCCTCTGGACCCTGCTCAACTCCCGCGAGTTCGCTTTCAATCGCTGACCCATGCCTGCAACCCCCCGTTCCTTTCCACTACGCTGCGATGGCGTGGGCCGCCGGGATTTCCTCCACCTCGGCCTGCTCACCACTTTCGGACTCAGTCTAACGGATCTGTTCCGGTTGCAGGCCCGTGCCGGAGACCCGTCCGCGCACTCGCCCCGAGCCAAGTCCTGCATTCTCATCTGGCTCGACGGCGGTCCCAGCCACCTCGACATGTTTGATCTCAAGCCGGATGCGCCCTCCGAGCTGCGCAGCCAGTTCAAAGCCATTCCCACCAGCGTCGCCGGCCTGCGCATCTGCGAGCATCTCCCGCGCACCGCCGCGGCCATGCGCCACGCCGCCTTGATCCGCTCCCTCACCCATGAGCTGGGCAACCACGACACTGGAACCCGCTTCATGCTCACGGGCCATCGGCCCGGTCCCGCTTTGGAATACCCCAGCCTCGGCAGTCTCGTCGCTCACACCCAAGGCTTCCGGGAAGCCATGCCGCCCTATGTCGCCATCCCGAACGATAGCGCCGGCGGCAATTCCAACGCCGCCCGCTCGGGCTACCTGCCGGGCGCTTTCAACGCCTTCAACACCGGCAATGATCCCGCCAATGTGGACGGTCTCCACCTGCCCGAAGGCCTCAGTTTCGCCCGAAGCGAACAGCGGCGCGAGATGCTCCGCAAAATGGACGCTTTTACCCAAGCCAGCGAGGAAGGTCCCGCCACTCGCAACCGCGACGCCTTCTATGAACAAGCCTATCGCCTTCTCGCTTCCCCGGAAGCCAAGGCCGCATTCGACCTCTCCCGAGAGGATCCCAAGACTAGGGAACGCTATGGTCCGGCCCGCGTCGGAAGCGGCTGTCTCCTGGCCCGCCGCCTGATCGAAGCCGGAACCCGCTTCGTCACCGTTGTGGATACGGGTTGGGACATGCATCAACACATCTTCAAGGAACTGCCCGACTCGCGCTTTCCCGGCAGCGGCAAACTGCCCGCGCTCGATCGCGCCTATGCCGCTCTCCTGACAGACCTTCACGAACGAGGCCTGCTTGAGTCCACTCTGGTCGTGCTCATGGGTGAATTCGGACGCACGCCCAAGCTGAACGCCGCCGCCGGACGCGACCACTGGCCGCGCGCCGGCTCGGTATGTCTGGCAGGCGGCGGAATCCAGGGCGGGCAGGTCATCGGCGCCACAAACCGCTTCGGTGAGCACCCCGTGGAACGTCCCCTCGGACCTCCCGACTTGGCCTGGACCATCCTTCAACTCCTCGGCATCGATCCTGGCCAGGAACTCACCACCCCCACCGGACGCCCGGTCAAGATCCTGAACGAAGGCGCCTCCATCGCGGAACTCCTCTGAGGCGATGCCCCATCGCGTCAAGCTCGACCCGGTCTCCCTCCGGACCGCTCTCGCCGCCGGCTGCCTGCTCCTGTGCCCCGCCCTTTCGGCGGCGCCCGTCGTCGCCCTAGCGTTTTCTCCAGATGGAGCCGCCCTCGTTTCCAACGGCAACCGCCGCCTCGTCATCCGCTCTCCCAAAGACGCGACCCTCCAGCGTCACATCGCCTGCGACCTCCCCAAGATCACCTCCCTGGCCTTCGCTCCCCATGGAAAAATGCTCGCCGCGGGCGGAGGCGACCCCGGGGTTCAAGGCGAAGTGCTCCTTTTCACATGGCCCGATGGAACGTTCTTGCGCCGCTTCGCCGGCCACAAAGACCTCGTCACCGGACTGGATTTCGATCCGGACGGCACGCGTCTGGGAGTCGCCTCGAGCGACGGACAAGCCTCCATCTGGCGCTGCGACTCTGAAGCAGGACCCAGCGACCTCCTTCGATTTACGGATCACGCCGCTCCCCTCTTCGACATCGCTTTCAGCCCCTCCGGCGAGATCCTCGTCACCGCCGGAGCCGATCGCTCCCTCAAGGTTTGGAACTCGCGTGACGGCGTTCTTCAGCGCTCCTTGGATCAACACAGCAAAGCCATTCACGCCCTGACCTTCCAGCCGCACGCCTCCAGCGACGCCTCACCGCTCGTCTGCGCGACCGCCAGCGATGACTACACCGTGCGACTCTGGCAACCTGAAACCGGACGGATGATCCGTATCGTGCGCCATCATGAAGGTCCGGTTCTGGCTCTGGCCTGGGCCGCCGATGGAGCCTCCCTTTTTTCCGCTGGCAAGGAAGGAATCATCCGCCGTATCGACGGCGGCAGCGACCGGATCCAACGACAGTGGCACGCTCACGACGACTGGATCTACGCCCTCGCTCTCAGCCCGGACGGAACCACACTGGCCTCCGGCGACTGGTCGGGCAACGTCCGCCTTCACGACATCCGCCCCGCCGCCCCGGAAATGCCTTCTCCCGCGCCTGAGCGCCGCCCTTGATGTATAGTTAGGTCGATTCGCTGAGCGGCCTCTGCCAAGCAGAGCAGGCGCCTTCACTCGGCAAGCCCATGGGCGCCGGGGTCCCTCCGCCTCAATCCCGCTTCTCCAGCACGCGGACCAGTTCTCGCCCTTCGCGCCCGGCGTAAGCGGCGCCCGGAATCCACTCGGCGGATGTGGTGAACGCGGGATTAAAATGGGCGTCCAGTTCTGCAGTCGTGGCCCCATGCGGCGGGCCGCCCCCAGGCACATGTTCGTCGTCGTAGGGATCGAGGTAAAAAACCGCCCAGAGCCGGCCCCGCGGAGCGAGCAACCGGGCGACGGCCCCTGCGTACTCGTCCCGGCGCGCGGGATCAATGGCGCAAAAGCAGGTATGTTCCACCACCCAGTGGAACGGTCCCGCGCCGTTTCCGGGCCACGTGAAGAGATCGCCTTCGAGGAAGCGCAGGTTGACGAGCCGGTAGCGGGAAGCAGCCTGGGCCACGGCCAACGGAGCGATGTCGAGCCCGATCACCTCGGCATCCGGGCAACGCTCGGCTATCAAGCCCGCGTCGTGCCCCGCACCCGCTCCCGGCACGAGCACCTTCCCCTCGAACCGGTTCTCCGCCAGCCACTCGCGCAAGGGCGGCGCCGCCTCTCCTTTGTCCCAAGGGACATCGCCCTCGGCGTAGCGTTCGTTCCATTCGGCTCGCGTGGTCATCGGATTCACGATCTATGAGGATAGCGCATTCTTCGCGTGCAACTTCAGGCACATTCCTTCCTGCCCAATGAAAGCCATGATTCTCCTATCTTTCCCGCTTCCGGGCGGTCTCGATGACGCGGCGATGGCGCCCCTTCTCTGCGCCGGACTCATCGGTTATCGCTCACTGATGAAAGCGGGCTCGGCGAAACGCCTCGGACTCTACGGCTTTGGAGCCGCGGCACACATCGTCATTCAAGTGGCGCGCCATCAAGGCAGGGAAGTCTTTGCCTTCACGCGACGCGGTGATGAAGCAGCGCAAACTTTCGCGCGCGGTTTGGGCGCCGTCTGGGCCGGCGCATCGGATCAATCGCCGCCGGACAAACTTGATGCCGCAATCATTTTCGCCCCGGCAGGCGAACTCGTCCCGCTAGCGTTGCGTTCATTGCGCAAAGGCGGCATCGTCGTTTGCGGCGGCATTCACATGAGCGACATACCGTCATTTCCCTATGCCGATCTGTGGCACGAGCGCACGATCTCTTCCGTGGCCAATCTCACGCGGAGCGATGGCGAAGAATTCCTCATGCTGGCCACCCAAGCGCTCGTGAAGACCCACACCCAGACCTTTCCGCTAGAGGCCGCAAATGAAGCCCTCGCCCGTCTGCGCGAAGGCAATCTTACGGGCGCAGCAGTTCTGGTCCCGCATGAAGCCGCGCCTGCCGCGCAGCCAGATCGTTCAGCAGCCGGAACAGCGTCGTATCCGGGTCGTCTTCTGTAGAAACGCGCACGCAGTTCGCGGCGGAAAGCTCCGCCGGCGCTTCGAAGCGGCTGCTGAGCCGGTCGTAATCTTCCGAACGCGCATCGGAAATCGCGCTTCCTTCCTGATCCCGCTGCCGGAGCCGTTGCAGCGCCGTTTCCGGACTGGCTTCAGCCACGATCCAAACACTTCCCAGGCCGTGCCGTTCCAAACCTCGCCGGAGGGCATCGCGATGGCGATGATTCGAGAAGGTCGCATCGAGGATCACGTTTTGACCGTCCTTCGCAGTGTGGATCGCTTCATCGCACAGCGTGTCATAGACCCGCTGAGTCATCGCCTCTGAATACAGCGTTCTCCGTTCCTCCGCTGTGCCCCGCTGACACAGCTGAACCCCGGCCAGCGCTTTGCGCACGCGGTCGGAGGAAACGACGCGCCAGCCGGTTTCGGCCTCGAGCGCCTCGGCAAGAGCCGATTTGCCGGAGGCAACCCTGCCCCAGAAAACCCAAACCCCTGGGGCCGACCCGGCGATGGCATAACGCAGCGCCAGACGGAAGTAGCGCCGCGCCAAATCGAGGCTGGCCAAGCGTTCGGCCTCGCCCACGGTTTCTCCAGTGCTATGCAGGTTCTCCACCTTGCCGCGCACACAAGCCCTATAGCATTTGTAGTAGTCCATCAGACGCGGCAGTCCATCATCGCGCAGCAATGCGGCAAAACGGCCGGCGATGTGTTGCGCGAGGTCAGCTCGCCCGTTGAAATCGAGGTCCATCGCGAGAAAGGCGATGTCGCTGGCCACGTCGATGTGGCGAAAGGCCTCGTTGAACTCGATGCAGTCGTAAATCTGCACCGCCTCCGGTGTGAGATGGATGTGCTCCGCGTGTAGATCCCCGTGGCAGTCGCGTATCCACCCCTGGGCGATGCGGGAGTCGAGCAAATCGCGATGCCTCGCTTCAAACTCGGCGCTGAAACGCTCGATTGCCCCCAAGGCCGCCGCCGACAAGCTGTGTCCCGTAAAATCGCGCGCAGCATCGAAGTTTCCGCGCACCGATTCATCGAGGCGCTGGCGCGCCAACGCGACTTCCGCGGCCGGCAGCGGCGGTTGATCCGCGTAGAAGCGCTCAAGACGTTCCACGACCCGGTCCATGGTCTCCGTGGTCACCTCGCCATGCTTCAAGCGATGGCTTAGGAAGCATTCCGGCGCCATCTCGCGCATCTTGACCGTCCATTCCACGATTCGACCTCTGTCGCCGAACTCCAGCCCCCCGCCCGTTTCACACACAGGTTCCATGCCGCGGTAAATCTCCGCCGCCAGCCGCCGGTTCAGCCGCACCTCGCTCTCGCAATTGGCTTTCCGCCGTTCAAGCGTCGAGAAATCGAGAAAACCGAAGTTCACCGGCTTCTTGACCTTGTACACGAAGGGCGACGCGATGAACACCCACGAGGCATGGGTCTGCACCAGCCGCACGGCGGTAGTCCGGTGCGGATAAGATCGTGCATCGGCTAGGAAATCGAGGACGCGCTGAGTAACCGGCGGTATCACGGCTGAGATAGATCGGCATTCCTCAAAACTATCGCATACCAGCGGGGGTGCGGAGCGCCACAGCAGAAACGGTGTGAGGGAATGCGGTTGGTCCCGGCCAAGGATCATCCTGGACTCTCTCTGATCACACGATGGAGAAACGCACGGCCAGACACGGCGCGCGCCAGTATCTCCTCCGCGGATTCATCCTCGCCCCCTGAAAGCTCCAGCACCAGCACGCCATCAAAGGCGTGGCGGCGCAGTTCGCCGATGACCCAGGACCAGTCGATGACGCCCTCGCCGGGCGGCAGGTGAGCATCCCAGTCGCCCCGATTGTCATTGACGTGGACCATTCGGAGGTGACCGGAGAGTTTCTGAATCACCACGTCCATCTCCCGCGCCAGATGCGCGTGACCGGTGTCCAGACAGGCGCCCACCTCGCAGGTTCTGATCTCGCCCAGCAGATACATCATGTCGCGCACATGACCGAACATCAGGTGCGAAAGCATGTTTTCCAGCAGCAGATGCACCTCCAACTCGCAACAGCGGGCGGCGACACGGTTGAGCGAGGCCGCGGCATGATGCATGTGCTCGAGGAACTCCTCTTCCGGCGGATGGTGCTCACGCTCCGGTCCCGGATGCAGAACAACATGCTCGCAGCCCATCAACGCGGCACTCTCACAGGCCAGCAGCAGTTCTTGCACCGCCGCCTCCCTCGCCGCCTCGTCCAGCGCCGTGATGTCGATTCTGTCGGAAAAGGGCGCATGAAACGACACTGGGTCCAATTCCAACTCTCGCAGTCGCTCCGCGGCATTCAGAACCTCGTCCTTCTTGTGATAGTCGAGGTGCTTCGGAAACGAGCAGATCTCAAGCTGGCGGAATTCAGCATGCCGCACGGCATCCAGAACCTCAAAAATACTGCGATTGTAAAAGCAGCCGGTGGACAGGGCGATCGGCCAGTCGGTCATGGGGGCAGTTGAGAAAGCAATTTTGCGCGTGCCGATTCAAGCTCGCAGTAACCTTCTGACGGCAGAAAGCAAAAGCCTTTCTCCTGCGTCGAGGTGCAGTTGAAGTCCACGAGCCGGTCCAGTCCAGTCAAATGCAGCCCAGCAAACAAACGCGTGTAAAAATCGGCCCGGGTGCCGCCTTCGTAGTCATCCCAGCGAATTCCCCAGCCATGCGCGGGGTTCTCGAACTTGGACCAGATCAGGCCCGCAATATGCCGTGGATGCCAACCTTGCGCCAGCATACAGCGCGTCACCAACTGCATGCCGGCGGGCTTCAGCAACAGATCGTTGGGCTGTTCGATGAGACGGCGAACACAGTTCGGCAGCGCCTCCAACGGCGTGCGGTCGTAGGTCTCTGGCCAGCGCTCCCGCGGATCATGCCCAGACGAATAGAAGAACCCATGAAACCGGCGCGTCCGCGAGGCGAGATAGCAATCCAAGAGTTGCTCCGTGCCCGCCTCCTGCAGCGGAATGCGCACGCAGGCGCGCCGCGCCAGCTCCAGCACGTCGCCATCCAACTGCCGCGCCTTGAGCGCTTGGCGGATATCCATCTCGTGGAGGGGAATCGACCACAGGGCGGGGATCTCTTTCTCCAAATGCAGGCTGCTCACAAGCCCGGTAACCCAGGGCTTGCGGTAAATCGTGAACGGCATCCGGATCATCCGCGTATGCAGCGGATCGCCATATTCAGAAATGTCGACCGAGATCATTTCGCGCCACGCCGTCGCGCACGGCCCCACATGCACGGCCGTCAGCTCGACCGGCAAGAGGCACTGCGAGGCCGCCTTCTCCTTGATGCAGTGCGCCAAAAACTCGATGAGCAGAGCCAGCGCCGCGAAGAGTTCGTAATCCGGCCGTTCCAACTTCCCAGAGAGAACCGGCGGCAGTCGCTCCATACACCGGCTCGTCAGTTCCGGCGCGGGAGACAATGCCCGGATACGCGCCGCCACCCTGCTCCCGCGTCCGATGCGCCACACAAAGTGATGCCCTTGCCCGGTGATGAGGTGCAGCGGACGAATGCCCCATTCGAGAAGCAGCGACTCGATCGCCTGCGCCACGGGCGCCTGCAGTTCAAAGCAGCGCCACGGATCGATGAATATCTCGGCCGGAGAATCAAAATTTACGTAGTCCACGTCCAGGTGCAGCAGGCAGGACTCTGAATCGGCCAGGGACCGGGCGATATCCGTGTCCCGCTCCAAAAACCAGGCCAGTTCCAGCGGAGGCCGCAACTCCATCCGGTCATACGCCAATCCATCCGAGTGCGTCAGGTAAACCGCGGTCGCCTGATCGAGCGAATCGCCCCCGAGAAACTCAACAAGACGCTGCCGAAGGGCAGGGTCTGCGTAGAGGGCATTCATGAATGCCTCATCCTAACGGATCGGGAGACGAATCAACGCACAACGCCGGGGACACGGCCGGAATGAACGGCAAAGCGTTGCCGTTACGCCGCGCTCTCCCCGCTCCAGCCCGAGAATCCTGCAAGGCGACAGCAGGCTAGCTAGCGGCATCTTCGATGAAGAGTATCACGAACATCAATTCGCAACATCTCGAGCCGTGGATTTAATCGCTTGACCAGCTTCCTGCACGTCGGATCCCACTCCCTGCATCGTGTTGCAGGAGGCAAGGCTCATACACCCCGTCGCCAGTACAATCAATGCTCCCTTCCAAGTCCAATGCAATGTCCGTCCGGATTCTCTGTTTTCTTTCATCGGTTTCTCCTCCTCGTAAAGGTCTCCATCAAACTCTATTGCGCTTGCCTGCGCGCTCAAGCGTTGTTGTGGCAAATCTCGGACCATTTTCGGAAGAGTTTCAGCACAGCGTTGGTCATCAGCGTTTTATAACAAGAATCGATCAAATTCCATTAGTGGGGACGCTCCTTCTCATCGTGCGAAATCGATACAAACCTTCTCCGCGCGCATTGCTTTTTGCAACCGGCCTTCTCCAGCGGATAAAATGCTCAGGAAGCCCGCCCTGGCGTTGCAGAGTGCATTTCCCCACCGAAGGGTCCTTGCACTTCGCATTCGCCCGGAGGCACGCCGCCAAGTCAGTGCGGGCGACGCGAGCTGCTGACTGTGTGGACGTTAAGCATGGCGCCCGGCTCGAGTCCGCCGAGTGGCATGCGCCCTGCATAACGCCATCCGGAAGTCCGGCACGACGAGTTTCTTCCGTTGGGAAGGAGTTCCAAACATTCCGGATCCAGCCTGTCCCCGAGATCACAAACCATAACGACAATGATCACAACATCCACCGACAAGCGTACGCGGCATTCCATCCAAGTCTGCAACGGCCTCCTGCGCGGGGAGGTCTCCGCGAAGGAGACCTACGAGACGGCAATCGAACGCTTCTCCGAGGAACCAGAAGTAGGAGAATTGTGGAGCATTCGCCATGAACACGCCAGAAGCGTGGATGCCTTGCGCGAGTATATTCTCTCCATGGGCGGCGTACCCAATGGCAGTTCGGGACCGTGGCAATCCTTCGCCGCGGCAGTCGAGAAAGCAGATGGTCTTCTCGGTGACAGCGCGGTCGTCCAATCCCTTCTTCGCGGTGAAGAACATTGCCAAACGGAGTACCTGAATGCACTCGACGACATCGCTGTGCTGCCTGAGTGCAAACGGCTCATTCGCGCCGAGTTGCTCCGCCGGGCCAACAACCACCTTTTGGTCCTGCAGGCCTTGGCGCGATCGGTCTAAACAAGAAGCCAGACCGCCGCAGCAGACAGGGGCGCCGGTGATCTCCGGTGCCCCTGCCTGCGTTCATGGGCATAGTAGCCGCCCCCGCATCTGAAAAGAGCCGGTAGCCGGCGCTCCAGACCTGCTGCTGCCTTCCGCTGATGCAGATGAACTTGCTTCAGCGTCGCGCCCGCTCCGGACAGAGCAGCGCCGCGAGCATGTGCTGCTGGGTGAGTAGCGCTCAGGAGGGCAGGAGGCGGCCGTTTGGGCCGCCGTCGCGATTGTTTGGGGATCTGCTCCTCGCTCGGCGCCTGGCATGTCTCGCTCTTCTTTCCACATGCACCGCATATTGGGCGGCACGATTCAAGGACCGGCCGGCGTTGGCCGGCCGGTCCTTGTCGCAGGCGGGGGTCCGAGCGCTGAGGTGAAGAAAGGGGTCGAGTCCCTCCCGCCATTCAATTCGTCATCCGCGGAAGAGATGCTCGTTGGCAGCCTTACGGGCATCCTCCTTGACGCCCTCAATGACATTCTCCGCTTTCTCTTCCAAGGCTTCCGGAGTCAATCCTTCCGCCTCTGCTCGAGCCTTGGTCGATTCGACCACATCGTGGAGCGCGTCCTTGCCGCGCTGGAGAGCAGCCCGCCCCGCGTTCCGGGCTCCTTCGAGGAGCCTCTCCGAACCCTCTCCGATCCATCTGTCCTCAGCCCGGGTGCGCGGCAGCAGGATTCCCGCAATGACGCCCAAAGCGATGAGCCCGCCGCCAACGGCCAACGGATTCTGGGCGACCACGTTCGCAATGGAGTCTTGCCGTCCGGAAAGCTTGTCCTTGGTAGTGTGGAAGGCATCCTGACAGGCCTCGCTTGCCCGCGCATAGCCACGCGCCAGCGTCCGTCCCGCTTTACCGGCTCCCGTCGCGACCGCCTCCTTCGCTTCGGTGGCAGCTCGCCCGGCCGACTCGCCCATGGTGTGCAGGGCGCCGCTGACCGCTTCTTTAGCTGCTTCGCCCTTCTCCGTCCAAGTGGATGCAGTCTGATCCGCTCCGGCTCCGTGCTTGCGAATCAATTCCACGGCAAGCCATGCCATTCCCGCTCCTGCCAGAGTGTAAGGTACGGGGTGCCTCCGCACATGCGAGGCGGCCTGTTTCACCGATTTCCTCGCCGACTCGAGGGCGTCCTCGAAGGAGGCGTTTCCCACCCAGTCAGAGATCCCGTCCACGACCTGTCGAGGGTCGAGTTTTTCCGATAAGGCATCCACGGTGCGGTCCATCCGTTCCCGGGTGGCCTCGATGCCTTCCTTGAGTTTCTGTCCGGCGCCGTGCGCCAGACCCTTGTGAGTTAGTGTATGTGTCGCCATAACCATTCCTTGTTGTCGTTCAAACTTTGCAGAGATTCTTCAGGAATAAGAGTTCGCCTTTTGAGCCTTGTCATTCCCCAGTAGGCGAGAGCCGAGCCCCCGCTCAATGTCCCAGTCGCCGTGAGCGCCAATGCACCTGACCAAGCGGCGGATGCGCTCCATCCCCAGTGCTGGAAAAGCCAAGCCAACAACGCCGAGACCGTTGCAATCAACGCAAACATCCCGGCCGAGACTCCGACCAGTCCCGCAACCACTAGTCCTCCATCCTTGGCCGCTTCCACAGCCTTGCCTCGCATTTCCACTCGCAAGAGCGCGGTTTGCTGCCTCACAAGAAGGGCAACGTCGTCCCGTAGATCGCGAAACAGTTCGGTGACTGTCGCCCGGCTCCGAATGTTGGGTTCCTGAGGCCGGGACAGCTCCGGCGATTGTCCGGCGCCAGGCAAAGTGCGATGCATCATGGGCGGAATTAGGCGTGGATTTGCCCTCGAGATGAACTTCTGAGAAACCGGCCGATCATGACGCCACCAACAAAAATTGCGGCTAACGCAGCCCCGGGATGCCGTCGCACACAGTCGCGCGTGTCCGACCAAACCTCCTCTGGAGGAGTCTGCGCCAAATACTCAACGGCGCCTTCGGCGGTGCTTGCCACCCGGTCAGCCCGGCTCGCCAGCCTGTGATGCCGGTTCCGGCGCAGGATCGCCGCGGCGTCGAGGGCAATCGCCTCCACACATCCGGCGCACTGAGCGACCCGGAGTTGTTTCGCCCATATGGCCTCCCGGCTCAACCCTCTGATGTCCCCTAGAAGAGACAAGACCTGATGTCTCGCGGCTCGCGCGGCCTGCCCAACCTGCTCTGCGACCGCCGTCTCGCTTGATCCAAATGACGATTTCATAAAGGAGAGTCCTCCTAGGCGTTTGCTAGAAAATGAGAGTGAGAATCCAGACGATCAAGAAGATCACAAAAAGCACCTTCGCGATCTGCGCAGCGCCTCCGGCAAGGCCAGAGAATCCCAACACCCCGGCGATCAGTGCGACGATAAGAAAAATGAGAGTCCATTCTAACATGACGTTGTTCCTCGTTGTGGTTTTGTGGTTTTCATAGTGTTGAGCAGCTAATCCACGGCGTCTTCCACCGCATCTTCGACTTCGTCCGCCGCGTCCTCGATAGCGTCCCCCGTCTCGTCAACGGCTTCTTCCAACGGGGACTTTCGTTCGCAGCCACTGTGGACCGTGATCAGAAAGAGTCCAAAGGAAAGGCTGACCAGCAGCCTTCTCGCGTATGTATGGGTTCGCAATCGTTTCATCATGGTGAGATTCGGCGCTCTTCGATCCCGATCCTCCCTATGGCACTATGGCACAGGTCATGCCATCGGAGAGCCGAAGAACTAGGGGACTGTGTATCAACGATTTACGCGGCCTGATCCGGGCAACGCCCGCGATCGTTCCATGCAGCCTGCATTCAGCGACCAAAGGGCTTCGGCAGATTGCACGATGATCCAAGGAAGCAGAGTCTCTCTTCGTGAGAGACCCCGCTTCCGTTGGTTCAAGGCCCAATCCGGCTCAGTAGCGGCGCGATTCGCTGAAGGACTCCCGCCTGTCATCCCGGGGACGGGCCTCGTTGACCGTGAGACTGCGACCGTGCAAATCTTGGCCGTTCAGGCCCTCGATCGCTGCTTTTCCCTCCTGATTGGCGCTCATGGTAACAAAGCCGAAGCCGCGCGAGCGTTGGGTCATGCGATCGGTCATAACGACCACGTCCGTAACGCTCCCAAAACGCTCGAAAGCGTCTCGAATATCCGTCTCAGTGGTCTCGAAGGCGAGATTTCCTACGTAGAGTTTCATAATAAGTCGGGCGTCGCGAACAAGAGGCTGGCTGGCGAAGGCGTTCCCGAGAAACCGGGTTTCAAACCACCACCGAGAGAAACTCACCTGACGATTCACCGCGCGACGAACAACGAACAATCGGTTCGGCCCTCGTTACGTTCGACCCTTCCAGGGATTGCGCAAGTTCTATTTTCACCGGAGCAAGGAGTCCCCTGTGAAACCCCCGTTCGGCCGGCGAAGGATCCAGCCGCTTCACAGCGAGGACGGTCATACTGGGAAGCAGGCACGATGACACACGGGATGGAAGCGCACCTCGACGTCCGACTTTGAGCGCCATCATCTCCGCTGCGCCTCGATCTCCTCGACGGCACGCGACCAAGCCTCGGTAAAGGTCGGATGGTAGTGGGGAATGGCGAGGTAGTCGCTCGCGGTGAGGCGAAGGCCGATGGCGGCTTGGACGAGATGAGAAGTCTCGACGACCTGGGGACCCACGGCGGCGGCGCCGAGCAGGCGGCCGGATGGCGGGTCGGCGAGGACCTTGACGAAGCCATGACGCGAACCGGCGATGGCGCCTTTGCCATGATCGGCGTAGCTCTGGCGGCCAACGATCACGGGAATCTGCTCCGCTTTGGCGGCGGATTCCGACAGCCCGACCTGAACAGATTGCGGCTCGGTAAACCACGCCGACATTGCGGTAACCCGGTTCCACTCAGCAAGGGCGCCCAGGCCGCGACGCAGCAAGCGGGCGGCATTCCGGGCGGCGACTTCTCCCTGGATGACGGCCAAATGCACCACTGGCACAGGACTGGCGCAATCCCCTGCGGCGAAAATGTGGGGGACGGTGGTGGCGGCGCCCCCGTCGATAAGGATGCGGCCATCCTCCACGGCGACGCCGGTTTCCTCAAGGCCGAGGCCGGCGGTGGAAGGTGTTCGTCCGGTGGCGAGCAGCAGGGCATCGGCATCCAGAAAGGCGGCTGCCCCCTCCAGTGCAAGGCGGAAGGTCCCGTCGGCGTGGGACACGGAATGGACGCGGGTATCCTTGAGAAAGGCGATCCCTCGCTGCCGGCTTTCAGACTCCAGTGCTGTGGCAATGTCGGGATCCTTCCCGCTCATGATCGAAGCCCCACGCTCTATGACCGTCACCTGGCTCCCGAAGCCCTCGAAGAGATGGGCGCACTCCATGCCCACGGCGCCCGAACCGATGATCGCCAGCCGGTTGGGAACCGAGGGAAGCCGGACAACATCGTCGCTCGTCCAGAACGGCGCCCCATCCAGACCATTGATCGGCGGAACGAAAGGATGGGAGCCGGCAGCGATCACGAAGGCTTTGGCCTGCACGGCTGTCACGACCCCGTCCGGATCAGTTAGTTCGATGGCGCGCATCGAGATGAAACGCGCGCTGCCGCGCAGAAGGGCGTATCGCCCAGACTCCATCTCCGTCACCCGGTCGCGGCGAAAACCGTCGATCAGGGATGCAAGCCGCGACCGGAGCGCATCGGGATCGAGCACTGGAGCCGCGCTGCGAATGCCGAAGCGGCCGGCTTCACGCATGATCCGCATCCGGCCGGCGGTCTCGATGAGGGTCTTCGAGGGCATGCAGCCGCTAAGGATGCAAAGACCGCCGAGAGTGGCCGCGGATTCGACCAGGGCGGCCTTCAATCCGAGAGTACTGGCTGTAATGGCAGCAGCGTGGCCGGCGCTTCCGCCTCCGATGACGAGAAGATCGAAGGAAGGCTGCTTTTTCATGACCGGCAACGCGGATTAACCCACAGGAGTGTCCGGCCTCCGCGGAAGGCGTTATTTGATGTCGACGGTTTCTCGGCGGGTCAGGGTATCGGCGCTCTCCCACCCGTCCTCATTCCGGACGAAGGAGTAGGCGCCCTCAAGCTCGAAGGCTTCCTCGCCGAAGACGTAGCGGTCGATCGCAATCCGTTCGGCGGCAACCCCGATGACATGGTAGCCTGGCGGTTCGCCCTGGAGCCGGTTGGAACAAACTGTGGCGGCTTGCGAGACAACGCACTTCCAGGCCTGCGGCGGTCCGAGAGTGGACAAATTCGAACAATGAAAATGGCCACAGAGGACAAGATCGACGCGGCGCCTAGCGATAAGTTCCAGCAGGTCCGGAAGCGGTTGAACGACGTCTCGCCAGCGTCCTGCCGGGGCGACCAGGGGGTGGTGCAGAACGAGGACGCGGAAAACTCCTGGCGCTGAGGAAAAACGCTGGCCGGCGCGCCGCAGATCACCCCGCGAGAGCCGCCCCACCGACCAATCGGGATAAGGTCCAAAGGCCTTGCTGCTATTCATGCTCACCACATGGAGACCTGGCGCACTGTGAACCGGCTCGATGTCCCGGCTGATGGCGCCGCGGTAACGCTTGAAGGGAGCGAAAAAGCGATGAAAGAGTTGGTTGAATGCCGGGATGTCGTGATTGCCCGGAATGACGAGCCGCGGCCGGGGAAGGTGCTCGATGAAATTGCGCGCCTCGGCCAATTCGCTTCGCCGGGCGCGCATCGTCAGATCACCACTGAGGACAGTTAGGTCCGGCGATAATTCGCCGGCCTCCGCAAGAAACCGGGCGGCCACTGCGGGATCCGCAGCTCCAAAGTGGGGATCCGAGAGGTGCAGGATGCGGATCATGGGGCCGCCTCGTTTACGATTTCATCGGCGATGCTCTCCGCCGTAGTGAGGACCCGAAGAAAGTCCGGCTTGATCTCAAAGACCAGGGGGAACCTCATTCGAAGGACTTCGCCATCGAGCATGAGCAGGCAATCCCTCCGCGAACCGCCCCGCAATTCCAGGCGGGACGTTTTGAAAAAGAGGAGTTCGGCGTTCTCCTCCTCGCGTCCGAACACATAGTCGATCATACCGCGAAAGGCGGCGCTGGCATGTTTCTGCGTGCCGATGTAAGCCGTCATTGTGCCGGAGCGAAACTCAGTGCGAACCGGGACGATCCCAGCGGCGGCCTTGTACCGGCCCGGCACGAAAGCGGAGAACTTGCTGCGGGCGCGGCCTTCGCCCTCGGCGCTCTTCCACGAAAGATGAAGTGGGCGGGCACGATCGAAGACCCCCGGCAAACCGGCGACCAGCCTCAGCATTTTCACCCACCAGCGGCCGCCGTGGTCGCGCCGCTCGAAGATTCTCGCGAACTCCGGGTAAAAGCCGAGGACGGTGGTGCAGAGGCAGGCGTAGCCCGAGACATCGAGGATATCGATGGGCAGGGATTCGGCGGCGGCGAGAAAACGCGCGGCCTCTTCCAATTCCAGCGGGATCTTGAGATCGCGGGCGGCGAGATTGAAAGTGCCCATCGGTAGTATGCCGAGAGCCACGGAGGTACCCCCGAGGCGCCGGGCGGCGGCGGATACGGTGCCATCCCCGCCGGCGATGATGACTGCGTCGGGTGCGGAAGCCACGGCTTTTTCTAAGGCGCGGTCGATGCCTCCGGGTTGGACCATGGTCGAGACAATCTCGTGTCCGCCTTCGCGGAATATCTTCTCAACCATGCGGGCAACGCCCTCAGCATCGAGACCGCGTTCGTTGCCGCCGGAAGCCCGGTTCAGTAGGAGGTGATGGCGACCCATAAGATAAACCACCTCTCAGCCGCCGTGCCGCCCGTCCATAAATGTTGCAAGAAACTGATTTCAAAGGGATAAGCCCCATCATTCGACTGCCGTGAAAAGCTTCAGAAACACAGTTGCCGTGCAGCGGGTGGGGATGGGGCACGTGCGAAATGCAATGACCTGCAGCACCTTGCCGCAAAGCCGGCCGATGGCAACGGGCGACCCGGGGGAAGGCCAGTCCTCGGCCAATACAACGGCAATTTGAAGAACCCCCACCTGCCTCTCCAGCGGCCCGGCGATGCGATCTGACCACTCCCGAACCCCGCGACCCGCACTTTTTAGGGTTGCAGGGCGCGCAAACACCCGTCTTGAGGTCGACTCATGCCCTCCGACTTGAAGCATCGCTGGAGTCTCGGGCACAATTACCTGGCCGGAATCACGGCGGGGGATTGGGGGCGATTGTTGCGAGAGAACCGGTATGCCGTGGACGCTGTTTACGGGCATCGGGCGGCGTTCATCACGGGGGCGAGCCTGTTGAACTCCTATTACCGCCGCCAGGAACACCAGCTCTACGACGAGGAAGTCAAGCAAACGCAGATCCCGCCGCCGCTGTTCGTCATCGGCCACTGGCGTTCAGGGACTACCCACCTGCACAATCTGCTCGCCCAAGACACGGAGCGCTTCGCGTATGCGAATACCTATCAGGTCGTGAATCCCTACACGTTTCTGTGCACGGAGCGGGTCCACACCCGGCGGTTTGCATGGATGCTGCCGGACCGGCGCCCCATGGACAACATGGCCTTGAGTTTTGCCGCGCCACAAGAAGACGAATTCGCGCCGTGCCTCATGACTCTGCGGTCTTTATACCTCGGCATCAGTTTTCCGCGGCGCGAAGAGCACTATTTACGCTGCCTCAGTTTCCGTGACGCGCCGCAGGCCGAGGTCGAGCGTTGGAAATCAGCGTTCACCTGGTTTCTGAGGAAGCTGACTTTCAAATACGGCAGGGAGCTGGCGCTCAAATCGCCGCCACACACTGCGCGTATCCGGCTTTTGCTGGAAATGTATCCCGGAGCGCGGTTCGTCCACATCCATCGGGATCCCTATACGGTGTTCCAATCATTCCGCCATTACTTCGACACGGCGGCATGGCACACCTATCTCCAGCGGCCGGATCTCGCGGGTGTCCCAGACCGCATTGTGCGCCGCTACAACCTGCTGTATGACGCGTTCTTCGAGGATCGCGACCTGATTGCAAACGGCTTCTTGCATGAAATGCGATTTGAGGACCTCGAACGTGATCCCATCGAAGTGTTGCAACCGGCCTTTCATCGCCAGAGCATCGCGGAATTCGCCGGCCAGATGACCACGGCGACCGCTGCGATGTTGGAACGCTGGCGGGAGCACGCCTCCGCGAAACAACCGCTGGACGTAGCCTCGGAAATGATGCGGCTGACCTACACGATCGTGGCGAGGACGTTATTCGGCATGGATGCCGGCGCCGGCGCCGGTCGGATCGAACAGGCCATGCGGGTGATCCTGCCGCACTGCTTTGGACGGTTAGGTCGCGTATTCAACTCTCCGGACTGGCTGCCCACACCGGAGAATCTTCGTTTCCACGCGGCGCTGCGCTCAATCGATAGAGTGGTCTACAAGATCATCGAGCAACACTGGCGTGATCTCCCCTCCGGAGGCATGGGCCGGAATCTCTTGGATATGTTGATGTCGGCGCGGGACGAGGAGTCCGGAGTTGGGTTATCCCGAGAGCAGTTGCGGAACGAGACGCTCACGTTCCTTCTCGCGGGCCACGAGACCACGGCGAACGCATTGACCTGGACCTTCCACCTGTTGTCCCAGCATCGCGAGATCGAAGACGAGCTTCGCGAGGAACTCGACCGCGTGTTGGGGGGAAAGGCTCCTGCCCTGGACGACCTGGCCAGACTCCCTTTTCTCAAAAGGGTGATCCGTGAGTCGATGCGGCTGTTTCCACCAGTATGGATCATCGAACGGCGCGTGATCGCGGATGATGTGGTGGATGGACGCCATTTGCCGGCAGGGTCCGCGGTCGTGGTGTCGCCCTATGCGCTGCATCGCCATCCCGCGTTCTGGGACGATCCCGAGACCTTCCAGCCCGGGCGTTTCGAGAATCGTCCGCCGGCTGCGTACATTCCGTTTGGAGCGGGGCCGCGTTCTTGCATCGGGAGGGGAGCGACTTCGCGATGTTGGAGGCGCAAATCATCACGGCGATGGTGGCGCAGGCGTTTCGCCTTCGACCGGTTGAGGGTCACCCCGTGGAACTTCTACCTGGGATCACCTTGCGCGCCAGGCATGGGGTGCTCTTGACGCTGCACGGGGCCAATCCATGAATCCAGCGCCCGATCCCCCCGCCCCGGTAGCGCGACAGGGGGAGACCGTCCTACGGGTGCTGCCGGCCGTGATCCTCGCGCCGGGAATGGCATTGACCGGTGCGAAGCCTCTCTCTCCGGCGCAGATCTTCGTGACGAACGGCCCCCGGCAGCGTTGCCTGAAACGGCCCTCGCCGAATAGTCTGCATCGCCTGAAACGATGCCAGCCGCATTTTATCAATTCCCCCAAACGCCTCGAGCGGATACCACTGTCCGCCATGATGCAAAAGGATCTGCGTTTCACCCGCTCGCCTGCCGGGATTGCCGGACACGAACCTCAACACTTCAAGCCGCGGCTCAGCCATCTGCTGCAAACACTCCGCATCGATGTGACCTACGAACGCGCCGAGGGAACCCACCTCTACTACCGCGGCGAGAATGGCCGGGAAGTCGCCGTCCTTGACCTCGCCGGCGGATACGGATCTCTGCTGCTGGGACATGCCCATCCCGTGCTGGTCGCTGAAGCACAACGGTTGATCGCCAGCCGGCCCATTCACGCACAGGGATCGCTGCGCGAATACGCCGCGAGACTGGCGGCCGCGCTCGCCCGGCGCGCGGGAGATGACTACTGTGTCCTCTTCGGCAACTCCGGCGCAGAAGCAGTCGAGGCGGCGATGAAGCACGCGATGCTCGAGACCGGCGGCCGCACATTCATCGCGCTGCAGCGCGCCTTTCACGGAAAGACCCTTGGCGCGCTTCAATTGACGGCCAACCCGGACCACCGCCAGCCCTTCGACCTCTCCGGCGTCGATGTCGTGCACGTTCCATCCGGCAGCATCGAGGACTTGGAGGCGGCGTTCGCCGCTTCGGTCGATCTTGCTGGGTTCGTTTTCGAACCCATCCTCGGGGAGGGCGGAGTGCGCCCGGTCGATCCGGACTTCGCGCGGCGAGCTGCCTGCCTTTGTGCGGAGAGGAACGTGCCCCTGATCGCAGACGAATGCCAGACCGGACTTGGCCGCACCGGCGCGTTCCTCGCCTGCCAGCAGCTTGGAATTCAACCGGATTACCTCGTTCTCGCGAAAGCGTTAGGGGGCGGCATCGCCAAGATTTCCGCCACGTTGATCCGACGAAAACGTTACCTCGAGGAGTTTGAACTCAAACACACCAGCACCTTCGCGGACGATGACTTCTCTTGTGGCGTCGCGCTGAAGACTCTGGAGCTGATCGACGAAGGCATGCTGGCCAGGTGCGCGGAACAGGGCGAGAAGCTCATCGAAGGTTTGCGGGATTTGGCGGAACACTATCCGGCAGTGATCGCGGGGGTTCGGGGGCGCGGATTGATGATCGGCGTCGAGTTCCGGCGACCGGTGAGATCCAGGAGTTTTTTGTTGCGCTTCCTCGGCGCGCAAGAGGAGCTGGCCTGCGTCATCATGGGCTATCTTCTCAATGTTCACCGCATCCGCGTGGCCCCCACCCTCAGCGACCCTTTCACATTGCGGCTGCAGCCGCCGGCTTTGCTCGATGATCGCGAGATCGAGCGGACGCGGATCGCCTTCGACGATGTTTGCCGGCGATTGGCGGAGGACGATAGCGCGGGTTTGACCCGCTTCTTCACCGGAGGAACGCGCGCTGCGGAGTCGAGCCGCCTCCGGATGAGGTCACATGTGAAATTCGCGGCCTATGACGAACCGGCGTTTCGACGGCGCTTAACTCGATCTCCCGCCGTGAAGGTGGGTTGGTTGTGTCACCTCGTCGATGATGAGGATTTTGTGAAGCTCGAACCGGGATTCGCACGATTGTCATCACGGGCCCGGGAAGAGTTGCTGGAACATCTGGCGCCGCGGATGGGGCCCGTGCTTATGGGATCCGCCGGCGTCCGGTCCAGGACCGGCGACATGGTCTGTTTCTATCCGATTCTCCTGCCTATCACCTCGGGTTGGATACGGCGCCGGATGGATTTGGGGGAATGGGCTGCTCCCCGGGCGTTGGTTCAGATGGGTGTCGATTTCGCCCGCTCCCTGCATTGTTCTGTGCTTTCGCTGGGCCAATACACCTCCATTGTGACCCAGAATGGTCTCAAGATCGCTTCGGGAGGGATCGGCATAACGAGCGGAAACAGTTATGCGGTCGCCCTTGCTCTCGAGGCCATTGCACGCGCGCACCGCGAGACCGCGACGGATTCCCGGGAGAGTGTGCTTGTGGTGGCCGGCGCCGGTGGAAACATCGGCCGGATCTGCGCAGAACTCCTCGCGCCGCGATATCGCCGGACGATCCTGGTTGGCAGCGCCAAGCCGGGCGCGCGGCTTCGGCTGGCGGAGTTCGCCCGGCGAATCCCGAACGCGACGGCAACAACGGATCCTGAGACCATTCGAAAAGGCAGTGTTGTGCTGGCGGCGCTGAACGCCATCGATGCGCCGCTGACCGCGGATCACTTCGGCCACGGTGCCATCGTCTGTGATCTTTCCGTGCCGGCCGCGTTGCCGCCCGGCGTAAGAGCCGAGCGGTCGGATCTGGTGATCCTCAAGGGCGGCATCGCGGCGCTGCCAGGTGGTGAGGATCTGGACATCGCCGGGTTTCCCCTGCCGCCGGGCCAGGTCTACGGTTGTATGGCGGAGGCGTTGTTGCTGGGGCTTGAGGGGGCGCACGACTCAGCGTTCGTCGGCTCCTTGTCCGAGCATCATGTGCGAAGCGTCGCCGGGATGGCGCAGCGGCATGGGTTCTGCTTGGCCGATCCCCAGCGGTCCAGCGTCACCGGTGTTGAAGCGGAGGAGGAGGCCTATGCCATTGCTCTCTGACGTCGCGGGGCGCGATATTGGCGGGAAGGCGCGAACCCTGGTGGAACTACAGCTCGCCGGGTTTTGTGTGCCGGAATTCCTGTGCTCTCCCGCCGATGCAGCGCGCGCCATCGAAGTCCTGGGCGCCCCGCTCGCCGTTCGCTCTTCGGCATCGGCGGAGGATGGGAGCGAGGTCTCGTTTGCGGGTCAGTTCAAGAGCTTCCTGAACCTGCAAACCACCGCGGAAGTCGAACGTGCCATGCAGGAGTGCCGGCAGTCGCTGGATGCGCCTGCAGCAGTGGAATACTGCCGGAAACATGGCATTCATCCAGGTTCGCTGCGCATGGAGGTCATCGTGCAACGCATGATCCAACCCGAACTGGCGGGGGTCGTCTTCACCCTGAACCCGGCCACAGGAGCAGAGTCCGTGGTCATCGAAGCCTGCGAGGGGCACTCGGACGAACTGTTAGCCGGCCGCAAACCGGCGTTGCCATCAGGGCATCCAGCCCTCGAGAAATATGGCGCGGAGATCGAGCGAACGGCGCGCGCCATCCAACGCTGCTTCGGCGCGCCGCAGGACATCGAGTTCGCTATCGAACAGGGCCGGCTCTACATCCTGCAATCGCGTCCCATCACACGGATCCAGTTCCCGCCGGGCGCCGGTGAATGGACCAACGCGGACTTCCGCGACGGCGGCGTCTCCTGCACGGTCTGCACGCCATTGATGTGGTCGCTTTACGACTTCATCTGGGAGCACGCGCTCAAAGGTTTTCTGCGGGAGATTAAGCTGTTGAATGGAGATTTTCAGGCGGGCCGGATGTTCTTCGGGCGGCCCTACTGGAATTTGGGCGCGGTCAAACAGTGCCTTGCCGTGTTGCCCGGATTCATCGAGCGCGAGTTCGACCGCGACCTGGATGTGCGGCTGCATTACGACGGCGACGGCCAGTGCACCCCGGTTACCCTCAGCGGGATTCTGCGCGCCCTCCCGGCGCTTCTCGCCATCGGCGGCGTTTTCAAGCGCCAGGCGCGGTTTGATCGCGGTTTTCTCGACGGGGCCTTCGAACAGCTTGCTCAGCCGTTTGAAACCGTTTCGGCCGACGCCGCCTCTGCGTTAGGGAGACTGATCGGCGACGTTTACCGGATCACCGAGTTGAACTACTTCCGCACTATCTATTGTGCGTCGTTGGCGAAGCTGGACTTCATGAAAGCCTTTCCAGATGCCGATTTTCCGGCGCTCGCGGCGGCGCTGCCCCCGATTCGACACCTCGATCCCACTCGAATGCTCCAAGAGATGACCCACGCAGGAGCATCGGAGATCGCGCGCATCCAGCAGCGTTTCGCCCATAAGAGCCGTCGCGAACTCGACCTGCGGGCGCCGCGCTGGGATGAGGATTCGGAATGGGTTGCAGCACTGATAGACACCCACGCCGAAGGAGCTGGTGTCGACCCGCGCCCGGCGTACGAATCTGCGCGTTCGACTCACCGGAGACGATTGCCCTGGCATCGGCGGCGAACGTTTGACCGGAAGCTGGATCGCGTCCGGCGCTTCCTCTGGCTGCGAGAGGAGATGCGCGATTTGTCGAGCCGCGTGTATCATCTGATCCGCCGCCACGTTTTGGCCATCGCAGAACAGCGCGGCCTGGGAGACGACATCTTTTTCATGACGTTCGAAGAAATCCTGGCTGATGATCGCAGCAACATCCCATCGGGAAGGGAGCGTTATGAGGGCTATCGAAATTTCCAGGCTCCAAATGAAATCGGAGCCCGCTTCACAACGACTCCCGAGCCGCTCCCGGGCGCGTTGCGGGGGCTTGCCGCAAGCCGGGGCCGGCTGCGCAGCACGGCCTTCGTCGCCAAAGACATCGAACAGGCACTGCGGGTGGGCAAAGGACAGATTCTCGTCTGTCCCTATACCGATCCCGGCTGGACGCCGGTCCTGGCGCGTGTCGGCGGGGTGGTTGCCGAAACAGGAGGCATGCTCTCCCATGCCGCGGTCATCTGCCGCGAGTTCGGCCTCCCGGCCGTGCTCGGCGTGGCCGGAGCCACGGCGCGTATTCCCGATGGAAGCCACGTTCTGCTCAGCGGAGACGAAGGTTTTGTGGAAGTCGAAGGACGCGGCGATCTCAGGGGCGGCGCCAGCGCAGGCGAATATTCATGAACAACCCGAACAACGGCGGACTCGATCCGCGGAAAGGAACCATGAACAGGACAGCACGCATTTTGATCGTTGGTCTGTGCCTCGCCGGACGGACTGCGTTGGGACAAGACCCGCCCGCGGAAGACCCGGGCCACGAGGAACTGCGGATACTCCGCGCCCAAATCATCGAGGCCATTCAATCCGGCGATGTCGAGCGCGTGCTGCCATTTGTCCACAGCAACGTGGTCATCACCTGGCAGAATAACGAAGTGTGTCGCGGGCACGCGGGCCTGCTCGAATTCTTCAACCGCATGGGGAAGAAAGCCTTCCAGGAATACAAAATGCCTCCGGCGCCGGACGAGCTGACCATGCTTTACGGCGATGATGCCGGCGTTTCCTTTGGCCGGACGGTCGCCTCCTATCGCTTGCTCGGAAAGGATCTGGAATTGGAAAGCCGTTGGACGGCCACGCTGGTGAAGGAGCAAGGGCAATGGTTGCTCGCTGGTTACCACATCTCGATGAACGTGCTAGATAACCCGCTCTTAAACGGCGCCAAACAATCGGCCTACTTGGCCGGTGGAGGCGCGCTCGCGGCCGGTCTCGTCATCGGCCTCCTCCTCGGCCGGCGCCGCCGGGCCACCTAAGCGATGTGGATGCCGCTTCTCTTCTGGGGGACGGCGGCGCTGTTCCTTCTCACGGCCTCATCTGCGCTACGCCAGTTGCGCTGGGTGAAGCGGCTGCCCGCGCTTCGGGATCTCGATCAGCCAGCCCTGCCAGAGTCGCCGAACGACGGCATCGTCCGCTGCTCCGTCGTCATCGCCGCGCGAGATGAGGAAGCCCGGATCGAGGAAACGATTCGACTCCTGCTCGCCCAACGGGGCGTCGAGATCGATTTGATCGTCGTGGACGACCGATCGACCGATCGAACGGGCGAGATCCTCCGGCGGTGGGCAGAGCGCGATTCGCGGGTCCGGATAAGACGCGTGGACGTGCTGCCGGACGGCTGGCTCGGAAAGTGTCACGCCTGCCACACCGGCGCCGGCGCTGCCGCGGGCGATTGGATTCTTTTCACGGACGCCGATTGCTGGCTGAAACCGGACCTGCTTCTGCGGGCAGTTCGAGGGGCGGAACGGGCGAAGGCCGATCACGTGACCCTGGTTCCTGGGACTATCCTCCACAGCGTTTGGGCCCGGGCCTGGCATCTCTTGTTCCTCACAAGTCTTCTGAACTGGTTTTCAGGTGTCAACCGCGACCGGCCTAAGTCCTACATCGGCGTCGGCGCGTTCAATCTCGTTCGCGCTTCCGCCTACCGCGACTGCGGCGGCTACGAGGCCTTGCGACTCACCGTCGTGGATGACCTCAAACTCGGGCTGCTGCTGCGCCGGGCCGGCAAACGCACGCGGGCCTTTCTCGGTGTGGACGACGTGCAATGTCATTGGGGCAGCACCGTGAGAAACATGGTCCAGGTCTTGGAGAAGAACTATTTTGCGGCCTTGGATTACAGGACGCCCGTGGTGTTGGCGGGCTCTGCTTTTATGATCCTGGTTTTCTGCATACTTGCCCTCGGTCTGGCGACCGGGACCGCCGCCGGCCTTGCCGCCGGCCTTTCACCCTTCCTCCTGACTCTGCCTGCGGCGATCCTGGCGCGGCGGCTGGGTTGGGCGTTGCCTAGCGCAGTGTGCATGCCGCTCATGTTTCCCGTCTTCTTCTACGCCCTGGTCAACTCCACATGGGTGAC
>DATKCT010000046.1:0-3620 GCA_035513055.1 Verrucomicrobiales bacterium | reverse complement strand
TTCCGAAAGATTGGCGGACATAGGTGAGCACGGCGGCGACCTCTTCATCATCGAGGAGACCGGCGAATCCGATCATGGGAGGAACGCCGGTGCTGGGATCGAAATGTTCGCCTTGGAATTCCAAGGGTCCCCATAGGCCTTTGAGCGTGATTTTGATGAGGCGCTCTTCGTCGCCTGAGACCCATTCGCTGTTCCAGAGACCGGGATAGATCTTGGGCAAACCTTTGCCATCGGGCTGGTGGCAGGTGATGCAGTGTGCGTCGCGAGCGAATACTTCGCGGCCTTGCTCGTAGAGTTCCCGGGCTGCCTCGTCGAGGGGACGGGTGGGTCCAAAGCTGGGATGGTCGCCGGCTTTCCGGGCCGCGGCCAGCTCGAGCTTTCCGTCCAGGTAGTCCCGGGCGATGGGATTGTCGTCGAGGGCGAGCTGGCCCGCGGCGCGGAGGGCGTCGATATCGTCGCGGAGGGTGTGCCGGAGGATCTGATCGGCGACGGGGGCCATCCAACGGTCAAGGGGATGTTTGAGGGTTTCGAGAGCGATGCGGGCGCCGCCGGCATTGTCTAACCAAGAGGCGGCGATGATCGCTTCCAAACGGACGCGGCCGTGGGCATCCCGGGCCGCTTGGAGGAGGAGTCCAGCGCTGCCGGGAATGCGGTTGGCGGCGAAGCGCAAGACACTGGCGGCGGCGGCGCGGGCCGCATGAGACTCGGCGGCAAGACAGCGTTGCAGGAGTTCGAGATCCGGCTGGTTCTGGGCCCAGGTGGCCCAAAGGGCTTCGCAGAGATGATGCTCGTAGCGGGGATCGGCGGGATGGAGACCGCGGACCCAGGTCTTGACGGCGGGGAGAACCTCCGCGGCAGGCCGCCCCCGCAGCTCCCGGCGGGTGCGATAGCGGCTCCGGTACTCCGGCAACTTGAGATTTTCCAAGAGTTCGGCAATGGACGCCCCGGCGACCTTCGCCGGCTCGACCAGCGGCCGGGAGGGATAGGTGATGCGGTAGATCCGGCCGTGATCGTGATCCCGGTTAGGGTCGCGCGCGCTGTGTTGCATATGCCCGATGAGGGCGTTGTGCCAGTCAACGATGTAGAGCGATCCGTCGGGCGCGAACTCGAGGTCCACGGGACGAAAGTTAGGATCGGCCGAAGTGAGGAGGTCCCCGGTATGGACGCCGGCGAAGCCAGCGCCGTCCTCCCAGACGTCGTGGATGGATGTCCCCAGAAAGCCGATGCTGTTGCAGATGAGAAAATCGCCCTGGATATCCTCGGGAAAATGGCGGGAGGAGACCCATTCCGCGCCAGAGGTGGGACGGGAGCGTTTGGGCGCGAACTCGTCGACTTTGTCGATTTCGACGCCGTAGGGCATCTTGGCGGAGAGCGGCAGACCCCACCAGTTTTGGCCGGAGGAAGCGTCGGAGATAAAGCACTGTTCCCAGTCATCGAAGGAAACGGCCCAGGGATTGTTGTAGTCGCTTTGACTGTAACGTTCGAGGCGGAAGGATTTGGGATCGAAACGCCAGACTCCACCGTCGTTGCAGCGCCTGGGCCCATAGGGCGTCTCCACCTGAGAATGGAGAAAGCGTCCCTCACAGAGATAAAATGCTCCGGATGGATCCGCACAGAAAGCGGAAATGGCGTGGTGGGTGTCGTGCGTGTCGAACCCATGCAAGAGGATCTCCATGCGGTCCGCCCGGTCATCGTGATCGTCGTCGATGAGCAGGCAAAGATTCGGCTCCTGGGAGAGGTAGACGCCCTCAGGCGCGAACTCGAAACCGATGGGCAAGTGGAGCCCCTCGGCGAAGACGGTTTCCCGGTCGGCGCGGCCGTCTCCGTCGGTATCCTCCAGGATCAGGAGTTTGTCGTTGGGCCGGGGATCGCCGGGCCGGAAGGAGGGATAGGTGGGCATGACTGCGACCCACAGGCGCCCGCGATTGTCGAAGGACAGTTGAACCGGATTGCGGAGGTTAGGAAACTCGCGTTCCGAAGCGAAAAGTTCGATCTGGTAACCCTCGGGCAGGGTAAAGGACTCGAGGGCCTTCTCGCGGTCGAGATAGGAGATTGGCCGGGGGAAATTGGTTTCGACCTGCGGCAGCGAATGGGTTTGCGAGTCATCCACATGCAGATCGTTTCGTCTTCCCTGCGCCAGATCGTGGATGAGGGCATCGCGCAGGGCGGTCATTTCCCGGGTCTTTCGAATCTCGTCCGGGTAATTGGCGGGCCCGTAGGGGTTGTAACGGCGTCCGTGACTATGGACGCCATTGAGGATGTTGTAATCGTTGTGCCAGAACCAATCCTTGTCCTTCACGGCGGCGTGAATCAGGGAAGGGCTGGTTTGGGAACGCCGGTCCCGGCTCGAGTAAAGGCCGTTGGCCAGCAGAAGCGCCAGTTCCCTATAACCGTCATCGGTTAGGGAAAATCCATTGATGGTGAGAGGTTCGTCGCGCTGCGCGTAGAGGTCGAGGGACGGTCGGAAGAGATCGACGAAGGTGAGATCATGTCTGGCGGCGACATCTTGTATCGCTTTTGTGTAGAGGGCGAGATGGGCGTTTTCAATCCGGCCGTCGGGGAGGTCGCGGCTGGCGGAGAGATCTTCGAAGCCGATCGGAGAAGCCAGGATCAGACGCGGCGAGGCGGCGCCGTTGTAACGTTGCGAGAGCGTGTGCCGGACAAAGGCCTCGAGTTCCTCTTCGAAGTCCGGCAGACCCTCCGGTCCGTCAAAGGATTCATTGAAGCCGAAAAAGGCCACAATGACGTCGGCCTCGAGCAGAGTGAGCCACTCGTCCGGCGAGGGGAAGAAACCCTCGCCCAGGTGCTGAGATAGATCGGGATGGAAGCGTTCGGCGCCCGGGAAGGCCCACTGGGATTCGCGCGAGGGATGCGGCCGGAAACCCGCTGTGTCGCCGGAGCGCCCCATGTTGCGGGCGACCAGCTCGTGCTCGGGAAACCGGAGATGAAGCTCGGTCTCGAGATGGTGGAAATAGAGATCCCGCTCGGCGAGGCCATTGCCGAGGAAGACGATGCGTTCTCCCAAAGCCGGTTCGAACGGGAGGGCGGCAAACGCCGCCCAAGGGATGGGGCAAAGAACGACGAGCGGGAGGAAGAGACGAGGCATCATCATGGAAAAGGAGAGTCTCCTGCGATCGGCCGCCGCGGGCAAGGAAGGATTGCGCGCGACGGGGGAGCAATGGAGAGGGGGGCGCGCGAGAGAAGGAGTGAAGCCTCCGTAAGAATCTGGCGCAGGAGGTCGCTCTGCAGTGCGACGTAAAACCCGAAAGAGCGACATGGCCAAGCCTGAGGCCTCGGGCCAGCAACGCCCGGCGATACGGCGTTTGTTGGGGTTCGTGGGTTGAATGCTTGCGCGATATTACGTTGTTCCTAACATTCAGGACGCGCATTGAAGGAGGGAACGCAACACGGCGGTTGCATTTCAGCGTTTTTGCTTGGCGCCGGCTGGGCGGTTCCTGTATTGATTCGAGTATGGAGTGTGGTGGGTGGTACGCGGTCTTCACCCGGCCTCGCGGGGAACACCTTGCGGCGCTCAGCATTCGAAGCGCAGGGCACCAAGTTTTTCTGCCGATGGCGCGGAAGGAACCTCCGCCCTTCGGCTCGCGGCGGCGGCGAGTGCG
>DATKCT010000045.1:0-11600 GCA_035513055.1 Verrucomicrobiales bacterium | reverse complement strand
CACAAGCCTTTCATCGTCTCCAATGGCTATGCAGGGATTACGGTGAGCCGTGTGGGCTGGCACCCCTGCCGGGGTGCGGGTGATGGATCGACCGTATCCGGTGGTGTCGCTGCGCGCCACCACCGGCTACAAGCTCTGATCCCTTCGGGATCACCGCGTCTTCGGCCTCCCGGGCAGGCCAGAATTGGAAAAGCTCCAGGCGCGGACAGGGGTGCCCGCGCCTCAGTCAGAAGAATGGGACAGGCGGGACGCCCGCCCCTACGTTAGGCCGCAAGCCTGCGCGGGCAGGGGCGCCCGCGCCACGATGAGAAGAAGGGGGACAGGCGGGACGCCTGCCCCTACGTGGGGCCGCGAGCCTTTGCAGGCAGGAGTGCCCGCGCCTAGAGTTTTTACAGTTGCGACTGGACGTGACCCCAAACTTCGATGGTTGGAGCTTGCAGAGCCTCGCGAGAAGCCGGAGGCTTCCCAGCTTGTAGCCGGTGGTAAAGCGCAGCGACACCACCGGTTTGAGTTGCATCTCGATCCGCACCCCGGCAGGGGTGCCAGCAAGCGGCCGGCCATGCGCTCCTCCTACCACGGCGCTGACAGTTCCTGTTTCCGGCCTTGATCGTCGATCCGCACCTCGGTCACCGTGGTGGCGAAAACCCGTTCCTCGTTTCCGGTCTCGAGGGATTCGCTGAAGACCTCGACCCGGTAACTCACTGAGGTCCGGCCGATCCGGGTCCGTTCTGTCACGAAGCGCAGAACCTCGCCTTGGTGAACGCTCCGGTGAAAGACGACCTGATCCATGGCCACCGTGACCAGCCGGCGCCCAGGATAATCGAGGCTGGCGGCGATCCAGGCGGTTTCATCCACCCATTTCAGGAGATGTCCTCCAAAGAGGAATCCGTAATGGTTGAGGTGTTCAGGAAGAACGAGGCGCCGGTTCTCCATGACGATTTGCGCGGTTCTCTCTCTGCCTGTTCCTCTGCCGTTTACTCGCCCGCCTCAGGGCGCATCCTGTTCGAGGCGGAATTGCTCGCCGCCACCGCTACCGGGGAGAACCACCGACGAGACGCCGCCCGCGCTTTCCACGGGTTCATTGACGTCCTGCCAGTTCTGCAAGTTTTGCGTCGAGCGCAGTTGCACGCCTTCCGCTGGTCCCGCCCAGAACAGACGCACCTGATTTGCTCCCACCCGTTCGATATCGAGGGCCGGCAACGGTTCCACCGGCGCCGTGTCCCCGAGAACCCGGACGTCATCGAGGAGCAGCGCCGCGTCCGTGTCTGTGATTTGGCCCAGGGTGATCTCCGCCGAGTTTCCTCCCGCGATGAAAGGAATCGTGGCGGTGTGATAGGCATTGCTTCCTCCCACCGCCGTCACGTCGGTTTCCAACACGATGTTCTCGTCGATAACCACGATGAGGCGGGCCATCGCCAAACTGCCGGCGTTGTAGCGAAACGTCAGGGTATATTCCGTCCCCGGCGTCAATCCTCCGATCGTTTGGGTGGCCGAACCGGTGCCTTGCAGAAAGAGAACGCCGTCTTGATCCGGCGTCGCGCCGTTGTCCGCCAGCGGCCCGGCCCCGGAACTGTTGATTCCGTAGATTCCGTTCATGGTCCAACCGAAGACCGGATCCGGCTGGAGATAACCGGGCGCGCCAGGAATCCCTCCGGCCTCGAAACTGGGATTGATCACCGTCAAATTTCCACTGGCCCGCCGCGTGATGTTGACCGCGTCCAACAGAACAGTGGCGTCGCCGGAGGCGGTGGTGGCGAACTCGAGCAATCCTGTCGCGGCGCCCGGCGTGAAGGGCACAGCGACCACGTTGTATGCCTCGAGCGTGGCCACGACATCGCCGGCGGCAAACAGGTCCTCTCCGGCAAAGCGGACCGCCAACCCGATTGTGCCTCCGCAGCAGTTTCGCGCGTTGTAAGCAAACTGAAGCCAATAGGTCGATCCCGGCGCCAGGCCGGTGATCTCCTGACTCAGCGATCCTGTTCCCTGGATGAAAGCGATCTGCGATCCGTCCGGAATAGTTGCATTGTCATGGAAGGGACCTCCCGGACCGTTCAACCCTGTGCCGCCCTGCCCAGTCCAGCCTCCCACGGCGCCATAACCGACTCCGGGAGGCAGGTCATCTTGTTCAAACCCGGGATTGCCCACAATGCCTTGCAACACCTGCACCGGCACCGTGTCCCGGTTGAAGCACACCACTTCGTCGGGGCTGCTAAAGCTCAGGACGCTCGCTCCGCCGCTCAACGCGGTGATGTCGATGGTTTGCGTCGCCGGTTCTCCCGCTCGGAACACCAAGGTCACCGTAGCCCCGCCCTGCCCGCTCAGCATGGCCACCGCGGGATTGCTGCTGCTGACCTCCACGCTGATCTCCGGATCGGCATTGAGAACCGCCTGGGGCACGGACACCCGCGCCATTCCCATATCCCCCACCCCCAGGCTCAATGACTCCGGGGTCACGGTCAGGCAGGGAATGACGTCCTGACTCGAAGTGACGCGAACGTCGTCCAACAATACGGTCTGGTCGCCCTCCGCCGTCTGGCGAAAACGCAGGTTCACCGAACTCGCCGGCGCCTGGAAAGGAATCGAAGCCACCGCATAGGGTTCAGTCCCGCCCACCGGCGTCACGTCTTGGTCGAAATAAACGACGTCGTCCAGAGCCACTTCGAGATGCGACGCATTGCCGCTCCGCGCGTTGTAGGCAAACGATAGGGTGTAATCGCCGCCCGGCGTCAACCCGGTGATCAATTGCTCCGCCATCGTCAATTCCTGCAAGAACAACACCGAATCCTGATCCGGATTGGTCCCGTTATCCGCAAACGGTCCCGGCCCGGAAAGATTCACGCCGTAATTGCCCATCAAATTCCAACCGGAGATAGGCTGCATCAGCGCGCCATCCGCCGTCCCCATATAGCCGGGAGCCGGCAGGGCATCGGCGCCCGTCGCTTCAAAACTCGGGTTGATCACCAAAACCTCGTTGTTCCCCCTTCGGGTGATGGTGAAAGCATCAAACAGCAAGCTGGCGTCGCCTTCCGCCGTGACATCGATGGAAAAACGGCCAGAACCCACCTCCGGAACGAAGGAAACTTGCGCGAAATAATAGGATTCTTCGCCGCCCACCGGACCGAATCCCCCGTCCTCAAACAGCACCGTGCCGTCCAACGTGATCTGAAAGCTCAAGGTTCCTCCACAACAGTTCCGGGTGTTGTAATAAAACTGAAGCCAATGCGGTTCTCCCGGCGTGAGCCCTCCGATTTGTTGAAACAACTGGTTTGTGACCTGGATGAATCCGACTTGATTGCCGTCGGGTATCCGTCCGTTGTCGTGAAAGGGACCGCCAATGGTGTTGACTCCAGCGTTGGCCGTTCGCGTCCAATCGTCCACATCCCCATAGGTGGGGAAGGCCGTCGGCGGATTGCTCTCGAACCCCGGATTCTTGAGGAAAGTGGAAATGACCCGGACCGGCACGATGACGCGATTGAAACAAACCGGCCGCGGGCTGCTGACGTTCACTTCCGCGCCCCCTTTCCCTGCCGGAACCAGCGGAACGATGGCTTCCAACGCGCCGCCATCGGTAAAGGTGATAGTGGCCGTTGTGGGATCGGCGCCCTCGAATCCCACCACATCGGGGTTGCTGCTGCTCAAAACCACATCCAAGGGCCCGTCCGCGACCGCTTCGGGCGAGGTCTTCACCAGAATTCCCGTCCCTGTTTGCCCTAGCGAAAGACTCAGCTCGGACGGAGAAATCTCCAGACAGGGGATGCCCGAAAACTGCCCGATCAAGCGCACGTCGTCGATAAGCACTGTCTGATCCCCTTCCGCCGTCTGGGTGAAGCGCAACAACCCTTGCGCGGCCGCCGCCACGAAATCGACCGAGTGCTCGACATAAGGCTCGGACCCGCCCACCGGCGTGATGTCTTCGTCGAAAATCACCTGCTCTCCCAATGTCACCGTCAAATGGGCCGCGTTCCCGCTTCGGGCGTTGCTGGCGAAGCGCAACGAATAGGTGGAACCGGGCAACAACTGCTGCACTTCCTGACTCAAGGAAGAACCCGGATTCTGCAGGAATGCCACAAGATCCTGGTCGGGCGCGCGCCCGTTATCCGCGAACGGACCGGCGCCCGAAATGTTCACTCCATAGTTCCCCTCCCCGGTCCAGCCGGCCATGGCGACGCCGGTAAGATATCCCGGCGACGGCGGATTGCCGCTGGCTTCGAAGCTCGGGTTGATCAGGGGCACGTCGTCGTCACCCCGCCGCACCAGGGTGACCGCGTCGAACACCAGAGACGCATCGCCCTCGGCTTGGGTCCCGATCTCCAGGATTCCGCCCGGGTTTTGCGCGACGAAGCTCGCCGAAAACACACGGTAGGGATTGGTTCCCCCGACGGGCTGAACCAATTGGGCGCCACCCAATTCTTGTCCATCGAACAGCACCGAGAAACTGATGGTGCCGCCGCAACAATTCCGCGCGTTGTAATAGAACTGCAGCCAATAGGTCTCCCCCGGCTCCAAACCAGCGATGTCCTGACTGAGCGTCGTCGCCCCTTGAATGAAGGCGATCTGACCCCGGTCGGGAATGCTCCCGTTGTCCCCGAAGGGTCCCCCGGCGTTCAGACCTGACCCCCCCTGCCACGATCCGATGGAGCCGTAAAAGGGCCAGGGCTCGGGAAGCGGCGTCTCCTCGAAGCTGGGATTGCGAACCAAGGCCGAGGACACATTCACGGACACGTTGTTGGCCACGCACAACCCGCCCGCCGCCGTAAGTTCCAGCGTGGCGATGCCGCCGGACAAGGGCTGGACCATCACCTGTCGCGAGGATTCTCCGCCCGCCGGGAAGTTCAGTGTCAGGGAACCGCCCGCATCTGCTCCATCCAACGTCGCCACCGAGGGATCGGAACTGGCGATGGTCACCGAAACTGCGTTGTCCTCTACATAAAGTTTGGGAACCGAAACGGTCAATGCCGCTGGATTCCCGGCCGTCAGATTCAAAAAGCCCGGAGCTGCGGCAACGCAAGGCAATCCTGTCGGCAGATCGGATCGAATCACCACGTCGTCGAAAACGCCGGTCGCCTCATCGCCGGCTTCCCGCGCGTAGACTCCGAAGGAAAAAACGATGTTCTCCGTCAACGGAAACGGAACTTCCTCACCCAGGACATCGTCGAGGTAAAGCTGTGCCGTAGACCCATTGGCCACCAGCCGCATCCGGTGCGAACCGGTGTCGTCGTCCAGTGCGTCAAAAGCCGCGAGGTTCGTCCCGGCGCCGGCGGCGTTGTCGCCTGGTTCATTGATGCGCCGGTTGTACTGCCAGCCTCCCTCCCCGATGTTCTGAGCGAAAAACACGTAATGCGTCCGGGATTGATCCGAGATCCAGACGCCGGACCGCGTCGCCGTGCCCACCCCCTCATCGAGTACCCGCGTGATCTCGAAACTGAGGGGATTGGCCGCCGAAGCCTGGAAGGTCCGTTCCGTACTCAGCGCGAATCCGCCCCAATAGTTCTCGAAAGCCGTGACCTCGATGACCATGGCCCCGCCCGCGAGTCCCCCGCCCACCTCGACCGATCCGGTCTCAAAGGGGCGTTGATCGAAAGCCCAGTGATCCTGCAACACGCCCGAGTTGAAATTATCTTCCAAGACGACCGCTTGACCGAGGGCGGTTCCGGCTGCGCCGAACACAGAAAGGGCTGTAAAGGCCCAAATGACGGAGAGGGGGTTCCGTTGCATCACGAGAATAGGGGGTGGAGGTGTGGGCGTTTTGATTCCAGAGAGCCGGAATCTCCACAAACAAAGCGTCCGGGTCCAGCAGGAAAAGCAGAAGGAGGATTTGCAGGCGGACCTCATTTCCCCGGTTTGGCGGCGTCTCGCCTGTCCCATTCGTCACACCGGGGCGCGGGCGCCCCTGCCCGCGAAGGCTTGAGGCCCCACGTAGGCGGATTCCAATTCGATGAGCGGTACCGTGATTGAATGATTGGACCATCGAAGGGGAAGGCCGCGGGCTGGCACCCCTGCCGGGGTGCGGATCGAGATGCAACTCAGACCGGTGGTGTCGCTGCGCTTCACCACCGGCTACAAGCTGGGAAGCCTCCGGCTTCTCCCGTGGCGCGGGCACTCCTGATCGCGAACTCTTGCGGCTCAATGGCGGACAGGAGTGCCCGCCCCACGTAGGGGCGTCCCCACTAACCACTAACCACTGGCCACTGAGCACTGCCCACCTCCCCTCAGCCCCAAGCGCATAGACTTTCCACTATCGCCGCTGAACCGTCCCGGAACCAACCGTCCAATTGCGCCTGCGCCTTCAATTGCTGTCCTCGCACCCGCGGCACCACCACAAAACGCGTATCCACCGCGGGCAAGGCCGTCATGTCGCCCCACAGACGCTCGAACTGCGCCGTTGGATACACGTCTTCCTGTCCTTGTCCCCAGCGTTTCTTGACCTCCTTCAACGTGATGTAGGCCGGAACCCGCTGGGCCATGCGCCGGACCGCTTCCCGGATCCGCCCGGCATCGTCCAAATCCTCGCGCTTCAGACCAAAGACCGCCAGCAGCCTATCGATATCCACCCAGTTCGTGGCCGAGTTGTAGTAACTCAAGGAAAATTCGTCGTCCTCCCGCGGCAAGGCCATCCCTTCGATCAAGCGCAGTCTGCCGTCCACTTTCGCCAGTCCTCCCCCGACGTCCTCGATCCTTCGCGGAATCACTTCGAACAGCAGACAGGCCCCTGTCCGGCGAAACAATCCGCACAAGGCCGGATCGAGCCACGCTCCCAACGTGTCCACGTTGTGGACCAGCAAGGTTCGCAGTTGCGGGCGAGCTTCCAACAGGTCCCGCAGCGTCCCGTTCAACAGCAGATTCGGGATCTCATACCAATGTCCCACAGGATGCAGACATTGCCCGGGCCGGTTGTCCCGGTAGTCCGCTCCTTCCCCGGCGGCCCGGGCCCAGGCGATCAGCGCTTCGTGTGCGCTCTCCCGCATCTTCTGGGCCCGCTCATCCAATTGTTGCACGGGCATCTGTTCCCATTGAAAGCGCAGATCCCGTTCCATGGGAATGAGCCGCAACCCGGTCGATTGCCCCCGCGAGACCCGGACCAGCCCTGGGTAACCGTAGTTCTCCCGCCGCGCCAACATTCCCCGCACGGGCGCCTCGGTCAGGAAACTCGTGGTGATCACGTAAGGGGGATACACCCCGCACCGCTCTCCGGTTCGACGGCATTTCGCCAGATGCGCCTCCACAAAGGTGCGGTAGGCCTCTCCCATCCGGCAGAATGGATGCAGGGCCTTGACCACGCCCGCGCCTTCCGTCCAACGGCTCGCCGCTCCCCCGGCCAGCGTCACCACCGCCACCTCCCCCGCGGCGAGCATGGCTTCGCCCCGCTCCCGGTCCTCCTCGGACGCCTCGCTCGCGAAATTCATCGCCTCCCCCTCCTCGACATCCTCGATGCTCACGGTGAGAGCCAGCCGGTTCTGCGCCAGCCCAATCCTGCCCCCGATCAAATCCTGACGGATCCGCTCGTGCTGAACCCGGTCGAAACCCAGCGCGTCCAGCATCGCGTCCAGTTTCTCTTCCCTTCCCCCGTCCCTATCCGAAGCCGGAAACAACTCCGCAAAAAGCTGATCCAGCCCGCGCCGCAGTTCCGCGTCCTCCTTCGCCGCGGCGTAAAACCGCTCCGCTTCAGCCCGGCGCGCAGCGCTCACGCCCCGGGGATCGCTTTGCAGAATCACCGGCAGGATCAGCGGATAATACCCCGTCGGCATCAGCGCCGATGCGCCCCGCTTCCACTGCGCCGCCGAGCCCTGGCCATTGATCCGGTAACGGTAAACCACCGGATCCATCGCAAACGGCAAAGACCTCTCGAACTCCCGCTTGCAGTCCAGCAGGATCTCCCGCACCCGGTCTCTCGCTCCCTCCGCCCGCCCAGGCGCGAACCAGAATCCCATCCCGCCGCCTGACATCCCCCCCAACATGAGAAACCCGCGGTAATCATCGCCAAACTCGCGAGCCATCCGGCGCCGAAGCGTTTCCGTATAAGCATTGTTGACCCACGGAATGATCGTCCGCAGCGGACCATCGAAATGCCGGTCCGTGCAACGCGCCAACTCCTCGAGGTCCCCGGCCCGCAGCGCCGCCACGATCCGGTCGAACAACCGCAGGCTTTCCTGTCGCGCCTCCCATTCGTTGCCCAGGCGCAGCAAATACTTCTCCGTGACCATCTCCAGAACCGGCCCCACGTTCTGCGCCATCCCTCCGTGGACCAGCACCAGACTTTCCTGCAAGGCCGCCCGGGTCTCCCGCGTCACTTCCTCCTCGCTCAATACCTCGTGCCGCGGCAGAAGCCGCCCTCTGCTAATCCCGTATTCCGGATCGTCCTCGCCCGCGGCGCAACCGGAAATGATCTTGATCCCCGGCCACACCCCGCCCGAATCCTGCCAGCCGCCGCCTGAGCCCCCTAACCACTCTCCAAGAATCGCCCGGGAAGCCACGGTCCGGCGTTCCCCATCTCCTAACGGACCTTCCAGCGACTCCGTCTGGCCCGTCGCTCGCATGCACACCGCTATCAAACACCCCAGCAAGTTGGTCGACACCGCCAAACGCGATCCTTTCGGGATGTCGTTCACCGAACTCACCAGCTCGATCCCGCGGCCCGGCCCGGCCAACACCTCCAACAAATCCTCCAACCGCTGTCCCGCTCCTTCCATCGCGCTCGGAACCAGTCCCGACGCGATCAGCGCCGCCTTGAGCAGGCCCAGGTAGTCTCGCCCGAAATCGAAGATCTCCTCCATCGATCGCACTTCCACCACAGAACCCAAATCGATGCTGCACAGCCGGATAACCGGATCCTCGATGACCCGCAAACACGCTTCCACCGGCGGCCGGCACATCGTGTCCCGGCCGTGCACCCCCAAGTCCACCGATATGTTCAAGACCCGGGCGCCCTCCGGATAATCCATCCCCAGGAAAAAAATGTCGCTCCAGCCGCTGTGGGTCAGATCCAAGCGCACCGCCGTTTTTTCGTGCGCCACCGGATACAGCCCGTTCTCGACCCGCAACAGCTCCGGCCGGATCCGCAAAGGATGCGATAGGGCGTGACCAGTGCGAAAGATCCATTGATTGCCGCGCACCGACCGCACGCTGGCCCGGACCTGATCCCGCAAGAGTTGCAATCCCAAGGCTTCGTATCCCGCGGCCAAACAACTGCAGAGCGTGTCGTTCAGTCCTCCTTGCTCCGCCGCCCGCAGCGAGCACGCGATCGCTTCCGGGAAGCGCCGGTCGAGAAATGCCGCATACCCATCGGCCTGGATCTTTCCAGGACTCCTATCCCCCAAAAGCCCCGGCAGGTAGAAGCGATAAATGGCGTAGAGCATGTACAACGCCCGGACCTTTTCGTACAGATTCGTCGCTTCGCGCCGGAACTGGTCCAGCGCCGCGCACTCCGCCTGCAATTCCTCGAGGGTCAACTCCCCACACAGCGCCTCCAGCGAACGGTTCCGTTCCGCCGGATCCGCCGAACGAATCACCTGGACAAGCCTGCTCATTCTTTCCTCCTCGCGGCGCGCCAACACTCCCACCAAGTCCCGCGCGGCATCACCGAATAGATCAACAGGCCCATTAGCGCTGGATCATCAGCTCGAGCAAACTCGCCAAGATTTCCTCTCTCCGTTTTCCGTGCAGGGCCAACGCGAGTTGAGCGATGAGCAAGCCGTGCCGGCTTTCCAAATCGTAGCGCCGGCCCGCGATCTCGAGCGCCAGATAACGCTCCCGCGAAGCCAAGGCGTCCAGCGCTGGCGATAACCCGAGACCTTCCTCTCCCGCTTCTTCCGATTGTTCCGCCAGAATGCCAATCACCGCCGGTGTGATCACGTGCATGCCGAAAAAGCAGAGATAATGCCCCGGCCGCAGACCCGGCGCCATCAACTCTTGTTCCGCCAGGGTGGGGGTGGGTTTCTCGCGCACCCGTTTCACTTCGTACAATCCGGCGGCCCGGCCATACAAGGGACCCGTCACCGTCCCGAACGCTCCCAACCGGCTTTCGTGAGTGCTCTGAACTGCGGAGACCGCCGCCCCGTATTCCTCCGCCGTCTCGACAAGCTGACGGGCGCAGTTGCGGGCCGGATCGAGGCTGACAAAGAGATGATCGCTGACCATCAACAGGAATGGCTCGAAGCCCAACGACCGTCCCGCGCGCAACACAGCGTCCCCATATCCCCGGGGTTGGTCTTGCGCCACGAAAGTCAATCCGTCGCTCAATTCCCCGGCCGCTTCGAGGTAAAAGGCCTCGTCCCCGGGTTGAACGACGATGCGGACGCTCTCGATCCCGGCGGCTCGAGCTTCTTCGAGCAGCAGCCACAGCGCCGTCCGCGATTGTCCTTCCACATCGCTGGCGGTCTGCAACGGAATGCGCCGGTGCCCCTTGCCTCCCGCCGTAATCACCGCATGCCGGATTTTCATGTGTCACTGGGAAAACCCGAAGTTCTCAGCCCGGAACCCCGAAACAGCAACGGGAAAACGCTGGTCAGTGGTCAGTGGCCGGTGGTCAGTGGTCAGTGGAGACGCCGGGCCCAGGGCTAGGCGGACGAGGGTCTCCCCGGCTCTCGTGGAGGGACGCGCTCCTGCGCGTCCTGCCGAGGAGTGGGGGCGTGGTCAGTGGTCAGTGCACTGACCAGTCCTTAGTCGACCCAAGACCGAGCACAAAATCAGAGTCCACCCTCCGGAACTTCGCGTCAAAACTGTAAATGCCCTGACATCCTCTCTTGCGCGCTTGCTGGCGAATGAAATGGTCCGGCCAATCTCCCCCCTCCGCATAGGCTTCCGTCGCGGCCGCCACGCTGTCCTCGTCTTCCCATTCCACATCGGAAAGGGACAGCAGTCAGAATTCCCCACCAGACGCTGCACTCAACGGCGCGGAGCGCCGTTGAGTGAGCTTTGTCGTTCGGCCCGGCATGTCCTTGCGGCGGATCCGCTGCCGAGTAAGGTTCTGCGATGACTACAGCGGTTGCCCAGATTCTGCGCGAAGTGGAGCAGTTGTCGGATGCGGAGCGCGTCGAGTTGCGACGGGCGTTGCTGGAGCAGATTCCCATGTCGGACGATTTGACAGAAGAGGACTTCGGCGCGTTGGCTGCCGCCTCGTTTCGAATGCTTGACGAGGAGGAGGATAGGCAAGGTGCCTGAACGAGGGGAGATCTGGCAGGTCGACTTTGGGATTACACAGAAGGTGCGGCCAGCCTTGGTGATCGGGATTCCGTATGCTGACACGGATCGGGCGTTGATCGGCGTGATTCCACACACGACGGCTACACGGGGCTCTCAGTTTGAGGTTTCAGCGCCGGTTCGCTATCTCTCCGCCGGTGCGTTTCTGGTGCAGGGAATCCAGGCAGTTCCGCCGAAGTATTTTCTCCGGCGACTGGGAGTTCTGAACGCTGAGCAGATGGCGGAAGTAGATCGCTGTCTGATGCATTGGCTTGGGCTGACAAGGAAATGAACCGGAGGCCGAACCAGACGCTGGAGACGAACAGCCGCCCCCGCCTCTCCGCTCGATGCTGAGCGGAAATCTGCACGCTCCATCCACTCTCCCACCGCGTGCCGGGCGGCTGTCGCTCAGCTTTGTCGTTCGG
>DATKCT010000044.1:0-12256 GCA_035513055.1 Verrucomicrobiales bacterium | reverse complement strand
CGGCGCCCGTCCGCTTCTTCGCCGCGGTCTTTCGCGCGGCGGAAACCTTCTTCGAAGGGGTCTTTTTTGCCATCGGTGTAGATCAATACCTGAGGGTGGGCGCCCCTCGCCGGCGTCACCGGAATCGACCGGTCCCCAAGGAGCGCGCACCGATAGGCGTTTTCCCCCACCCGCGCAAGGCAAAAAACGGCCGGCGCGCTGCTTCACTCGACGCATCCCTCTACAGGGGCGCTACCGGGGGCGGATACTCTCGATCGCCGTCGAGCCGCACCCGTTCGCAGGCAGGAGTGCCCGCGGCACGACGGATTCCTCTACCGGAGGGCCGTAGCCTTCTGAGGGAACCCTAAAAAACACAAAGTTGCGCCACAAACTCCCGGCCCTCGACCACTTCGAACCGGGATTGAGCCGCCGCCTCTCCGCACGCCTACTTCTCCAACCCAAGCTTTTCCAGCTTCGGCACGATGACCGCCCGGCAGTAAGGATAATCGCGATTCAACCGGTAAAAGTCCTGATGGTAGTCCTCCGCCCGGTAAAACTCGGACGCCTCCGTGATTTCGGTGACGACGCGATCGTCATAGTCGCCTTTCTCCTCCAACAGACGCTTGGATTTCACGGCCGCTTCCTTCTGTTCGGCGCTGTGATAAAAAATCGCGGACCGGTATTGCGTCCCCACGTCGGCGCCTTGCCGGTTCAGCGTAGTGGGATCATGCAGTTTCCAGAAATACTCCAACAATTTTTCGAAGGAGATTTTGGCCGGATCAAAGGTCACCTGAACCACCTCGGCATGCCCAGTGGTCCCGGCGGACACCTGCTGGTAGGTCGGATTCTTCACCCGGCCCCCCATGTAGCCGGATTCCACGTCGGACACGCCCTCGATCTGTTCCAGCACCGCTTCGATGCACCAAAAGCACCCCGCGCCAAGCGTGGCTTTCTCCACCTTTGCAGCAGGGGCCTGCCTTGATTCGCTTTCAGCTTCTTCTTCTGCTCCCGGCATCGGCGTCGTATTCATAAACAGTGCGCTCAAAACCAACGGCCTCAATCCGCCTGGCCACGGCCTTTTCCGGGCGATACCAGTCTGTTTCATCGATCCAGCGTTGAACCCTAGCACGCATTTCTTCATACCGTTTCGTCGCGAGGCGCTGCGAACCCCTTTCGGCCGAGGCTGCCCGCAGGCGAGGGCGCAGAGTTGGGTGAGTACACCCTGTTCAAGGGCGAGGCAAGCGGAACGAAGGCAGGATGGGGTGCAGCGCGCCACAGCAGAAAGGCTTTGAGAAATATGGGCTACTGGCCCAGTTTCCTCCTCTCCCCCCCCTCAAGTCAAAGGAGGAATGCACCGCGGTTCATCCCTTCCCCGGAGACGGCTCTTGCAGGGAATCGAACCAGGCCCGGGTCTCTGGCTTGACCCAGGCGATGAGCAGAAAAATGGTCGCCGGCAACAAGAGACAACATGACATCAGCGAAAGCGCCATCAGTACCAAGCCGAAAACCCACGTCCAACGGCGAAAGGGGAGAAATGCGCCCAAGAAATAGGGCGCGAGCAACACCACCCCAGCGACAATGAACACCCCTCCTTGGATCCTCAACTCCATCGATTCAAATTGGCCAGAGGACTCAGCGGCGATGGGATCGGCTAAGACAAAGAAAATGACGCCGCCGATGATGGTCACCACTTGGAGGAAGACCATGAACCAGCAAAACATCCGGTACCAAAACACCACCTGTGGACGCGGGAGCACTGACGCTCTCCGCCCTGTCCCCAATGGTTGGACCCAGGCCTCCGGCACGGGCGGCGGCACGGGCCCCTGCTCCCCCTCTGGCGCTGGCTCAGTCAAGATCTCTGGAGCCGCCGTCCGCAAGGGCTGCCAATCTCCCATCCCTTCGCGCCACACCAACGTGTCCGGGCTGATCGCTCCCCGCAGCGCCAGATCCCGAAGCGCGTGTTCGGGAACCGGACCCGCCGGTTTTCCTTTGTCCTCGTAATACCAGTGCATTTGTCGTCGAAACGGACGGCAATCAAAGCGTCTCCTTGCCCTGACCGCAAGTCCCTCGAATACAAAGGCTTCTCCCACAGGCCCTGAAACCTATCCCAGGTGGAAACCACGCCGGCGGCGCGTCCGTCCTCCTCAGTCAGTCCCCGTCGCCCTCTTCCTCCCCTCGCAGAAAGCTCTTCGACAAAAAGCGGTAGTCATCCAACCTCACCGTGACCCGCTCCCGGTCCAACCGGTCGAGGATAGGCATGAGGATTCGCCGCGTGGTTCCCAGTTCCTGCCTCAACTCGCTCACCGTCGCCTTCCCCTTGCGCTTCAACGCCGCAATGACCGCTCCATGCGCCCGGTCATACTGCTCGGCGGAAAGCACACACTTTTCCCCCAGATCCACCGCCTCCCCGCTGGAAATGAGAAACTGTAATGCGCGCTGGTCCGCTGCGGACGGAGCCAATTCCTTCGGATTGGGCGGCTCGAGGGCCGCTTCCGCCAACGCCCGCCTGATCCGGTCGCCCGCCACACGGAGTTCGGGCGGCAAGACTGCCCGGTGACCGCGCCGCCGCACCAGAGAGCCGACGCGCTCGAAGCCCTGCGCCTCGATACCCTTCAACAAGGCTTCGAACAGCTCCTTGTGCGGCAACCTCTCCTCTACTTCCCGGCGCAAATCGCCGATGGCCATCCCCGGCCGGCTCGCTTCCTGCCGGTGCACAAAATCGATGCGCCGGCCCATCTCGTGCACGGCCTGCTTCCACCAGCCCGCCGCGATCAACCAGTTGCCCTGGCGCACACACACGTGCTCGGACTCGAGCGCCCGCGCCGCAGTATCGATGTCGCCCCGGGCAAACCGGGCTTTCTGCAACGCCGGCGCCAAGACCGCCCGGTCCCGCTCGAGCAGGGTCCGCAAAGCCGCCTTCACATTGCCGGGCGCGGCGCTGCGAATCTCCAAAAACGCCCGTTGTTCCGGTCTTCGAAACCGGTCCCTCCGCGCATCGGGATCAAGCACCACGCCCCCCGCCAGGGAACTCGTCTTGGGCCAGTCCCGCAGCACAAAGCGGTCGCCGAGAAAGGCATAAACCGGGCGTTCAAACCGCAGTTCGGCCAATTCGGATTCGCCCGGCGCCAATCCCCCGCGCGTCGCGAAAAAAATGCGGGCGCCGTGGCTTCCGGAACCGTGATGAAAACGCACCCGCTGCCCGTTACGGATCGGCCGCAGCGATGCGGGCTGACCCGGGATCTCCCGTTCGCAGCGCTCGACGAAGACGTCCAATGTGTCGGAGGGTTCACCCAAGCCCGCCACGGTCACGATGTCGCCGCGGGCGATGGCTTTGCGGCCCCGCTCGCCGAGGACCAGGTCGGACAGGTTCAATGCCGTCCGCATCCCCGGACCGGCCGACTCCAGCTCGGCGTTGTGCGACTGAATGGTGCGCACATGGGTCCGGTGCCCGGCGGGCAGCACCTCCAAGTCCTGTCCTTTGGCGATTCGTCCCCCGCTCAAAGTGCCCGTCACTACCGTGCCCACGCCCCGCGGCGAGAATGCCCGGTCCACAAACAACCGGGGCCGGCCGCAATCCGCGCTCTCGGGCAATTCCCGCAAGACCTCAACCAAGGCCCGTCGCAGGTCCTCCAAGCCCTTCCCCACCGGAGCCGCCGTGTGCACCACTTCCGCGCCTGCGAACACCGTTCCTTCTAGATGCAGGCGCACCTCTTCTTCCGCCTCGGCCGGGTTCTCGGCCAAGTCCACCTTGGTCAACGCCACCACCATCCGCCGGACCCCCAGATAACTCAGAATCTGGACGTGCTCCTCGGTCTGCGGCATCCACACGTCATCCGCAGCCACCACCAGCAGAGCCACATCGATCGATCCCACTCCCGCCACCATGTTCTTCACGAAATCCGCATGTCCAGGGACGTCGATCAATCCCAGTTCGTAGCGGAGCCCTTGGTCTTCCGGATCCTCGATCGACAAATGGGCAAATCCCAAGTCAATGGTCATCCCTCGCGCCTTCTCCTCGGGCAAGCGGTCCGGGTTCGTCCCGGTCAAGGCTTCGACAAGGCTGCTCTTGCCGTGATCGATGTGCCCGGCGGTTCCCAGAATGTAATGGCGCCCCGGCATCGTCGGCTGCACTGGAATAGCTCCCCGCTCAACTCTCAAGCGAAATGCAGGGCGCACCGCGCCACAGCAAAAAGGGTATGAGAAATGCCGGCGCGCTCGCCCGCTTTTCCCCTTGCTTCACCCTCCGGCGCTCTCCCTAATGGCGCGCATCATGAAGGCCTTCCGGAGACTCCTCGTCGCCAACCGGAGCGAGATCGCCATCCGCGTCTTCCGCGCCGCGACGGAACTCGGACTGCGCACCGTCGCGGTCTACGCCCAGGAGGATCGCCTCACGACCCACCGCTTCAAAGCCGACGAAGCCTACGAACTCGACCCGTCGAAGGGACCCGTCGGCGCCTACCTCGACATCGCCACCATCGTCGCCCTGGCCCGGGAGAAGAAGGTCGACGCCATCCATCCTGGTTACGGGTTTCTCTCCGAAAACCCCGGGTTCGCCCAGGCCTGCAAGGATGCGGGAATCACTTTCGTCGGCCCGCGCCCCGAGCTGCTCGAACTTCTCGGCGACAAAGTCGCCTCCCGCCGCGCCGCTGCCGGTCAGGGCCTCGCCACCCTTCCCGGGACTGAGGCACCTGTCGCCAACCGCGATGAAGCCCTCGCCGCCGCCGCCGCGATCGGTTTTCCTCTCATCATCAAAGCCGCCTTCGGAGGCGGCGGGAGAGGCATGCGCGTGGTCGAACGGCCCCAAGAACTCGGCCGTCTCCTCGATGAGGCTCAGATCGAAGCCCAGCGCGCCTTCGGCAACTCCGCCGTTTTTCTGGAGCGTTTCGTTGCCCGCGCCAAACACATCGAAGTGCAAGTTCTCGGCGACCAGCACGGCCAGGCCATGCACCTGCACGAACGGGACTGCTCGATCCAGCGCCGCCATCAAAAAGTCATCGAGGTGGCTCCCTCCGTTGGCCTTGACCCCGGCATCCGCGACGCCCTCACCGAAGCCGCGGTGCGTCTGGCCCGCGCCGTGGGTTACGACAACGCCGGTACGGTCGAGTTCCTCGTCGATGCCGATACTGGCAAGTGGTTCTTCATCGAGATGAACCCGCGGATCCAAGTCGAGCATACCGTAACCGAAGAGATCACCGGCATCGATCTGGTCCGCTCCCAAATCCTCATCGCCCAAGGCCGCCGCCTGGATGACCCGCTGCTCGATCTCCCCCCCCAAGAGGCCGTGCCTCGCATCGGTTGGGCCGTGCAATGCCGGATCACCACCGAAGATCCGGAGACCGCTTTCACTCCTGACATCGGCAAAATCCTAACCTACCGCTCCGCCTCCGGCTTCGGAATCCGCCTCGACGGCGGCATGGGAGCCGCCGGCAGCGTCATCACCCCATTCTACGACTCGCTCCTGGTCAAGGTCACCGCCCGCGGACGGACTTTCGAGTCCGCCCTCAACCGTATGGATCGCGCCCTCCGCGAATTTCGGATCCGCGGCGTAAAGACCAATATTCCGTTCCTTGAAAACGTCATCGCCAACGAATCCTTCCGCAAAGGCGACGCCACTACCCGGCTCATCGACACCACTCCGGAACTCTTTCGCTTCCGCAAACGCCGGGACCGGGCAACCAAACTGCTGAACTATCTGGGCGACGTCATCGTCAACGGAAACCCCTACGCCAAAGGCTACCGGCCCGATCGCCCCCTGCCGGAAGCGCCCGCGCCCGCCTACGATCACCGCGTCGTCCCTCCCCCCGGTTCGCGGCAGCTTCTCCAAGAGTTGGGCCCGGAGAAGTTCTGCCGGTGGATCCTCGAGCAAAAACCCCTCCTCCTAACCGACACCACCTTTCGCGACGCCCACCAGTCCCTGCTCGCGACCCGCGTCCGCACCTACGATATGCTCCGCAGCGCCGGAGCCGTGGCCCGGCGCGCTTCCGGCCTCTTCTCCTTGGAGATGTGGGGAGGAGCCACCTTCGACTCGGCCATGCGCTTCCTCGCCGAGGATCCCTGGGACCGCCTCCGCCGCCTCCGCGAGGCCATCCCCAATATCTGTTTCCAGATGCTCTTCCGGGGCTCCAATGCAGTGGGCTATTCCAACTACCCTGACAATGTGGTCGCGGGATTCGTCCGCCATGCCGCCGAATGCGGCATGGACATTTTCCGCATTTTTGATTCCCTCAACTACACTCCAAACCTCCGGGCCGCCATGGAAGCCGTCCGCGAGACGGGCGCCCTCTGCGAAGGAACGATTTGTTACACCGGCAACATCCTCGACCCCAGCCGGGAGAAGTACACCCTCCGCTACTACGTCGATCTCGCCCGCGAACTCGTCCGCATGGGCGCGCACACCGTTTGCATCAAAGATATGGCCGGCCTCTGCCGCCCCTACGCCGCCTATCGCTTGGTCAAAGCGCTCAAAGAAGAAACCGGCGTTCCCATCCACTTCCACACCCACGACACCTCCGGCGTCAATGCCGCGTCCGTCCTGCAAGCCGCCGACGCCGGAGTCGACATCGCCGACGCCGCCATCGCGTCCCTCTCCGGTTCCACCAGCCAGCCCAACCTCAATTCCATCGTCGCAGCCCTCCAGTTCACAGAGCGGGAAACCGGGCTCGACCTCGAGGCCCTCAACGAACTCTCCGGCTACTGGGAGCAAGTCCGCGCGTGTTACCGGCCCTTCGACACCTCTCCCCCCTTCGGCTCCGCAGAGGTTTATCTGCATGAAATGCCCGGCGGCCAGTTCACCAACCTCAAAGAACAAGCCGCCAGCCTGGATCTGGCCCACCGCTGGTCCGACATCGCTCGCTGCTACGCCGGCGTGAACCAGCTCTTTGGCGACATTGTCAAGGTCACGCCGTCCAGCAAAGTCGTCGGCGATATGACCATGTTCCTCATCACCAGGGGCATCGAACCCGCCGACGTTCCCAACCTGCCCCAGGGCGCCGCCTTTCCCGAATCCGTCATCGATATGCTCTCGGGCAATCTCGGCCAACCGCTCGGCGGGTGGCCTCCCGCAGTCCAACGCGTCATCCTCGGCGGCCGGCCCAGCGCCGCCGGGAACCCCGTAACCTCCATTCCTCTCGCCAGCCTCGACGAGATCCGCAACGCTCTGCAATCCCTGCTCGGCCGCCTTCCAACCGGTGACGAACTCTACAGCCACCTCATGTACCCCCAAGTCTTCGAGGAGTTCCACCGCTTTCGCACCACCTACAGCGACGTCTCCGTCCTGCCCAGCCCCGCCTTCTTCTACGGCCTCGAAGTCGAACAGGAAATCGCCGTTCACATCCAAGAGGGCAAAACCCTCTTCATCCGCCTCCTTCACGTCAGCGAACCCAACGACGAAGGCAATCGCACCCTCGTCTTCGAACTCAACGGCGTGCCACGGCACGCCATGATCGCCGATAAAAGCGTCGCCCCAGTCCATCCCCAGCGTCCCAAGGCCGACCCCGGAAATCCCGATCAAATCGGAGCGCCCATGCCCGGAATGATCTCCTCCCTCGCCGTCTCCGTGGGACACAAGGTCAGCGAAGGAGACAAATTGCTCACCCTCGAGGCCATGAAAATGCTGACTTCCCTCGGAGCCCCGCGCGACGGAACCGTGGAAGCCATCCACGTCCGAGTCGGCGAGTCGGTGGAAAGCAAAGATCTCCTCCTGACCCTCACGCCGCTTTCCGGTTCCTGAATGCGAGCGAACCAGGGAAGCTATGGACGCCAATTCGCTGGAGGTGTATTGTATTGATACCCTTCCCGCTGTGGCGCGCCGCACCCCATCCTACGTTCCGCTTGCCTCGGGCTTGAACAGGGTGTACTCACCCAGCTCTGCGCCCTCGTCTGCGCGCGGCCTTGGCAGTAAGGGGTTCGCAGCGCATCGCGACGAAACGGTATGAGAAATGCGGGTTAACCATCAATTCAAACTCACCATGAAACCACTCCGGACCTCCTGTTCGGCGCTCCTTTTCGCCGCTCTCGCTCCCGTTTCCCTCCTGCCCGCCGCAGAAGGCTGGGAACGCAATTTCGCCGGCGCCAAGGCTCTCGCCAGCAAAGAAGACAAGGATCTCCTCGTCGACTTCACCGGATCCGACTGGTGCGGATGGTGTATCAAACTCGATGAAGAAGTCTTCAGCAAGGCCGCCTTCAAGGAAGCTGCCCCCAAGAACTTCGTCTTGGTGACCCTCGATTTTCCGCGCGATCCCTCCAAGGTCACCGACGCGGAACGTGACCAAAACGAGAAACTTCAAGTGGAATACGGCGTCCAGGGTTTCCCCACCATTTTCCTCTGCGACAGCAAGGGCCGTCCCTATGCACAAACCGGTTACCAGCCCGGCGGCGCCGATTCCTACGTCGCCCACCTCGATGAACTCCGGAAAACCCGGATCCAACGGGATGAAAAGTTCGCCGCCGCTGAAAAGGCTGAGGGACTCGAGAAAGCCACCCTTCTCGTCGAGGCCTTGAAAACGCTGCCGGAGTCTGCTCTCACGGGCTTTTATGCCGCGGAAATTGCGCAGGTCAAAGAACTCGACCAGGACGACAGCACCGGCTTCGTCCGGAAGCAGGATTTTCAGGCCGCCTCGGAGAAACTCATGGAAACGCTCACCGCCGCTCAGCGCGCCGGCGATCTCGAAGCGGGCGTCAAGGCAGTCGACGACTTTCTCGCGAATCAGAAACCGGAGGGCATGGAACGGCAGGAAACCATGCTCTACAAACTGGGCTTCCTCATGGAACTGGGAAAAGTCGACGAAGCCCTCAAGCTCCTCGACGACGCCATCGCCGTCGACCCCGGCACTCCGGTCGCCGCGCAAGCCCTCCAGATCAAACCCCGCATCCAGGAAATCCAAGACGCCGCCGGTAAGGAAGACCAAACGGAACCGGCGCAAGACGCGGCCGAAGAATAATTCTTCCCCAGCGAAAAAATCGTAGTTTTCGCTGGCGTCCCGGAAAATCCAGTCCATATTCCGCGCTCTTGCATTAGCTCGACGGTTCCGGCGGTTTACGCCATCCGGAACACCACCGTCGCTATCCTCTCGGGAAATACGGTCCTCCGCTTGTCCCTAGCGGAGCCGCTATTAAGCTGCCGTTTCTCTTCCGCGCGTCCGGGGAGGCGAATCGCGCCATCACCCGGACCAGCACCCAGAGAGAAACGATCCATGTCACGTCCATACTATCAAAATGCCAGCCGTCCAGTGCGGGGCCGCCGGCGTCCTGCGTCCTCGACGCGCCCTCCGCATACGCGCTCGATGCCGCAACCGGATTTCGAGCGGGTTCCGCCCTCGCATTCCCGTGAACCAGTGCCTCCCGCCGAAGGGGTGTTCGGCTTGCTGATCCCGCAATTGCAGCGCGCCCTCCACGAAGAAGCCTATCTTCTTCCCACGCTTGTCCAGGCGGAAGCCATCCCTCACTTGCTTGAAGGAAGAGACCTCGTGGCCAGCGCCCAAACCGGCACCGGCAAGACGGCCGCCTTTGTGTTGCCGATCCTGCAGCGCCTTGACGCCGCCTGGCAACGCCCTCTTCCCCGCCGGCCCAAAGTCCTCATCCTCGCTCCCACTCGTGAATTGGCCGCGCAGATCGGAGACAGCTTGAGCACCTATGGACGCCACCTGCGCATCCGCCACACGGTCATCACCGGAGGAGTCGCGCAGTTTCCCCAGGTCCGCGCCCTCGATCAGGGCGTCGATATCGCAGTGGCCACTCCCGGCCGCTTGCTCGATCTCCTCGAGCAACGCCGTCTCTCTCTCGACAACATCTCCTGTTTCGTCCTCGACGAGGTCGATCGCATGCTCGACATGGGTTTCCTTCCCGACATCAAGCGAATCATCGCCACATTGCCCGAAGGCCGTCAGTCCCTGTTCCTTTCCGCTACGCTCGACCGTCGCATGGAGGAATTGGCCCAAAGCCTCTGCAACGACCCGGTCCGCATCGCCATCGCTCGCGGTCAACCCACCGTCGAGCGGATCCGGCAACGCGTCCTATTCGTCGGAAAACAGAACAAAGAGCGCCTCCTGCTTTCGCTGCTCGATTCACCCGGCATTCGCAAAGCCATCGTCTTCACCCAAATGAAGCACATGGCGAGCAAAGTTGCCGACCGCTTGGAGAAGGAAGGCATTTCCGGTACCTCCATCCACGGGAACAAAAGCCAAGCTGCCCGCACCCGCGCCCTCTCCGGCTTTGTCTCCGGGCGCTATCGGGTCCTGGTGGCCACCGATGTGGCAGCCCGCGGGATCGACGTCGATGGAATCACCCACGTCATCAATTACGACCTTCCCATCGAAGCCGAGAACTACGTGCATCGTATCGGCCGCACCGGCCGCGCCGGAGCCGAAGGGGAGGCCATCTCATTCTGCTGCGCCGAGGAACGCGACATGCTCCGCGGCATTGAGAGCCTGCTTCGGCAGCCCGTGCCGCATGATCTCGATCATGGCTTCCACTGCGAAGAATCCCGGAGCGCCACCGGTCCCCGGGCCCGGCTTGCCGCCAAACGCAACGGGGGACTCAGCCGTTTCCGCCGGCCCCATCCCGGTCCCGGCCGGGCCCGCGCCCGCCGAAAGGATTAGTCCGGCTCCTTAACACCTCCTGTGTACGCCCTTGTCGCTGGAGAAATGGTGAACCACAACTGTCCGTGCTCGCAACTTGAAATCCCATGCCGCGCGCAGTCTGGACTTCGTGACCTACTATCGAACGCGAAAGACGCCAATCAACGCACTCATCGAGAAGCACTCTCACGAGGCGCCGGCGATGAGATGGTCTTTCGCTTGTTCAAGAAACGCGATCACCTGCTCTCGACTGACCGATGGAAAACCTTCCAGGAACTCATCGATCGAATCGCCGCCTTCCAGATAATCGAGAAGCGTCTGAACCGGCACTCGCGTGCCGGAAAACACCGGGGCGCCGCCCATGACGTCCGGACTGCAAGAGACTACGGGTGTGTCCACAAAAAAACTTACTTCCATGTATAGGGAAAGTGCAACTCAGGATCGACCGGGGAACGGAGCGTCCGGCTGTTCTTGAATCGAGCGGCCCTGCTGCGAGGCATCCACTCCTTCAAGCATGGAGTTCGCGGTGCTCAGAGGGATGCGGTGTATCGCAGCCGTAGGCCATCCAAGATCCCTGGGTCAAGGTCACCTCATGCTGGCGCTCGTTGAGACGGCGCCCTGCCCCACCCACGGGACTTCCCATCAGAAACGTGCCGGGCGGACACCAGCAGAACGTCATCCGCACGCCGTTTCCCAGGTCGAACACCTTCTCATTCGCTTTTGCGCCGAACGCTCCCCATTTCCATGCGCCGCCAAGCTGCAGGATACCCAGCACCGTTCCCACCAACGCCGTGGCGATCAGAGCTTTCCGTTTCCTGCTTGCTCGAGGTTGCCGTGTCTCCTTCTCGACGCCGCTCACTCCTCTCACTTTCTCCGACCCTCCGGATTCCTCCACAGTGAACTTCGCCCTCCGAGGGTTGGGGTCTCCTGCCGTGCGGGGGTCCGCCTTCAATGCGGCGGATAACTCGTCCGGTTCGCCTCCAGGGCCTCGCATTCCGAACACGCCACGCTCTGGGCCCGCCGGGCATCCTCTCTATTCCTGAGGCTGCGGCTCCGCCGCCGGACCGGGAAGCAGACAGACCCGGAAGCCCCGGTAGTCCCCCCGGTCGCCAGGCCCGTACCCGAGGCGGGAGGCCGAGCGGCACCAGGCCGCGACGAGGTTCCAGGACCCGCCCCGGAGCACGCGGCCGGAGCCGGTCGAGGGCCCTATCGGATCCACTACGCTGCCAGCCCCATACTCTCCATGCACATCCTCACACCACTCCCACACGTTCCCGTGCATGTCCTGCAATCCGAAAGCATTCTCCTCCTTCTTTCCGGCAGGCCATGGTTTCGCTCCTGTGTTCCCCGGAAACCACCCCTCAAACACCGGAATCGACCGCAGCCACTCACCCATCCGCGAGGGCTTGCGCTCCGAATTCCCACTATACCAACCTGCCTTGTGCAGCGCCTCTTCCCCGTCGCCTGTGTGATAGGCCATTCTCGTCCCGGCTCGGCAGGCGTATTCCCACTGCGCCTCGGTAGGCAGCCGAAACTCCCAACCCGGATCGAGCATTCCCTCGCGCCGCATCCGCTCTGTCAATGCCGCGGCAAATGCCTTCGCCTCATCCCAAGTCACGTTGTCCACAGGCAAACTCTCACCCTTGAAAATACTCGGATTGTCTGGCATCAGCGCTGCCCATTGCGCCTGCGTCGTCTCCGTC